>CAYLNH010000132.1:0-18540 GCA_964384625.1 uncultured Lentisphaerales bacterium
GGTTGGTATGTCTGCCCCGAATAATGCGACGTTATTTCCGCGCCGACCCTTAGTCAGCCACGGCCGCAGCGCCTGGAGACCGGCCACAACCAGATTGCAGGCGATCGCGGCATCAACGTACCAGCGATAGGGCCGGATGTAGCCGAACAGCCGCCGCAGCAATTGCCAGTCCGGCTTCTGGTCGGGCGCGTCATCTACAGTATTGTATCGGGGCATCCTCTATCCATCATCTCGCGGATCGCGTTTACCATACGAAGGAATTCCGGACATGGAAGGACCTCACGTCGTTTTCCCGGGGCTGCGGGCGTTTGAACGGACCGACCGGCATATTCATCTCGATTTCGGCCGGCCGCAGCAAGTCCTGAGTTCCGCCGTCCTGAACGGCGGCCTGCAGGACGTCCGACACATCGTCAACCTCCGCGTCCCGAAACACAGCGACTGCCCGGCGCCGCCGGCCGCCGCCCTGACGGAGTACTGCACTGCCGCCGGCTGGCACGGCCCGGCCCTGGGCCTGATGACCGCCGCCTCGATGAACTCCCTGCGGGTGGCGGAAGACACCACCGCCGGCGTTTCAACGTTCGTCAGCGTCACATCCGGAATGGCTAATGCACGACGCGTCGCCGACCCCGCAGACGTGCGGACGTTCAACGCCGACGAGCCACCCCCCGGGACGATCAACATCATCGCGGCGACCACCGCCCGGCTGACGCCGGCGGCGCTGGTCGAAGCTCTGGTGATCATCACCGAAGCCAAATGCGCCGTACTCCAGGACCTGGGGATCAAGAGCCGCGTCTCAGACGCCGTCGCCACCGGCACGGGCACCGACGCCACGGCAATCGTCAACGGCGCCGGCCCGCCGACTGTAGCCTATTGCGGCAAGCACGTCCTGGCCGGCGAGATCTTCGGACGCCTTACCCTGGCGGCAGTCAAGTCCTCGGTCGACTGGCAAGGGTGACGCCGCGAAGGTTTTTTTCGGGCGGCGCCGGCGCAGCAGGAAATGATGCGATCTTCAGGCCGGCGTCTATGCCGCCCGTACCAGTCACTCGTTATCCGGGGCCGCGCCGGGACGGCGGACGGCGTCGGGCGGGGCCGGCAATTCCGGGCCGACGGACAGGATGGCCCGCCGCAGTTCCGGGTGCGGTTCAAAACGGAGGAGATAACGCTTGGCCTCGATCAGGACCTGCGTCACCGTCGGCAGCTGTTTGCGTTCCTCGATGCGCTTGCCCCGGTCGATGTCTTCGTAGTATCGCTGGCGGATACGTTTGAGGATGCGCAGGGTAATCTCGGCGCGGTCGTAGTTCTGGTACGCCAGAGCTTCGATATGCTGTACGCCGACGCCGAACATCATGGCCGCGACCTGTTTATCACTCTTGTCACCGATATCCTCGGCCGCGAGTTTCAGGGCGAAACGGGTTGCCGACAACTTGTACTCGGGCCGGTTCTGGAAATGCTCGTAGCTCCGGAGGAACTGCATGTACTCGGCGGCCTTCTTCTCTTTGCCCCACATATAGAGCACGACGATTGTGTCCTTGACCCAGTTCTCGAAGCCCGACAGATAGCCGGTGCTGTTCTCGAACTTGGACAGGTTGTCGATGTACATCTGCTTGACGACATCGACATTGTCCAGGTTCGGCATGACGACGGCGTAGCCGTCTTCGGTCAGATGACGCAGGCGCCCGGCCTTGACCGACCGCGCCGAAGAATGGGCGATAATGCGATTGAGGTTGGTATGATTCGGGCTGTGCTGCAGCCCGCGGTCGGCCCAGTAGATGGCATGCGCCTCCGGCAGTCGGAAGTCGAGGTAGCCGAACTGCTCGTTCAGCTCGGCAATCCGGTCGGAGTCGAGTTTGTGGACGTCGCGCAGCCATTTGCTGCGGAAGTAGAAGTCCAGGTCTTCGGCGAGTCCGGCGGCTTCGAATTTTTCCCGCAAACCGTCGGGCAGGCCGGAGTTCAGCCGGAACTCTTCCTCCAGCCGGCGGTAGGTCGTGCCCGCCGTTTCCAGGATGCGGTAGAACTCGCTGTGCAAGCCGACGGTCATCTGGAGGTCGGCCAGAATCGTTTTCATCAGGGCGTCGGCCTTATCGCCGAATCCGGCCCGGCGGGCTTCGGCAGCGCGGACCGCCGCGAAGACGGCACGGAGGACGTCGTCCCGGACGCCGCCCTTTTCGATCCGCTGCAGGGCGTCATCGGGGATCTTCCCGTTCTGCTCCTGCAGTGCAGCCAGCCGTTCGACAGCCTTGGCAATGGCTTCCACATCGGCGTCCTCTTCGTCAAGGAGGACCTTGCCGAGCCGCCGCCGGCCGAGCATCCGGCGCAGGCCGTCTTCATCGTCGGGGGCGGCGGCGAGCCTGTCCCATTCGTAACTGTCGCTGTTGCCGAGAACGCCGATCAGCTGCCGGGCGAGCTGGCCTTTGTAATATCGGTTGGCGTCGTCGAGGATCTGCCCGACCTTGTGCTGATAGATCCAGGCCAGCTGGTGATGCACCTCGGGGTCGTCGGGGTTGTACTTGAGCGCTTCGTCCCGAATCATCTCGATGCCGCGCTGGACCCAGCGCCAGCGGTCTTCGTGGGCGGTGAATGTGACCGACACGTTGTAGGCCATGTTCCAGGCGATGAAGGTGATGGCCCCCGGCATGTCCGGCTGCAGCTGCACGATCAGCTCGCCGAGCTGCATCAACTCGAAGTAATTGCCCTTCTCCTTCTCGGCGTTCATACGCAAAAACAGCAGGTCCGCAATGATGCCGCGAAACGCGCCCAGTGCGCCGACCGTAATCGCCATGCGCGGCGTCATCCGTTCGTCGGCCAGCGTGTTGACCAGTTGTTTGTCTTCTTTGATCACATCCAGCCGATGCTGCGTCAACGACACGCCGACCAGGCAGCAGCCGCAGACAAGGGCAAGGATCAGGAGTTTTGTCAGTCGCTTCATTTTCGAATCACCAGGCCGAGTTCACGTCGAGAAAACCCATAGAGTCCGATGGCCCCGATAATGCCGCCGCGGACGACGACCACGGTAATCAGGGCCAGCAGGATCACCCAGATATCCACCAGCTCGCCGCGCGTCAGCGGCTGTACCTGGATGAAGTCGTTGAGCGATACCGTGGCCATCTTGGCCACGCGCTGCACCGCCAGGATCATCTTCATCAGCACGTTCTCCGAGGTCCTGACGGCGCCCGGGTCTTCCGGCCGCATATAGCGGACCAGCAGGCCGATGAAGACATAGGAGAACGAGATAAAAATCGCCACCGGCGTCGACAGCGTCGCGCCGCAGGCGCAGCCCAGAGTCGCCATGAACATCACCTGGATGAAGATCAGAATGACCACCCGGGCGAAGTTATTCCAGAAACCGACGGCCCCGAGCATGAGGTGCGGGCCGTCCTCCGGCGGCAGGACCACATTCGACCCGCCCGGGTCGCGGTTCCAGTAATGGATCTCCACCGTACCGTCGGCGCCAATCGCCTGACGGCTGATCGGGATCTCGGCGAAGACGCCGCCGACCTCGCGCTTGGGCAGCATGCGGAACTGCGGCTGATCGGCTCCGGCCTGCGGGTCCCGCAGAAACCAGACGCCCTGCGTCGCCCGCTGATCCCGTTCCTTGACGCGATCGACATACAGGCGGTACCGCAGGTTGAACGTCTCGCCCTGAAAGTCGCGCGGCACATTGGCGAACACCCAGCGACGGCGCCCCATAAAGGCCACCTCGCCCTTGCGCCGTTCCAGTTGCGAACGGATCGTGCGTTTGACCGTCTCCGGCGTCATGCCCTGCGGCAGTTGCGGGCCGAACAACGCCACCCGATGCTGGTACTCGAGCTCGACCAACTCCTCGAAGTTCGGTTCTTCCGGCTGATGCAGGCGCCGGCCGACCAAAACCTCCTTGCGCAACTGCGTCATCTCGGCCGCGGAGAAATCGCTGCGGTGCAGGCGCCAATACGTCATCCCCAGAATAATCGCGCTGGACGTGAACAGAATGCCGCCCAGCAGCAGAACGATGCCAAGCCATTTCCCCAACCATACCGCCGACCGCGAAACCGGCTTGGTGATGACCATGTGGATCTGGTATCCCTCGATGTCCTCGGACATCAGGACGCTGCCCAGCCAGACCGCCACCAGCGACAGCAGGACGCCGATGATCCCCAACGTGTAGGTCAGCGACACCTGGACCAGCCCCTTCGCCGTGCCGTCGCTGGCAATCGTCAGCGGAACCACAACAACAGTGAGCAGGCAGAAAAACAGAATGACGTGGACCACCCGTGACCGGACGGCGGACCGGACGGTCTTGGACGCAATCGCCCAGATTGACTGTAAACTCCTCAAGTACCTGTAACCCTGCTTTAAACCATAGTATAGCCATAACCCCGCCTCAGGGCAAGGCTGCCGCGGCCGCCCGGCAAAAAAAGCCGGCCCGGCTTGCTTCTGTAGTTTCCGGACATTGAGTAGACTGAACAGGCACATCAGGAAACACGAACAACGTAAAGATACCGACAAAACCCAAGCAACAAGGTCCATATCAACCGGCTGACCACCTCGGGCCGCCGCAGCATTGCACAACCTGCCGAGCCAAGCCCGAAGGCCGGTCACCAACGACTGCCATGAAACCGAATATTCTGTTTGCATTTGCTGACGACTGGGGCCGCTATGCCGGCGCCTACCGCCGGATCGAAGGCGATTCCACCCCGAACGCCATCATCGACACGCCGAACTTCGACCGCGTCGCCCGCGAAGGCGTGCTGTTCGCCAACGCCGTCGTGCCGGCGCCGTCGTGTACGCCCTGCCGCAGCGCCATCTGTTCCGGCCAGTACTTCTGGCAGACCGGCATGGGCGCCATCCTCCAGGGCGCCGTCTGGAACCCCGAAATCCCCACCTACCCGCTGATCCTCGAGGACAACGGCTACTTTATCGGGCATACCTACAAAGTCTGGTCCCCCGGCACCCCGCGGGACGAGCCCTACGGCGGCGAACGCACCCGCTACTGCCCGGCCGGCACCCAGTACAGCGGCTTCTCGCATTACGTCACCAAACACGCCCCTGAAAAGGGCGTCGAAGCCGCCAAACAGGATCTCCTGAATGAGACGCGCGACAATTTCGACGCCTTCCTCGAAGCCAGACCCGAAAATCAACCATTCTGTTACTGGTGGGGCCCCACCAACACCCACCGAACCTGGGCCCGCGGCTCCGGCAAAGCGCTCTGGGGCCTCGAACCCGATGACCTCAAAGGAAAACTGCCGGCCTTCCTGCCGGATGTCCCGGAAATCCGTGAAGACGTCGCCGATTACCTCGGCGAATGCCAGGCCGTCGATGCCGGACTCGGCGTGCTGCTGGACCGACTCGAAGAAATCGGCGAACTGGACAACACCCTGGTCGTCGTCAGCGGCGATCACGGCATCCCCGGTATGCCGCGCGGCAAGTGCAACCTGTACGACAGCGGCTGCGAAGTCGCCCTCGCCGCTCGCTGGCCCGGCCACGTGCCGGGCGGCCGGATCGTCGACGACTTCGTCAACCTCCAGGACCTGGCGCCGACCTTTCTGGAGGCGGCAGGCGTCTCCCCGCCGTCCTGCATGTCGGCCAACAGTTTGTTAAACGTATTAACATCAGAGAAGGCCGGACAGGTGGATCCGGAGCGGACCTGGGCGGTCATGGGCCGGGAACGGCATGTGGCCGCGGCGCGCGCCGGCGGGCTGCCCTACCCCCAGCGCTCCATCCGCACCCATGACTTTCTCTATATCCGCAACTTCGAACCCGACCGCTGGCCCATGGGCGATCCCAAAGGGCTCGACGACCCGGCCACGCCGGCCCCGGATTACGAGAACCTGTGCTGGAATACCATGGTCGCCTACTATGACCTGGACGCCAGCCCGACCAAAGCCTGGATGATCCACCATCGCGCCGAGATCTGGGACACATATCAACTGGGTTTCGGCAAGTTCCCGGCCGAAGAACTCTTCGACATCCGGAACGATCCGGACCATATGCACAACCTGATCGATCATCCGGACTACCAGGAGGTCCGCCGACAGCTGTCGGAACAGCTGCTGGCCGTACTCAAGGCCAACGACGATCCCCGGGTGCAGGAGGACTGCCGTTTCGAGCATCCCCCGTACGCGGGTCCGCTGCCGCAGGAGTAAGAGCAACCCCCCGGTTGACCTTTGACCGGCCGGCACCCCGGACTGCGGCCGTTGCAACCGGCGCTGCACTGGAGACCGCGATGGACATTGATGTCTGGACGACGCATTCACTGGAGAAGCTCTTCCCCGATTCACTGAAACCCCGGCGCGCCTCACGCTGCCTCCGACTACAGGCCGCCCGTAGCGAAACGGAAGATGCGCAGATCGCAGTACGCATTCCGCGCGGCGTCGAGATTGCCGCGGCGTGCTTCCGCTTCTCCGAGCTTTCGGGCCCCGGCGGAAACGCGATCAAACGCACCTGCCTGTCGGCGCACTGGGTCTGGTACACTCACGTGCTGGCCAATCCCCGCGGCAATAACGACCCCTCCACCTACCTGCGGCAGGCCCCGGCCTTCTTCCCCGATGCCTTCCTCGAAGAGTCGGTCATCCGCATTCGCGACGAATGGACACAGCCGCTCTGGGTCTCGGTACGTATCCCGAAACGCACGAAACCCGGCACATACAACGGCTCCATCGAAATTGACTTGACCACCAAAGACAGCGACCGCTGCCGACACACCGTACCGATCGAACTGACGGTCTGGCCGTTTGCCCTGCCTGACAAACCGTCGCTGCATCACACCGAATGGTTCTGGCCGGATGACGTGGCGAACTACTACCATCTGGAGCGCTGGAGTTCGGCGCACTGGACGTGGATCCGTAAGGCCGCAGAAGACATGGCCGCCCATCGGCAAGACATGATCCTGACACCGTTCTTCAGTCTGGTCGATGTCACCCGCCTTGCGTCCGGGAAGCTGAAGCTCGGTTTCAAGCGCCTCGACAAATGGATCCGAACGTTCCGCAAAGCCGGCGTCGTGTGGATCGAGGGCGGCCATGTCGCCCGCCGCGAAGCCGGCTGGAACAGCCGCATCCGCTGGACCCGGTTCCCGATGAAAGACGCGGATGGCGAGACCATCGACACGTCGCGGGAGACATTGACCGACGGCGAGTTTGAACCCTATATGCAAGCGTTCCTCCAGGGCATCCATACGCACCTGAAGAAACGCGGATGGCACCGCAAATATGTGCAGCATATCTCCGACGAACCGATCGACAGCAACTGTGAATCATGGATTGCGTTGCGTGACAAAGTCAAAAGCTGGCTGCCGGGCGTGAAGAACATTGACGCCACCTGCTGCGAGCAGGTGATCGGTAAGGTCGACTGGCGCGTGCCGCAGGTGCAGGAGATCGACAAGGACTACATCCCGGTCCGCGGCGAAACCATGTGGAGCTACGTCTGCCTGGCCCCGCGCGGGTTGCACCCCAACCGGTTCCTCGACTACGCCTCCATCCGTAACCGCATCCTCTTCTGGCTGTCATTCAGTCTTGACCTGAAGGGCTTCCTGCACTGGGGCTACAACTCCTGGAAACCGTGGACGCAAGTGCCGATGCCCTTGCCCCCGTCGCCGTGGTACGACGCCACCGGCGGCAGCGTCTATGTCCTCGACCGCTCCTGTCTGCCGGCCGGCGACCCGTTCATCGTCTACCCCGGCAAGAAGAAGATCTGTTCCAGTCTGCGTTGGGAAGTCATCCGCAAAGGCATGGAGGACTTCGAGTATCTCGTCATGCTGCAGAAAGCCGTCGACCAGGGCAAAGGCCCGAAGGAGGTCCTTAGGAAGGCGAAGGACCTCCTTCGCAAGGTGCGCACGAAACTCGCTGTCGACTCGCTGCATTACACCCGCGACGACAAGGTCCTCCTTCGCACGCGACGACAGATCGGCGAACTGTTGGCGAAGCTCAGCTGAGCAGCCGCGACTGTATCGTTCACCTTCGTTCGAGCTTCCGTAGAATCGCTCTCAAGGTTGAGTCCGTCAGTCTGAGGCAGTCGATCCTGGTGGGCATCTCGTACAGTGTGTAATCGTCATGCCTCTCCAGTCTTTGCTTGCCGTAGGGATCTTCGCCGTCCTTCACGGGAATGACCTCAATCCCTTTCTTCACACCCACAGGTTTCCCGCTATCGTACACGACGGAGAACATGGCCTCGTTCATCTCTACGATCTTCGCGATGACCCTCCTTTTCGGGAAGTAGACTTCAAGCCAACTGCCCAGAAGCTGCTGACATTCTTTGTCACCATGCCGGTAGTACTTGAAGTGGTGTACGACGTAGACCTCGTAGACGTCAGCGTCCTTTTCGTCGGCATCGGTCGTCAGCAGGTCCTCTATCTTTCCGGTCTTCCGATCGACGTGGGTGACAGACAGGATTCTCTGACGGTCAACCACAACGATGACCACCGTACCGTCGAGCAAATCATACTCCCCCGTCCAGAATGCGCCGCCGGTGTTCCGATCTGGCTCTCCGTAGAGTTCCACAACGTCGTCTGCCGTCATATCCAGGCGAAGTGACCGGAAACTGATCGGCCGAAGCTCGAACGGCCCGATCCACGTCTTAACCTCTGCCTCCGGTTTCCCCAGGTGGTCTGCCAGCGCCCGCAGGTCTTCCTTGATTCTTCCAGCCGGGATCTCCTCCAGATGCTCGAATGCCGGTTGCTCCTCGCCAGTTTCGACGTAGTCCACGAAGCCGGCAATCTTGGCGTCCGGTATCACGAAGTCGAATATGCGATTGTATCGAAACCGCTCGTTGGGGGTAACCGATACGGAGACGTGTGGCCCGTTCGCCGGAACCGGATCGCTTAGACCGTCGAGGAACCGCTGCACCTCCTTGGACTTCGCCTTGTACTGAACGGCGATGCCGCCGCGCGGCAGAGGTCGCAGAACGACACGAATCGGTCTAGGCTGCTCAATGCCGATGTTGAGTTCTGCCGTGTGCCCTTCCTTCGTGACCGAGATCCAAGCCGTATCCGGGATGCCGTCCGGGATGTCCGCCTCGCCGTTGACGTCAGTCTTCGTTTCCCGGCGATCTTCCGTTGAGTGCGCACGTCCCTTGACGACCGCGCCCTCAATCGGGTTGCCTGCCTCGTCAACGACCACGATCTCGGGCGCACCGCAGCCGGCGGCGAGACAAACTACCAGGACCATCAACGCACAACGGAGCATTTGTGCACCTCCTTAATTGTTGTTCGAGCATCCCGATCAAAGTCTCCGCCTGAATGGGACTGTCGATCTAATCGCAATGAGACCCTCCGACAGCGCCAACGGCGGTGTACAACGTAGCCTGGGGCAACGCCCCAGAGATCGTTTTTGCACCCGAATCGTTCCCTGAAGGGGAACTACAACCATCCAGATGGCAAGAGGTTGCAGAACGCCTTCAGCGTTCGAATCTGGTCTGCTACATTTCCTGGGGCGTTGCCCCAGGCTACGTTGTGGCAGCCCCTTCGGGGCGCAGAAACACGACGAAAGACATTAAACCGACAGTCCCTGAATGGCGGAGCTCTGGCAACGCTTCTGCGGCGCAATGGCTACTGTGTCTGATCGCTCTAGTAATAAGCCAGGACGGTATAGGTGTACTTCAGCGTCTTGGTCTCGCCGGGTTTGAGGGTGAGTTCCCAGATGAGTTCGTTGCGTTCGTTGACGGAGTAGACGCCGAGTTCGAGGAGTTCCTTCTTCGGCTTGCCGTCGGCGCTGTTCAGTTCGCCGGAGAACCGGCGACGGACGACCATGCGGACTTCTTTTTTGCGATGGTTCTTCATCAACACCGTGCCCTGCACTTGGGTCCGTTGAAAACGCCGACCGGCAATGGAGAGTTTCTCGCGTTCACCTTTCACTTCCTTCTCGGTGCAGCGTGTGACGATCGAGAGTGCCTTGGTGATGTGGATCACGGTCGACGCCTTGGGGTTAACCCAGTAGCTGAGGGACTGACCGAGGAACTTGTCGCCTTCGGTGACGATTGCCGGCGCCGTGGTCATCGGGAAGTCCAGCGGGTTGCGGAAGCGGATGGAATCCCAGGCGGCGTCCTTGTACTTCTCCGGGTTGTTGCGGCGCTGGTATTCTTCAATGTATCTGCCCCACTCATTGCGGCTGTCCGGGATGATCCATTCAACGATGCGCTCATAGTCGGCACTGCCCTTGGCCACGGCGGTCGCCAGCGCATCGCCTTCCTTCAGGTCGAGTTCGCCGACGCTCTGGTAATGAATATCAACACCATCACCAAGCTCTTTCTTTCCCGGCATGAAGGCACCGGCAGAAGGTGCGGGACGGTTGTACGAGACTGCCTGTTGCGACATCACGTTGCCCATGGAAACATGACCGCGACGAGGCTGCTGGCTGAGCTGCTGGAAGAAGCTGCTGAGTGTTGTCTGCAACGACAGCGGCGAGGTCACGTGGCCGAACTTCACGTTGGGAAAACCGGAGATCAACTGGACCTCCGCATCGCCGAGGTCACCGAGTTCGTTCTTGATCACGGCCTTCTGTTCGATCGTAAGTTGATTCGCATTCTGCAGGTCAATCTTGTAGCTCGGCACCCACGACATCCCCTTGGTCAGGTAACTGATCGTGATGACCGCGCCCTTCGCCGGCACCCTGGACGCTTCGAAAACCAACACCGGCTGGAATTTCTCTTCCTGGTCATTGAACCCGTCTGCCTCGATATGCGAGATCATGCCGACGTCCACTTGCGCCACGCCGCGGGCGGTCTTGAGCAACACGTGGTTGCCGGCCGGCGCCAGGGCATTGCCCCGAGCCTGGCCGTAGTAACGCTGATTGTAGTTGCGATTCCACGTGGCCGGGTTGCCGTTTTTCGGCACCGGGGCCAGCACGGTGCCCTTCAGCGTTGTGGCGTTCTCGCCGCGCAGATGGATCGTCACTTCGCGGCCGGCAAACTTCGCGGTCACGGACGCCTTGGTCAGATCCAGATCGACCGGCACTTTCCGTTTGGTCAGGCGGGTCACAACCTTGGCATCGCTCTCGATCCAGAACGTCCCGTGCACCGGTTCGGGCACGTCTTCAACCATGTAGTCGCCGTCGGCCTTGACCTTGACCATGCGTTTGACCACAGCCAGGCCGTTCTTGAACAGGCCCACCGAAACCGTTCTGGATTCCACCTTCGTTTCAGCGGCGACGGCCCGGAACGTCAGGGCCAACAGCGTGCACACGATTGCAGTTCTCATCGGAACTCTCCTCTCTGGTTGTTGCGTCTGTCCTTATATATAGCAGCCGCAACCCGCTGATTGTTCAGAAAAGCGTCACAAACGTGTAAAACCAATGTAAAACGACAACGGCGCTTGACCTGCCGTGAGCGCCGATCACATTGTCTGGCATGAACGGCTTTGTTGATCTTCAGGTGAACGGCTGGCGGGGTATCGACTTCTCGGCGCCCGGACTGACCCTCGACCAGGTCCGGGAGATCACTCGGGAACTGACAGGGCGCGGCACCATCGCCTACTGCCCTACCCTGATTACCGCGGCTCCCGCAGCCTACGAAGCGAATTTCCCGGTGATCGCACAGGCAATGGCCGACGACGAACTGGCCCCGCACATCCTCGGCATACATCTGGAGGGCCCGTTCATCTCTCCCGAACCCGGCGCCGTCGGAGCGCACCCGAAGGAACACGTCCTGCCTCCCTCGATCGAGGCCTTCGACCAGTTCCAGGACTGGGCTGACGGCCATATCCGCCTGCTTACCGTCGCACCGGGAACGCCGGGGTGCGTCGATCTTATCCGCCACGCTGTGGATCAAGAGGTCGCCGTGTCGCTCGGCCACCATCTCGCCACGGACGACCAGATGCAGGCCGCCGTCGACGCCGGCGCCAGGCTCTGCACCCACGTCGGCAACGGCATCCCGCACATGATCCATCGCCACGACAACCCGCTGTGGTGGCAGCTCTCCTGCAATGACGTCAGCGGCATGTTCATCACCGACGGTCATCATCTCCCGGCGGATCTGATCGCGGTCGCCCTGCGAAGCAAGGGGGTCGAACGCTTTATCGTCACCAGCGACGCCTCGCCGCTGGCCGGCATGCCGCCGGGCAACTACACAATCTTCGGCGGCCTGGAGGTCGAGATCAGCAAAACCGGGCGCATTTCAGCGCCGTCAACCGGGGGCCTCGCCGGGTCGCACGCGAGCATGCTGGAGTGCATGAACCATCTGGCCGGTCTCGATCTCCTGAGCGCCCGGGAGCTGTGGCAGGTCGGCGCCGGCAACGCCCTGGCGGCCCTGGATCTGTCACCGGCACGCATCCTCGATGCCCCCGGGCCGGACGTCCACTTCGACGGCCGGCGGTTCAGCGTTTCGCCGCCTCCGCCGTCGACTTCATGAGCAATTGCCTGACGGCCGGCGGCGTCCGCTCGGTGGTCAGATCCATGGGCGTGAAGCCCTTGGCATTGAGCACGTCCCCGCTGGCGCCGGATGCCAGCAGCATGGCAACCGCATCAACATGCCCCTGGAGTGCGGCCCAGTGTAACGCCGTGTTGCCGCCCCGGTCGGTGCACTCGACGCGCGCGCCGGCACGCAGCAACGCCTGCATTTCCGTTAGCCGGTTTTCGTGCGCCGCCCGATGCAGCGGGGTCCAGCGCTCGTGATCGGGGACGTCCACATCCGCGCCGCACGCGAGCAGTTCCTGCACCAGATCGAACCGGCCGGCGTTGGCGGCCACGTGCAGCGGGGTCCGGCCGGTCTGCCAGCCGCGGCGGACCCTCCAGTCAGGATCGACGCCGCGGTCATGCAGGAAGCGGACCATGCCCGGCGAGCGGGCCTGATGCATCAGGTTCCGCCCGCAGACATCGCCGGCCGATACGGTGCCGGGCCGCGACACAAGGACGTAGGTCAAGCGGCGATACCTGCCGAAATAGGCGCAATCGTAGACATCGACCACACCGGCGGCATACCAGTTGAGCAACGGCAACAAGACCAGTATGCCGGCCGCCGGCACCAGAAACTGTTTACCATCACCGGCGACCCGCTTGCGGCCACGCAGAAAACTGACCAGGGCAAGCACCAGAAAAGCGAGCAGAAAGCCGGGCGAACCGTAAACCAGATAATGACGCCACTCCCCCGGCGTCACCTCCTTGATCTGCAGGAGCCAGCGCGGCAGGCTGTACATCTCGGCGTAGCGCACCGCCGCCAACGGCCCCAGAGACACCAGACCGACGATTCCCCGCCGGCAATGCAGCCGCCAGCCCCGGCAAGAGCGCCCAACAAGGTGCCAACCCAAGGCACAGATTCCGACGGCCAACAGCCAACAGGCCAATACCGCAGCTCCCAGCTGCGCATAGTATTTCAGGCCCCACAGCACAAACCACAAGGCCAAAGCCACGCCGCAACCGACTGCCCAGAAGCACTTCTCTCTCGGCGGCCTTTGACGGCAAAGACCGGTCGCAAGCCAGACAGCAAACGTCAATATTGCGATGGCAGGGAACAGGGGCGGCATCCAGGGCTTTCCTTCTCGACGTTCCGGTTCGTCACACGTGATAACATAGCCGGAAATCGGGCAAATTCACCCCCTGGAGAGCCCCGACTCTGCGGCGTCGGCGCCTTGCTCCAAGCATGAAATTCGACACCGCAGGGGGTGCTGGAGCAACGGAACGGGCCGTACCCTATGCCGGCAGCAGTGACGGTTTCAGCTTCACCGTCTGCCGGCGGTCAGCCGTTTCCACGCTGATCCGGATACGGGTATCCACATACTCCACACCGACCTTCGCCCGCCGGCGGCCCGGCGTCAACAACGTCACCAACACCATGTCTTTGTGCAGTTTCTCCGTGCACCAGCGCAGCATCGTCGCCGGCGGCGCCGTCGGCGTCGTCGGCGCTGTCGACGCGCTTGCCAGCACCGGCGGCACATTGGCCGCGTAACTGATCCGCAGGGACTCCTTCGCACCCTTCAACAGGGCCCCGGCCTTGAAGGTGCGGACCTCGGCATAGGAATGCAGCCGCGATTCGACGCGGGCCGGATGCCGGGTCTGGACGCGATCGACAATGAGGAAGGCAGCATCGTCGAGCAACAGAGCCGCGCGCCCGCAGAACTTCGCCGCCGGACCGTCGCGACCGTACCCCATGGCTTCGGTGGCGACCAGTCGCACACCTTCCCAACCCGTGCCCTTGATTACCTCGGTCTGCTGCAGAGCCGCACCGTGGGCAATGCCGACGCCGTTGAGCATGATGGTATTCTTGTATTGCGCGTTGATATCCGGCAGTTCATAGCGGCGACTCGAGAAGGTCGTGTCGAGATACTCGCGGTTGCCGACGTTGGCAATCAGCTTCTCGCTGCCGACGACCACATTACAGCTCAACAGATCATTGTGACCATGAGGCACCTCCGTAGTGCCGCCGCGGATCGACATGTAAAGCTCCGGATGCGGCATGTGGTCGGCGATAATGCCCCAATCCAATCCCTTGTAGAGCTTCGCGCCGCAACGCTTCGGCTTCCGCGGCAGCGCCGGCCTGCCGTCATGCAGCAGCAACCAGAGTGCGGCAGCGGCGCGGCCGCCACCAGGATTTGTCAGACCCGTCAAACGGCCGTCAATCCCTTGGATTACCTGCTTCTCGCCGAGCTCGCGCGCGACGTCGTAGTGACTCGGCTGCGGTCCCCAATGGTTCACATCGCCGAAACTGCATGGTTGCGCGTTGGGGCAGAAATCCAATGGAAACGACAGGGTCTGCCTGGCGCCGCGCAGTTTCAGCAGGGGGTGCCGTTTACCAAGCGCGTGCTCCCAACTGCGCAGATAGATGAACGCATAGTGCATCCCGTAATTCCAATAGCCCGTGCCCTCGGGCCAGGCGCCGTCGGTCTCGTTCAAATGCTCCATGTACGGCTTGAAAGAGCGCTCGACCCGCGGCAGAATCCGGCGGGCCAACGGGACCTCTTCGTACATCGACAGACACAGCATCCCCAGACCGCCGGCACACACCGTGTTCCAATTGGAGTCCGGGCGGCAGTACCAACTCGCCCCGTCCTTGCGGCAGAATTTGTCGCCGGCCGGGAAGACCCAATGGTTCGCCACCGCCAGAAAGAAGTCCTTCTCCGCGGCCGTCAGCGTGTCGAACAGCCAATCGTAGGCCATGGCCAAGGTGGCGGCGTTCTCGCCGTAGCTCAGATCAAAAATCGCATCCGGGGCAAAATCTCCCCGGCGCCACGTGATCCAGGACCAGCAGTCCCAATCGCCCATCATCCGGACGTGCTCCAAAACGGCCGTTCGAAAGCGCTCCTTGCCGGTCTGCTGCCAACGCGCCAACAGCGTGACCACGCGCGTCTGCACTTCCCGCGCACGGCCCAGATGCTCGTTGTGCGTGTTGCGCCTGTACTTCAACGGCGGTATCAAGGCCCAACGCGCCGCCATCTTTTTCACCCAGCCGTTGCAGGCAATCAGGAACGGCATCGCCGGTTCCTGATTGAGTTTCTTCAGTTCGGTTGGACCAATGAACAGACGTGGATGGGCGGCGAGTTTCATGCCGGGCTCCTGGTGTTGGGACTGGGGGACAGCGGATGGAAGAGGGCCTTGCGGCCGCGAAGATGTACGCAGAAGAAGGTATTCCCTTCGGTGATTTCGACTGCTTTCAACCTTGTCTGTCGCCACCGCCGGATCAAGCGCCAGACCGGAATATTCCCTATTTCCCCGTTTCGCAGGGCGACGCGATCGCTCTCAACGGCGGCGGCGCGGCGAGGCGGTCAGGGCAGGATTGCCCCTCTCCGGCTGACCGTCCTCCGCCGGCACACCGCGAAAAGCATGGCTTTCGCTTGACATCGCGGCTTTTTCACCGCATAATAAAACCAACCATACATTTGGTTTTATTCACAAATCAGATACAGCCGCGAGGTACAGACTCATGCAACAACCGGACAGCCCTGAATCCATCACATCGGAAGAACAGCTTGAGGAGATCCTCTCGCGCCCCGGGGAACAACTCATCGAGATGATGAAGAACCTGGAGGGCGACATACTGGTTCTCGGCGCCGGCGGCAAAATCGGCGTCAGTCTCTCGCGTACCGCCTGTCGCGCCATTGAAGCGGCGGGCATCGAGAAGCGGGTCATCGCCGTCGACCTGTTTCCGGAGCCCCGGGCGAAGGAGCTCCTGGAGCAGTACGGTTGCTGCGGCCTGGGGCTGGCCTGGTCTCTGGCATAAACCCGTCGAATCAGCCGTTGCCGGGAGTCACACGGCAAATATCAGCTATAGTTGTGTATGGCAAATCCTCTGAATAGAACAGCAACCCAAGTGCAGTGCATCACCCGGCGCTGGCGACGCCGTATGCTGCGGGAACTGGCGATCGCCGCACACTGGCGGCGCCGGGATTTTCCCTGGAAGGTGCGCCAACGGATGAAGTACGACCGCAACCCGCGGCTCGTGACCGCGCAGGACAAGCTGCGCGTCAAAGACTACGCCGCCGGCCTCGGGGTTGATTCCGCCAAGGTTCTGTTTTCCACCACCAATGCCGATGAAATCCCCTTCGCTGAGCTGCCGGAAAACTGCTTCATCAAGGCCAATCACGGATGTCGCTGGAACATCCTCCGCTTCGAAGGGAATTGGTTTCACTACAGACACGGCGTGGAATTCGCACTCGCCCGGAAAAACGGAAATACCGATTTCATGACGATCGACGAACGCCGGGTACGCGCCTTGTGCGCCGAATGGCTGACCCTGCGGCACACACGCCGCGAATGGGCCTATCAGGAAATTGCACCGGCAATCTTCGGGGAAGAATTCCTCCATCCCGCCCACGGAACGGAAATCCGCGATCACCGGTTCTTCTGCTTCCGCGGCAAGATCCCGGTCGTCGGCATCGGCAGCCCGTCCTATCGCGCCAAGCGCCAGGTCCTCTTCGTTTCGCCGGAGTGGGAGCCAATTCCATTGTCAAGCTACAAACGCGAGACGTACCCGGAGACGATTCCCCCAAAACCAGAATGCCTTGAAGAGATGACGGCCCTCGCCGGACGTCTCGGCAAAGCCTTCGATTTCATCCGCGTCGACCTCTATGATACAACCGACGGCATCCGTCTCGGCGAGATGACCGTCTATCCGGAATCCGGCCGGGTCGATTCCCCCACAACCTGCGCCCGTTTCAACCAGTGGCTCGGCGACTTCTGGGAGCTCGACCGCACGCACTTCGTCGGCTGACCGCCAGGTTTTCCCGGAATCCACTTGCATCCGCTGTTCCCTTGACGTATATTTTTCTAAATCGCTTTAGAAAAGGCGGACGTATGGCGACACTCAAGACGATCGCAGAGCAGGCCGGAGTCTCCGAGGCAACCGTCTCGCAGATTCTCAACGGGAAATACAAAGAGACCCGGCCCACAATGAAGGCGCGGGCCAAGCGCATCCGCGAGATCGCGCGCCAGGTGAACTACCGACCCAACGGCGCCGCCAAGGCCGTTTCCAAGGGCTGCTTCGACTGCGTCGCCATTATCCAGGACTGCCAGTTGGGCGCCAGCAGCCTGCCCCAGAAGTTGCTCGACGGCATTCACGATGAACTTGCCGGTCTCGGCAAGCACGTCACCTACACCCGGTTCGCCGACGAGCTGCTCGACGACAAACAGCAACTGCCAAGAGTCCTGCGTGAACTGCTCGTGGACGGCATGCTGGTCAATATCAACACCAACGCCCCGACCATGATGGACGAAATGATCCGGGCCTACGCACTGCCAGCGGTCTGGATCAATGCTGAACGCAGATCCAATTGCGTCCGTCCCGACGACTTCGGAGCCGGTGTCCGGTTGACCAAGCACCTTCTGGAACAGGGCCGGAAGGACATCGTCTACGTCGACTACGCCTTCAACGTCGAGGTCCGTCATTACAGCCGCGAAGCCCGGTACCAGGGCTATGCCAAGGCCATGCGGGACGCCGAACTGGAGCCTCGACTGCTGACGACGCCAAAGCATGAACTGCGGCTGAACCAGGTGGAGCACCAACGTCAATGGCTGGCCGACACGGGGGTCGAAGTCGATGCGGTCATCAGCTATGACGTCACCCATCTGCAGGCGATGTGGTTTCGTGGGGGCTTTGGCGGTGTCTTGAGCGATGTGCTTTACGGCGCCTTCGACGACAAGCCGGCACACGGCCTACCGGTGGCCGTGATGGTCATGCCGCACGAACGAATCGGGCGCCAAGCCGTACGCCTGCTGCAAAAGCAGATGTCAAACCCGAAGCGCAATCAACGCGTGAAAGAGATCCCCCTACAGCTATGGCAAGGCTCCAAATGCCTGGCTAAGGAGTAGCATGATGAAACAGAACCGGCAGTTTACCCTCATTGAGTTTCTGGTGACCTGCCAGCCGAGTTTACCAGTCAAGGGACGCAGCCCGATTCGAGCCAGGTTCACCTTGATCAAATTGCTTGTGGTTATTGCCATTATCGGGGTCCTGGCTGCCATGCTGTTGCCGGCCTTGAGCCGCGCCAGGGGTGCGGCGCAACACGTGCTCTGCTTCAACAATGTTAAGCAGTTCCATTTGATGCACACCTTGTACGTTGACGACTATGACGGCTATATCCCGTATGCCCGTTATGAAGTTAGGCGTCGTCCGCAAATAACTTGAACATCTGTGTTATTGCCTCCATATTCT
>CAYLNH010000133.1:0-7694 GCA_964384625.1 uncultured Lentisphaerales bacterium
GTTGCACTCCGCTCTGGACGGAATCAGGAAGCGGAGTGCAACTCCGCGCTCCGTGTGCGCCTGCGGCGCTAAGCAACTACTCGAACTTGCTGCGCAAAGCCCACAACCCGAGAGACGGGTTGCTGATGTAATAGATCTCCTCGCCGTCCGGCATCGTGTTCGGACCGTCGGCAAGTTCGTCGATCGGGTAACGCTGCAGCATTTCATTGAGGTCGCCGTAGTTGAAGCCGACACCTTCGATCTCCGTCCGGGACACGCCGTCGCCGGGGCAATAAGTGATGGTGAACCGGCCTTCGCTGGAGCCGTGGATCAGGTGGGCGGCGGCGCTGAGGTTGTTGCCCAGATCCTGCTCGGCATTGACGCTCTGCAGGGTCTGCGGCGTACCGCGATAGCCGTACTTGCGAATCAGCCGATCGATCTCCGCGTCCTCGCCGAATTCTTCCAGACCCGGCGCCAGCACGATCAGTTCGCCGGCGTCGGCAATCATCATGCGGGTGCGATAGATCGCCTTGTTTCCAAGCCAGGTGCTTTTGAACTCGTGCGGCGGCAGATAGGTCACAACCTTCTTCTGCGGCGCGTCGAGGAAATTCAGGTTGACCTGCTGGCTGAGCTGCACGCCGGTCTCGAAGGTGACGTCGTCGTCACCGATATACAGACCTCGCATCATCATGTTCTCGGTGCCCGGCTCCTGTTCCATCACCGTCAGCACAAACCAGACCGGCAGGTCCTGCATGTACTGGTTGTAGCCGTAGTTGAAGACGCGCCGCGGGGGGCTGTCGGCCCGGCCCATGATGGTCTCCATATTGCAGACCGCCCCGAGGAAGTGCGACTTGTTGATCGTATCGCTGCCGCCGACGCCGACGCAGAGGTTCTTGGTGTAATTCGCCATGCCGACGACTTCGTGCGGCACAATCTGACCGATCGACAGGATCAGGTCGTAGTTGTCGAGCAGACGTTCATTGATCTCGATGCGCACATTGTAGTCGACCTTGCCGCCGGACCACTCTTTGACGAGAGCGCCGGGGACATCGCCCAGATGTTTCAAGCTGTTGCGCCAATCGTGCACGACAAAGCGTTCCAGTGGAATGCGGTCGCCGAACATCATTCGAAGTTGTGCTTCGGTCATGGCCGAGTGCGTCCCAAGCGCCGGCATGATGTCGACGGCCGCGGTCGGGCTGAGCATTTCGTAGAGCAGGTCGGTAATGGGGCCGGCGCCGCTGTAGAAACGGGTATGGTCCGGCGGCAGCAGCAGGACGCGCTGCTGTTCACCGCCAATCGTCTGCAGCGCCTGCTGCAGGTATTGTTTCTGTTCGTCCTGGCTGATGTTCCGGTCGACACTGCCTTCGGCTAAGAGAATAGACATAGGGAGGAGTATTCAGTATTCAGTGTTGAGTATTCAAAAAAGACAACGGAAAGAACTACAGTGGAAGAGTTCGGAGAAATAGTCAAGATCCATAGCGGAGTGCCAGCATGCAATGCATGAGCATGCCGTTCGCCAGGGCCGCGTCGTTAAAGTCGAATTGCGGCGTATGCAGCTTGGGCCGGTCAACGCCGAGGCCGAGGCGGAACATGCCGCCTTCGCGGCCGGGCAGATAAAAGGCGAAATCCTCGGCGCCCATACTCGGTTCCTCCAGGATCTGCCAGTGTTCCGGCAGCACCTCCCTGGCCGTCCGCTCGATGTGGCGAAAGCCGGCGTCGGTGTTGATCACGGGCAGGGGATAGTCTTTCTCGAAGGTCATCTCCACCGTGACCGGCGAGTCCTCCACTGCCGCGGCGGCAAGTTCGCGGAGGGCGGCGGCAACACGATCACCGACGGCTTCCTCGAAATACCGTACCGTCCCTTCGAGGACGGCGGTTTCCGGAATCACATTCGACGCCTGCCCGGCCTGCAGACAGGCCGCGGTGACAATGGCCCGGTCGTTCTCCCAGGCGGTCATCCGCAGGGCCTCAATCGCATCCACGGCCCGGGCCGCCGGCAGCAGCGGACTGGCAACGATTGCCGGCGGCGAGGCCGCATGCCCGCTGATGCCGGTGAACTCCATCCGGAAAAAGGCGGCGGCCGCGAACATCGGGCCCGGCAGGGACGCGATGGCGCCGACAGGCAGCCACGGCCAGCCGTGCAGGGCGAACGCGGCTTCGGCGCCGCGGCAGGCGCCGCGCTCAACCAACGTCTTGCCGGCAGCGAAAATCTCCTCGCCCGGCTGGAAGACAAAGCGGACGGTGACCGGCAGGAGGTCTTGGACTTGCGCCAGCACCTTGACGGCGCCGACGAGCATCGCGGCATGGCCGTCATGGCCGCAGGCATGCATCACCCCGTCGTTTCTGGAGCAGTACGGTTTGCCGGTATCTTCGAGGATCGGCAGTGCATCGATGTCGGCGCGCAGGACGATTGTCGCGTCGCCCTGTCCCTCGAGTTCAGCGATCAAATCGGTGCCGATCAACGGTTCCCAGACAGTCAGGTTCGGGACCCGGGCCAGGGCTTGGGCGAGCTGTTCGCGGGTTGCCGTTTCGTTCGGATGGACCTCGGCGACGGCGTGCAGTTCATGCCGCAGCTCCGTGATCTCGGGAACCAGTTCGGCCACCGCATCCTGTATTCGTTGGACCAGTTCGTCTTGCATACCGTACCTTTCGTCTCGTGGATCAACCATAGACCTGATGCAGCCGCGGGCAAATGGTGCAGGCACGGAAGCCGGGAAGGACGCAGATTACGGTTCTTCGTCCGGCTGCACGGCAGCGGCAATTGCGGTGTCGATCGGGATGCCGTTCGCGTCGAACCAGTGGAAAACCACACCGCCGTCGTCTTCGATTACGATCCAGTTGTACGGGGAATCCTCGTGGCGAAAGCTGCCGCTCACGGTTCTGTCCGGGTTCCGTTGCCGGAAATCAGCAGTAACTGAAATAAACTGCTTCTCGACTTCCTCCCGCGTGCTCGCGGCAGTGATGCGCTTCTCGCGGACCAGCGTATTCATGCATTGGGCGTAGCCTGCCCTGACATCGGCGGCTTCTTTCCAGGGGTGTTTGAGCGCGGTAACTTCCACTTTCTCGAGGGCCGCATAGTGGATGATGCCGGCGACGACGCCGAGAGCAATTGCAGGCAACACAATGGCGGCCACGCCGAACGCCGGGCCGCGGGTCCGATACTGTCGCCAGAGCACCACGAACAGTACCAGCAGACTGCTGCAGCAGAGAGCGAGCCCTGTGCACAGACCGCGGTGCCGAGCGCCCCGGCGGCTGTAGTATGCCTTTCGGAACGGTTCACCTGAAGCCTGCAGCAGGGTGATGTCCCGGGCCATGTCTGCGGGGTCCAGGGTGCCGCTCAGTTTGGTGATCGCAGCGCCGTCCGGGATCAGGGCCGTCAGCCCCGGGTGGCCCAATGCCAGCCGCTGTCGGCCGCGGCGCAAGAACGTCCGGGGGATCAGCAGGTCGCCCTGCGCCAGAGACTGCACCCCGTAATCGCGGTAGGCTTCGTTGCGTTTGGCGAAGTGATCGGAATACTCAAGCACCAGCTTCTCGCTGTCTGCTTCGACGGCACGATCGGCGGCGACAAAGAGTTCGAGGTACACGGGGGTTCCGGTCAGCGCCGTAAGCCGCATGGGGTACACAGGAGTCTTGGCGGGGAAGGTAAGGGCAATGGGGTGCGGTGTTGCCGGCTTGTTGCCTGGGCGCCGCAGTTTTGCGGCGACGAAGTGCCAGCCCTCGGCGATGTACGCGGCCGCGATGCTTTCCCCGGCCGGCGGCAGTTGCTGAAACCCGTTGTCCGTCAGCCATGTATTCAATGTGCCCGCGTCCCTCGCACTCAACGTGATTACGCTGTAGTTGCCGATCACGGATTCCGCGTGGACGACGACGCCGCGGTCTGGCTGCGGCGCACCCGCCCGGCCGAGCGTGGGCAGCAGCATGCCGGCGATGAGGAACAGAAACAGGCCGACCGCCACACTCGTCCAGACAACCTGGCGTGCGGTGCGATCGCCGGTCAGTATATAGACCACGCAGAACAGCACCCAGGCGCCGATCCACAGCCACGGACTCAACTGCCGGGTCAGGTCGTGCCGGATCTCCGGCTGCAGGTTGCGCGACAACGTCGCCAGCACTCCGGGCGTCGACGTCTCGACCTTCGTCGGCACGGCCGGTACCGGGATGATCCAGCCGAACGACTGGCCGTCGCCGTCGAGCATCGACTCGATGATCAACGTTTCCCGGCCATCTCCAAAGACAATCAGCGCCCGCTGTTGCGGGATCGCCGGCTTCGTCTTAACCGCCTGTTCCGAAATATACACGCCGTCGGCAAGTGCCGCAGGCACGACTGCCGCCAGGCAAACCAGCCAGCCACAGGCGGTCTGTAAAACGCACCTATCTATTCTCATCCGGTCTCCAACACTGATGCCACAACGTAGCCTTGATCGGCAAAGCCATCCAGTCCCTGCAGCGCTTAATGCTGCAGTAAGGGCGTGCCGGGTTGATGACTGCGGACCAGGACGAGTCTACTTCCCGCTTTCCATCTCAATGGCTCGAGGGAAGAGGATGTTGTTTTCAAGATGAATGTGCTGGTGCAGGTCTCGCTCGATCTCCGCCAGCCCGTCGTACAGCGCCGCAAACGTCGGACAGGCATCGTCCGGCAAGGCGTAGTTGTCCGTCAAGCTGCGCATTCTGGCCAAGGCTGCGCCGGCATCCTCGTGCTCGGCTTCCATTTGCCCGATGGGGTTGCCGACAGATCCACAGTGCATCGGAGGGATCTCGCCGGTTTGGGCAAGCGAGAGTTCCATTTCACGGATGTACTGCCGGCCGGGGACGGGGACTCATTGCAGAGACTTTCCGAAATTAATGCGTCAGTTACGGGGGTGGCTCCGGTGTGCTGCCTTCCTGCCGCCGGCATCGGCGACACCCCGTCACTGACGCATAACAAGCAGACCTGCAAGGAGGTGGAAATTGGGGATGCACCACGATATTGTTAGCTCGGAATGAACTGGCAAGTGGGAGCAGTAGAGGATCATGAGTGACCCGAACGAACCGGTATTTGACGCGGCGGATGACCACGAGGAGGGGCTTGGTTCCGATCCGGCCGAAACCGAGAGCGACGGGATTGATATCCAGCGTAACCTGCCGGCTGCCGGTCCGGCAGAAGCCAGCCGGCCTCTGCGGGTTGCGCGGCCGGAGAATCCGTCGGAGTATGTTCCGCAATCGGCGCGCCGGCAGAATCCGGCGGCCGACGAACCGCCGGACGATCCGCACGCTCTGCTGCACCGGGTGGAAGCCGAGTACGACGAGGGACACGCCGGCGCGGCCGGGGAAGAGGCGCTCGACGGCGATGCGGACGGCGAAGCAGAGCTGCCGTATGTCGAGCCGATCGAGCTCGGGCCAACCCACCTGCTACTGTTTGGCATAACCTTGGGACTGGCGTTGCTGGTGGGGCTTTTCATGTACTATCCGATGGCGATTCCGTGCGGCGTTCTGGCGCTGGTATTGGGAACAGGGATGTGCCGGCTGGTGGCCAACTGGCGGGTCTCCAAATGGAAGACCAGTACGGTGTTGGCGGTGGTCGGTATCGCAGTTCACGCGTTCCTCGTGTTTGCGGTCTATCCCGCCTGGGCCGCGCACCGCGCAAAATTCGGTCAGGCGCTGATCCGGCTGGGACAGCAGTTGGACAACGCCGCGGAGAAAGCGCGCGAGGAATTCTCCGGTGACGAAAAGACGACAGCCGCCGAGAAAGCTGCAGACGATGTTCCCGCGCCGGCCGCAGCGGCGGCGGAGGAGGATATTGGTGCAGCCACCAGGGTAACCACCGGCGCCGACCGATTGATCCGCGATTTCACCACGCTGGCCATCTGGAAACGGCTGGTCATCTTCATCCAGCTCTCGTTGCTGACGACGGTTTTCATCTTCTTACCGGTCTTCGTGCAGGCGGCCGCTCCCGGGCTTGGCACGGCCACGGAGCAGCCCACATTCCGCCTGCAATGCGGGGCGTTCGCCTTGAAATGCATCCATCGCTGCGGCCGGTTCTCGGTGGTCCGCATCTTCAAAGCGGTGTTGATGGCGGTATTGACGGCGATCGGGCTGGCTGCATCCGGCATTGACGGCTGGTGGTTCATCGCGGTGATTGTCGGCCTGGTCGCGACGATCTGCAATCTGGGGCCGGTGGTCGCCGTCGTGCTGGCCGCGATTCTGGTGCCGGTTTCGCCGAGCGTGGCGCGGGCGGTCGTTGGCCTGGTCCTCCTGTTGGTGGTGTTGATTCTGGCGGAACGCAAGCTGGACTGGTACCTGCGGCTGGTGCCGCTGAGCAAGCGCTACAATCTGCCGCCGGAGATGCTGACCAGGAAGGGCAGCAGCGGCGTGCGGGTGCTGGCGTTTCTGCCGTCGATCATGTCCGGTCTGGTTATCCTGCTGATCTGCTTCACGCTCTTTCTGGTGTTCGACGTCCACCGCAGTTCGACGCAACGTGAGGAGCTCCTGCGCCGGGGGCGGCGATACGTCCGGGATTTCCGCGAGGACGAGGCCGAAGACGCCTTCGCCGAAGTGCTTGAACAGCACCCCGAAGACCGGGAAGCCCTGCTGGGGCTGATTGATCTGCGCATCCGCGAGGAGAAATTCGATGAAGCCATGCAACTGGCCAAGCGTATCGCCGACTGGCAGCCGCCGAGCGCGACCGCGCCCATGGCGCGGATGCGCGCCTACATCGCTGAGACCATTGAAGCCGACTCGGGCCGCGACATCCGCGCTGCCGAAGGCTATGAACGCATCCTCGAGGCGACGTCCGGTCTGGCCGATCAGGACCGGCTGCACCGCGATCTGGCCGACCGCCTGCGCGCGGTCGACAAAGACTCGATGTACATCGACCATGCCGAAGCCCTGGCGGCATTTCATCAAGACGATTATGAAGGCGCCATCGCCGCCGTCAGCCGCGGCTTCGACAAAGCCCAAAAACGCGGCCGCGACGAACATTCATCGGTGATCCCCTTGCTCCTGCTGAAGGCTGAAGCATTGTTCGGGATGAAAGACTACCTGGAATGCGCCCAGACCTGCGGCGCCATCCTCGCCATCGACGGCGATCACAAGCGCGCCCGCGAGTTGCGCCGGCACGCCAACCAACAGCGAGAAATGCCCTGATGTCAGAAGCCGAAGCCCAACCCGAACCGCCGGAGAAGCCGACGAAGGACTGCCCGTTCTGCGGCGAGACGATCAAGGCCGCCGCCATCAAATGCCGTTTTTGCGGGGAAGACCTGAAGGCCCACGAGGAGGCCATCGAAAAGCCGTTGTACGAAGGCAATCCGGCACCGATCTACTCGGTCTGGCATTGGCCCTGGTTGATCTTTACCCTGGGTTTCGCGTTCATCTACTATTACTTTCGCAGTCGTGCCACGCGCTTCGTCATCTCGACCCATCGGATCAAGATCATCAAGGGTATCCTGTCGAAAGCCGAGCACAATCTGGAGTTGTTCCGCGTTGACGACATCGCCCTGCAGCGGCCGCTGCCCATGCGGCTGATGGGCTTCAGCACGATCATCCTGCGGACGTCGGACCGCGACACGCCGACGCTGATCATCTGGGGGGTCCGCAACGCGGAATCGCTGGCGGAAGACATCCGCGAGTGCGTCCTGGCCGAACGCAAGCGCCTCGGGGTACTGATCCACTCGGAAGGCTGACTGCGTCTATCGCGCGACAACCCGCGCCTCAGCCTTCCTGCCGCGGCCGCTGCGCCC
>CAYLNH010000133.1:7704-18385 GCA_964384625.1 uncultured Lentisphaerales bacterium
CCCGGGGGGGGGGGGGATCAATCCCGTGACGCACCGGCGGAAGCGCCGGGCTGCCGCCCGATCAGGCGATCGAATTGCAGGGCCATCTGGGAGTAGAGCATGCCCGACAGAACACTGTAGACCAGGATATTGGCCACGACCCCGCCGCCGTAATCGTCAAGGATCTCCTTGAACAGGCCGGTTTCGACGCAGCACCCGATGACGGCCGGCGGACTCAGCATCGCCGTGAACCCCGCCGCCGCGTCGCCGGCCAGAAATCCGAACAGACCGGCGGCAAACATCGGTCCGACACTCAGGACGAGGAGCAACACGAAGGTGGCGCTGAGGGCGCGCGCGTTTGTCTTGCAGGCGAGGGAAATCCGCATGGCCAGGAGGATGATAAAGTTGGTGTAGAACAGCAGCGTCGGCAGCAACGCGACGCAAAGCTGGCCGTGCCAATCGCTGTTGTTGATCGTCAGTACGGAACCGGCAATGATGATCACGCCGACCACCAGGTAGAACGGGTAGAAAGCTGCGATCACGGCCCGATAGATGCCGTTGACCACGTCCGTGCCGCGGTATGCGGTGGCCATCAGGATGGGCAGCCGGTTGTGCTGCCGCTCCTGGGAAATGGAGGTTGCCGCTTTGATGATGACCGACAGGGTGAGAATCGGCAGCGCCACCGCCAGCAAGGTGGCATACAACGGGAAAGAGCGATAGGGGTCGACGCCGCTAACCACCCCGGGAAGTGAAACCAGCGTCAGCACCAGTCCGGCAATGATCGGGTGGCGTTTCACGCGGGCGGCAAGCCGCCGGCCTGCCGCCGCCGGGGAGAACGAGTGCTCGCGATCCAGCGACAGCATGCGGACGGCGCGCAGGTTGACGGGCTTGATCAGGCGTTGGCGCCAGGACTCCCCGGGTGCGTCCGTCGCGCCGTCGGCCGCTGCCACTGGTTTCGGGCGACCTGCCCGCCGGCGGACAATGGCGCTGGCCAGCCCCACTGCGAGGACGTAGCCGCCCAGAGTCATCAGGAAGTAGAGCGAGGCGCCGAGAATCACGACGGGGGCGCCGAGATGGCTCTCGACCACCATGGCCAGGCCGTAGACTGGATTGAGGGCGAGAATCGGCCCGGGCGCATCGGAGACGGCGGCGGCGATGCCGGCGAGGATCGAGCCGACCACGAAATACAGAAAGAGGTAGACATAGGTTGAAGAGATGGCTCGGACGTGTGTCCGGCGCAGGGCGCTGAAGAACATCGCCAGGGCGCCGCAGAGCAGGACCGTGCCGACAATATAGGCGGCCGCCGCCAGGATCTGGTACAACTCGATCCCGCCGATGAGCAGTGCGACGGCCAGGAACGGGAAGGTCAGCGCCGAGATGTAGAGCATATGCGACAGGCGCGACAGTCCTTTGTCCTGAACGATGTTCCACGGGGTCAGCCGGGTGATCAGCAGCAGGCCCAGCGTATTGGCTTCGCGTTCGCCGACGATGCAGCCGCCGGTGACCAGGGGAGTGAACAGCAGGACCGCAATCAGATCGGTAAAGGCGATGCCCATAAAGAAGAGCTGTCCGTTCTGCGCCCGGCTCACGCCCTGGCGGCCGTCAAACTGCCACAGGCAAATCACCGTGACGACAAAGAGCGCGGCCAGATAGAGCACCTTCAGCCAGGCCAGCCGCCGGTTGATGGCGATCTGAACGAGCTCCTTGGCATATACCGGGCTGATGAGTTTCACGGGGTCCCCTGCAGGCGTAAGAATTGGCGGTAGATGTGGATTTGCCGGTCCACGACAAAGGCCGTGTTCAGCTCAGGTCCGGGGCCTTGCCGCGCCACAACGAGCACGACCGCCGTGTCGGTGGCGGACGGCCACGGTACCTGGCAGATGCCGCCGAGACGGCAGACGGCCGGGGCAACGGCCTCCATCCCCAGTTGGTCCAAACACGAAGCAAACGGACTGTTTTCGCCCCAGTAGTAGGCCTGGTGTTGCGTTTCGGCGAGTTGGAATTCCGGGCCGGACAGTTGCCTGGGGATCTGCGTCGGATGGGCCCGGTCATGCCCATCGAGGGTAAGCCGGTATTTGCCGTCGACCACCCGGGCCCGGCCCTGCCAGTAGCGGCCGCGCCAGAGCACTTCGGCGCCGAGGACCTCCAGCGCGGCGTCTTTCGCGGTCACCGTTCCTGTCAGTCGCCCGTTCTCAAGGCGGAGTTTCGCGACCAGGGGCGGGGGTTCGGTGTGCCGCGCCATGGTACCGGTAAACACCGGCGACCAGACCGGCCCGGAGAACGCCATCTGCGGGGCGCCGCGGCTCGAGGAGGCGACGACCGCGTCGGTCCGGTCGGCTTCGTAGACGCAGCGGGTCAGCAGGGCTTGACTGCCCGTCGCGGTCAGTTCGTAGCGCCCGCCGGACGCCGGGATGAACGCATGCATCGAGCGGTGGATACCGCCGCCCTCCGGGGCGTAATCGTGGATGCCGACCCAGGCGTGGTGCGACCGATAGCCGCGGGACAGCCGCTGCAGGTAATACGCGCCGGCACAGAACACGACGATCAGCAGCGGCGTGGTCACCCAGGTCCAGTGCAGCCGCCGAAGACGCTTGAGCAGCAGACGCTCGCCCACGCCGACGATGATGACGAAGACCAGGGTCAGCCCGAGGATGGCGTTGCGTTTCAGGGACGGCAGGTTGATCCAGCGCTCGAGGGAATCGGCCCAGACATCACTGACGCCGGCCTGCTCCGGGTCGTAGGAATAATAATCGGGCATGGTTTCCGCCGGATGCTGTTTCCGGGCGAGCTGCAGTCCGACGGCGCGTTCAACAACATCCTTGAACCGATCCGCTGCCGGTTCATCAGCCGGTTTGCCCGGTGTCTCTTCCCGGACCGGATTGATGATCACCTTGAGCGTCGCCGGTTCTGCCTCCTTCGGCTTCGGTCGATTGCGGTATGCCGACGAAGCGAAACTGGACAGATCGAGATCGGCGACGACAACCTCGCCGAGCCCGCGCCGTTGTCGGCGCCAGCCCGCTCCGGGCAAGCGGATGATTGCGCCGAAAGCGCGGTCGAACGGCGTCCCCCGCGTCTCCGGACCGGCGCTGTCGCGTCCCAGCAGCAGACGGCCGCCGCACCGGACCCAATCATCCAGCGCCCGGACGTGGCGCGCTTCCATGTCGTCGCCGATCCGGCCGGTGACCGCGATCAGGTCGTAGCCCCAATACATCTGCCAGGTTTCATAGAGTTGCCGGACCCGCAACTGGTGTGAAACAATGCGGTGCTCACGTTGGGACAGTTGGCGGCCGGACAAATAGAGGGCGTCGGAATCCACCGGCCGCCCATTCTTCTTGACCTCGTCCGGAACCCCGCGGTCGGCGAGCCAGCCGACAACGAAGGTGTTGGTGAAATCCGCGGGCGCCACGGTTTCCGCCAGCACCGGCATCGTTGAGAGAGTCGTGCCCGCGGCGTCTTCCAGGCTGACGCGCAGCTTCAGCATGCGACCGGCGTGCAGCGGCACGACATACGGCAGTTCCAGGCGGAACTCCCCCCGGCCGACATCGATCCGGCGTCGCAGCAACGGGCTGCCGGGCAGGTCACAGCGTACCCGGACCTCGCCGGCAAAGCCCTTTCCGGTGCGGAGCCGGACGACAACCGGCACCACGCCGCCGCGTTGGACCAGCGGTTTCAATGGGCTGATGACGGCAATTTGCGGGTCCCGGCGCGACTGCGCCCGGAGGCGGGCGCCGCCCAGCAGAAAACACATCGCGAACAAACAATACTTCATCCCGGGCAACCAATCGTTCCGGCTGTCTTATCCCCGATCGACCGACACCTGTACTATACCGGCAATCGCCGCAGATCACAACAGGCGCCGGTCAGTTCACGTAATGCGTCAGTGACGGGGAGCGCCTCCCGCGGGCTGCCTTCCTGCCACCGGCAGGCTCGTCCTGTCCTTTGGACACAAATACGACCGGACGGATAAGTGGGCCGTTCCGGGAGCTTGATTGCGGCTATTGCAGCACAAAACGTTTTTGCCCCTGAACCGTTCCCCGGCGGGGACCTGCAAGCACTCTGTTGCCAAGGATTCTGTGCAACGCCGGCATAGGCCACCCGCCGTCACGGGCGCATGAACAATTCACCAGCCGCGATCCTCGGCGCGGACGATCAACACCACGGGGACGCGGGAGATCTGGGGGTACAGTTCGCGCCAGGCGGGGCTGTCGTAGGGCACGCGTGCAGCGATTTCGGCAGCGGTCATCGTCGGCAGCGGCAGCGGCTGCGGTTCGGCCACGGCGGTAATCGCCAGACCGGCGGCGAGATGCCAGCGGATCACCTTGCTGACGGGATAGCTGCGGGACTGGACCATCAGGTCGGTTTCGGGACACCAGCGCACGTCGGCCGGCGGCCGGAAGTAATTCCGCAGAAACATGCCTTCGCCTTCTTCGTCGATCTCGAGCCACTCGCCGGCAAAGACCGGATGGGCATAGCTGCACAGGACCGTGGCGCCCGGGTTCAGGAGGTCCTTGGCAAGCCGTTGGATGACGGCTTCCGGATCCGCCGCAAAGGGCAGGCCGAAGCTGGAGTGGACGAGGTCGAAGCGCCCGAGATCCGGCGGCAGGGCGTCGATGGACGCCCGGCGGAAGTCGACCTCGACGCCGGCTTCGGCGGCCAGTTGCCGGCCGTGGGCCAATTGCCGGCCGGAGATGTCGAGGGCAATACAGTCGGCGCCGCGGCGCGCCAGTCCGATGCTGTTCTGGCCGGCGCCGCAAGCCAGTTCGAGACAACGCCGGCCGGCCGGCTCCGGCGGCAGGAGTCCGAGTTCGCCGTCGCCGGGCAGTAATGGTCCGTAATGGTAGTCCGCGCAACTGATCCGGGTGACGGCCTGGTATTCTGCGGCCAGCTCGTCCCAGTATTGTTCATTGCCTGCGGCGGAATCCGACATGCTTGAGCACCCGACAAAAAACGGAGTGGCCGTCCGGCTGACAGCCACTCCGATTGTGGTTCGTGTTGATCGTCAGTCCTGTAACAGGAGTTCTTCGAACTTCTCATTCGAGTCTTCGGCATCCTCATCGTAGACATTGAAGCGGACCCCGATGAAGGCACTGAGCTCGAAGTCCTTGGTGCCGAAGTTCTCACTCTTGCCGTTGATCTTGCCGTCTTTCAGGTCGAGCAGTTTCAGGGTCAGCCGGTCGCCGTTGTGAAAGTAGAGCTGGCAGTCGCCGGCGTTGCGCCGGGCGCGTTCGGCCTCTTCATCGCCGAAGGTAATCTGGGCGACATTGGTGATCGGGACGGGGATGGCGTCGGCGAAGCCGGGTTTGAGGACGACCTTGCCGTAGTTGATTTCCTTGACCTGGCCGGTCATTTTATCGCCGTTGGTGAAGTAGACCAGATCCTGTTTCTCGACCTTGGTCGTGCCGCCGCTGCTGGGGACCTTGCCGTCCCAGCGCATGATGCGGATGTTGGAGAAGGTGGTCGGGCCGTAGCCGCCGTGGGAGATCAGCATGAAGCCGTTGCCGCTGGGGGCGTAGTTCAGGCCGGCCCATTGCTTGACCAGGTTGCCGTTGAGCATGAGCGCGACTTTCTTGTCGTCCTTGTCGACGTAGAGATCGATCTTCACCTTCTTCATCTGCCGCAGCTGTCGGTAGTTCAGGTTGCCGAAGTTCTGATTGCCGCTGCCGCGGTAGAGGTAGACGTAGTAGCTGCTGAACTGCAGGTTGTAGCAGTCGTTGTGGTACCGTTTAATGTCGTTGGTGTGGCTGATGATGGAGAAGCTTGGATAACTGCCGGTCCAACTGACATCCATGCGGATGTGCACCTTGTTCGGCAGCTTCAGGTCGCGGCCGATCTGGCCGCTGTAGCATTCGAACTTGCCGCTTTTGAGTTTCCAGCTGCCGCGTTTGTAACCCCAGTCACTGAGCTTGCCGGGGCCGGAGAACAGCAGGGCGCCGCCGCCTTTGGAGCCGGGCGTGATCGAACGCACCATGACCTTCGGAATCACCAGCTTGCCGGCGAACCACGTCTGGATGGTCAGTTCCTCGGCGTTCATGCCGACCAGCTTGCCGAACAGGACGTCGTCGTTGGTAAGCTGGACCCGGCTGCCGGTGGGCTCGGCGGCGGGTTGACGGAACAGTTTGACGCCGCGCAGGTGCGTCAACTTGGTGATGATCGGGGCGTTGATGTCGGGCCGCGTCCAGGTGAGGCCCTTGTCGTTAATGCTGACCAGGTTGCCGTGCAGCGTGTCGCCGTCCTTGAAGCGGAGGACTTCGGACAGCGGTCCTTTCTTCTGCAGGTTGGTCGGCCGGGCGGCGCCGCCGGCGGGGTCCGGCACGTCGATCTTCGGGCCGTTTTCTTTCTTGTCGCCGCCGCCGTCGACTTCGAGGCCGGCGAACGTCAATTGTGTACCGAGCATCAAGATCAAGATGCTGCCGAGCTGGGCAATACGCATGGAGTCATCCTCCGATTTGTGGTTATCAACGTTCGTAGATTGGCAGGAACCGGAAATTCAGCGCGAGGGACAACAGGGCGCCGGACGTGCAGAACGCCGTGCCATGGCTGCCGGTCCAACTGCCGTCCGCCTGTTGTGCCGCTTCGAGTTGGGCAATGTTGTTTTTGTTCCAGGCCGCCCATTTGTCGGGGGTCGAATGGAACATCGCCTGGCTGGCGTAATACAGGTAGTAATACTGGTAGTAATTGCGCTGACTGCCGCGGCCCTGGCTGAGGAAGGCGATGGCCGCTTTGTAGACCGCCGACTTTTTCTTCCGCGCCAGGGCGTAGACCAGCGTGCCGATGGCGGAGGTCGGGCCGTTGGAACTGCCGGGACTGGTATAGCCGAAACCGCCGTCGGTGGACTGGCAGCTCTGGTAGTAGTCGAGGGCCTTCTTGATTGCCGTTTCGGGGATCTCGAGGCCGGCATTGCGGGCGGCCAGCAGGGCGACCAGACAGGCGCCGCTGACGGTGGTATCCGCATCTCGGGAGGTCGACTGGTAGCGCCAGCCGCCGTAGGAGTTGTTCGCCTGCGAGTTGAGGAGCAACTTGACGGCCTTTTCCAGGGCCTGGCCCAACCGGGGGTCGTCGACCTGGCCGTAGGCCTCGGCCAGCGCCAGCGCGGCGAAGCCGTGGTTGTACATGGAACTGCGGATGTAGCCGGAGTTCTTGTCCTGGTTCTTGAGGATGAACTCGAGCCCGCGCTTGATGTGCTTGCTGTAGACGCCGAAGTTCGGGTCTTCCCCGTGGGCCAGGAAGGCCAGGACGGCGAGGCCGACGACGCCCGGCTGGCGGCCGTAGTTGTCGCCCCACGATCCGTCGGACTGCTGTGATTTCGCCAGCCATGCCAGCCCGCGGCGGTACATGCGCTCGACATTGCGCGGCACGGGGTCGTCGTGGACGGTGAAGGGGTTCTGCGCCCGCACGCCGGCGGCCGGCAGCAGCAACAGCAAACCAAGAATCCAGTTAACCGGCCTAGCGTTCAAGTTTATCCACCTCGTCGAAGTACAACCGCAACGCGTCGCGGAATTCGGGCGGGACGTCATCAAGACTCTTGCCGGTGACTTTGTCCTTGCGCCGCGGGTCGCGGGCGTCGGGACTGGCAGTGCCGCCGTCGCCGGCGTCGGCCGGGTTGCCGCCGCCGCCCTGCATGCTGCCGCCGCCGGCGGGACCGGAGGACATGCCCAACTGCTGCATCAACATCTGCATCATCGCCGACATCCCGGCGGACCCTCCCATGGCCGACGCGGCCTGGCCGGCGCCGGCGGTCAGCCGTTCGATGACTTCGGTTTCGGCCGCCACGGTGGCGCCGTCGGTCTGCGGCAGGCGCAGCAGGGCGGCGGCGTCGTCCATCGCCTTGCCGGCGAGATCGAGATTGCGGCGCGCCTGCGGCGGCACCTTGGCGATGACCTCTTTCAGGCGCTGGTGGTTCTTGTCCTGGGCCTCGGCCTCGTTCCGGGCTTTCTCGCCGTATTCCTCGTCAAACTCCCGGCGGCGTTCCAGCAGGCGGGTATGGCGGCGGATATTTTCTTCTTCCTGCACGATGCGCATCAACTTGAGGAGGAGCTTGAGCTGTTCGGCGGTCATCTGGCCGCTCTTGCCCTGGCCCTGCGACTTTTTCTTGTTGGCCTGCTCCAGCATCTTCGCCCATTTCTCGAACTGCGTGGCCCAGTGATCGGCCTGCTGCATGGCGGAAATGCTTTTGTTCGCTTTGATGGTCTTGGTGTGCTTGTCCAGGTTGTCGAGCAGGGACGCCTGCTGCATCGCCTGGAAGACCTCGTCGTATTTCGCGATTCGCGTCCGATTGAAGAAGTGCGTCAGATCGTCCATAATCAGCTCGCTCTCGTCCTGGACGTCGCGGCTGACGCCGGCAATGCGGCGGATTTCGCGCTTCAATTTCTGGCTCAACGAGTCGAAGTCGGCGCCGACGGTTTTGGCGAGGAGCTGCTGTAGGCGGCTCTTGATCTGTTTTTCGTCGCCGGCCAGCCGCCGGAGGCGGTTGACAAAGTTCCGGGCGGTCATGTCTTCAATCGAGTCGTTCAGGTCTTTGAGCAGCTTCTGGAGCTTCTTGATTGCTTCTTCCTGCTGCTTGGCGGCGTCGCCCAGCTGCTGTTTGCGCCGGCCGGGGTTTTTGCGGCTCTGCCGGGCTTTGCCCAGGCTCTGGCTGGATTGATTCATCTCGTTGCCGGAGATGTTCTTCATGCCCTGCAGCATGCGGGCCCATTCCTTCAGGAGTTCCTCGGAGAAATCCTTATTGCGCATGGCTTCTTCGAGCAGTTTCATGCCTTCCTTCGCGAGGCGCTCGAGTTCCCGGCGGTTGGCGTGTTCGTCGCGCTGCAGCTGTTTGATCTGCTCGGTCACCTGGTCGCTTTTCAGTTTGTCCGGCTCCAGGTTCTGCAGTTCCATGGTCTTGTCCTGGATGTTCTCTTCGGAGCGCGTGATATCTTCGAGGCGGGCCTGCAGCGCTTCGAAGCGGCGTTTGATTTCCTTGGCGTGTTCTGCCCGGCTGAGGATATAGATTTTGTGGACCGTCGAATGCACGTCGCCGCGATCCGGATAGTAGTCGGTCGTTACGCCGGTCATCACCACGATGGTCTGCGGCGGGATCTTCATGACGGACGGGGCGAAGATAAAGGAGCCGCGGAGATTGGCCGCATTGGCGTTGCCCTTGACCACCTCCTGGGAGTAGTTCATCGGCGTCAGCCGCTTTCCCTTGGCGTCGGTCACGTACCACTCGATGCCGAGCGTCCGGAGACCGTGGTCGTCTTCCGCCTGGATCTCGATTTCCTTGGCCTCGTCGATCAGCAGGGCTTCGTAACGCGGCTGGTTCGGGAAGGTGACGAACGGCATGCGGTCCTGTTCGATATGCATTTCAACCCGGTAGTCGCGGCGCGGGGTCAGGTCGTACTTGTCGGTCCAGGTCATGACGTATTGGCGCGACCCGTCGGGCTTGATCGCCGGCGTCATGAACCCTTCTTCGGTCAGGCTGGCCGGGGTGGCCTGGAGGGCGCCTTCGGCGCGGATCTCGGCGGCGTTCAGTTTGCGGCCGAGTTCGCCGCGGAGCTTGACGCTGCTGCCGTCCAGGACCGTCAGGTGGCCGGCGTTCACCTCCTGTTTGATCGGGGACTTGAGCAGGTAGTCGGGATAGGTGACAAAGGCATAGAGTTTCTTGACGGTCGGCCGGTGGACCGGCTTGATCTTCACCTCGCGGGTCACGTCCCAGACCTTGATCTGCATCATCGCCTCTCGGGTCTGGCCGGGGATCAGGAACTCGGCCACTTCGCGGCGCACCGGCGCCTCCAGCGGCGCCTGGCCGGGAATCAGGATGCGGGCCGTGCCCGGTTTCTTGAAGGAGTCCTCGTCGATGCCGATCCGGAAGTTCTGCGGTTCGCCATGCGGCACCACCCATTCGGCCGGCAAATCGTCGAGCTTGACGAAAGTATAGCGGGCGACGGAGTTCGTCGGGTCGAGCCAGCGCCGTAAGGCGTTCATTCCGGCGGCGGGATTGAACCAGCAAAGCGCGACAAAGACCAGGAGCGAGAGGAAGAACACAAAACCGTAGTTCCACGAGCGTTCGGTCTTGACCGCCTGGCGGAAATCCACGTCTTCCGTCTGCCGGGCCACCTGCCGGATGGCGGCATGCACCAGCGCCGGCGAAATGTCGTCGGGCTGCTCTTCCTGGGTCAGCTCCACAATGCCCTGCAGGCGGTCGCCGAGCTGGCGGTATTCGTGCTGGATCAACTTGGCCAATTGCCGCAGATCCCGCCGCCGGATGATCCAATACCGCAGCCAGTACCAGGCGAAGAACGCGCCGGTCACGGTACCCGCCAGGGCCAGCGCGATCCGGAACGGCCACGGCGTGTCCCAGAGACGGTCGGAGAAATAGACCACAAGCCAGGAGACCAGCAGTCCGGCGCCGGCGCCGCTGACGGCGACAACGCCTTCCATCAGACGCAACTTGCGCTCAAACGCCCGCAGCTGGCGGCTCAGGCCGGCCGGGAGCTCGGATTTCGGCATAATCATCGGTATTCGCCCCTTCAGCAGCAGGAAGCCCCGTTCAGCACCAATCCGCGTCGCCGAAGCTCACGCTTCGGCAGCCGGGCAGTCGCCTTCTGTTCGGCAGCCGCTGCATCATTACAGTATCTGGATTTCCCGTAGTTTAAACGTCGCCGCCGGCAAATACTTAGGGTCGGCGCGGAAATAACGTCGCATTATTCGGGGCAGACATACCAAC
>CAYLNH010000134.1:0-18306 GCA_964384625.1 uncultured Lentisphaerales bacterium
CGACTCTTGAAAGTCTCTCAAAATGTGAAGTTATTTCCGCGCGGACCCTTAGCTTGGGGCATGAGCAGGGATGCTCATGATACACCGGGAACGCGCTGGAGCGCGAGGAACAGAGCGGTCCCAGGAGGCGACGCCCTATGGCAGCTTGGCGCGGAAGTCGGCGGGAATGGAGATGGCGGCGATTCTGCCGTCGGCTGCGGCGGTGCAGCAGGCGATCACGAGTTTGCCCCTGGCGGCGACTTTCTCCTCATCGGTCCGGCGAAAGGTGAAAGCGATGTGGACCACTTTGTCGTCGACCTGGGTGATCGCGGCGCTGATCTCGACTTCATCGTCAAAGGCGAGCGGACGCAGGTACTTGCAGTCGGCCTCGACGCGGGGCCAGGCATAGCCGGTTCTGGTGTAGTCGACGGAAATGCCCAGCGACCGCAGATACTCGTGCAGGCACTCCTCCATGAAGACGAAGAACACGGCGAAGTGCATCTTGCCGGCGAAGTCGGTCTGCGCGACCTGAACCCGGCGAGTGATGGAGAATGGTTTGGACATGTTATAAAGGTATCTCGTCATCCGTCAGAATTCGACTGCAAACGATGGCAAACGATGGCGACCGCTTCCTTCCGTTCGTTGCCCTCCCACTCACAGCCGGTTGCGTTCCGTGGCACCGCGGGGCGGAATGGTGGGGAGGGGAACATCCGTCTGTACCTCAGAATGTTTGACAGCGGGGGGTGGCCATCGTATACTTTGGGCTCTGTGAAAGATTGATCCGGCGGTGCCGTCAGTCCTACGAAGGGCAGCGCCCGGGGGAACTCCGGGGCACAGGCCCAGCCGATATGCGTAGAACTCCTAAGATCGGACGTTTTTGCTGTGGCAGATGAAGAAGTGAAAGACCCGGAGGCAACGGGCGAGGAGCAAGGCGGGGAGGAACAAGAGGAAAGTCTCAAGGGCGGTGCGTACGACGTTATCCGCAACCGGCTGCTGGGACTGAACCGCGACCTCCTGGACCGTGTCGAGAAACTCAATTCCAAGCGCAAACAGGTCTTCGGCGGCACCGAAGCCAAGATCATCGGCAATGACCGGATCCAAACGGACAACAATTGTGTTGCCCGCGACATCTTCAGCCTGGGCAACCTGTTGGTTTTCGGCTACAACGTCTTTGTCGGCCTGCGCAGTGAGATCACCCTTGAGGACGTCTTCAGCGTCCACAAATTCGCCGACGGCGAATTCAAAGCGACCGAACCGACGCTGCTGCAAAACGAGGAGTTCCTGCGTCACTTCCAGGATCTCTACAAATACTACAACCAGGCGAAATTCCTCCAGTTTGTCAAAACGCACAATCGCCTGTTGATGCTGTTCCAGATCGGCGAGACGACGGACACCGTGAAGATCTTCCGTTGGAGCATCGACAAGACCGGCAAGCTGTCGTACATGGACGACCGCGGCGACAACGAATACAAGCTGCCGCCGCAGCATGGATTCACCTGGACCGAGACCGGCCGGGACCAGCAGGTGGCCGGCGTATATCCGCACGTATCCATCAAAGACCGTGTGTTCGTCGAGACTGTCGGCGGCGATTTGACCGTCAAGATCGAGAACAACACCACTTCAGGCGAAGGCATCTACTCCGAAAGCGTTGACGACCCGGACCAGACGCTGGACGACGCCGAGATCTACTATGCCGAGGTCGGCAATCTGATTCTGCTGAAGATTCTGCCCTACCGCGAGACACGCCATCGTTACATCGTCTTCAACGCCAAGACCGAGACGGCGGTGCGCATTGATTCCATTGCGCATGCGTGCATTGAACTGCCGGAAGACCACGGCATCATTTTCCCGAAAGGCTATTACCTGCAGAACGGTGTGACCCGCCAGTTCGACGAAGACGTCGAGGGCATGAAGTACATGGAGTGCATCAGGTCGCCGAACGGGGAGGACTTCCTCTATGTCTTCTATCAGCCCGACCAGGGCCGCTACATCCTGCTGCAGTACAACCTGATCACCAAGGAAATCGCCAACCCCATTTTCTGCCACGGCTTCACCCGTTACGACGACGGTCAGATGGTGCTGTTCAGCAATCCGGACGAAGAGCCGAAACGCGTCCACCCGATGCAGATCTGGCAAACCCCGTTCTGCGCCGACACCTTCGAGAAGCCGGTGGACTCGAACTCCGCGCTCAACAAGATCGGCAATCGCGATCTGGTCAAAGGCGTCTCCGACTGCTACACCATCAGCCGGCTGATCACCACGGAGAACGTCACCTTCCATACGTACCGCGATCTGATTGCCGAGTGTACGCGAACGCTCGACAGCTATCATTGGCTCGAGGACAACGAAGTCTTCAACCTGCGCCAAGCCCTGGTGGAGATCAAGCAGGCCGGCGTCGCCGCCGTCGATGAATACGACAAGGTCGTGCGCATCCGCGAGAACACCGCCAAGCAGATTGACGACAACGAGAAGGCCGCGACGAAAGCAATCAAAGAAGCGCAGTTCGGCTCGAAGCGCAACGTCGACGACTTTGTCAGCAAACTCAATGACCTGCGTTCCCGGCGCGGCCAGGTCATCTCGCTGCGCGAGCTCAAGTATGCCGACCAGCCGCGTATCGACCGTATCGAGCAGGAGCTTGCGGACGCAACCGAGAAGCTGTCGCTGGAGTGCGTCGAGTTTCTCCTGCAGCAGCAGGCGATGGATCCCTTCTTCGAGAAGATCAAGGACCTCGACAAGAAACTGGAAAAGATCAAGAAAGTCGCCGACCTGAAGGAAGTCGAAACCGGCATCACCAAGGTCAGTGATCAACTGGATCTGTTGACGGATATCGTCAACAACCTGCAGATCGACGACTCGACCAAGACGACGCGCATCGTCGACGCGATCACCGAAGTCTACGGCCAGGTCAACCGGGTCAAGTCGGTCGCCCGCAACATTCGCAAGGAACTGGGTAAAGGCGAAGCCAGCGCCGAATTCGCGGCGCAGTTCAAACTGGTGACACAGAGCATCACCAACTACATCGGGCTCTGCGACACCCCCGCCAAGTGCGACGATTTCCTCGGCAAGATCATGGTCACCATCGAGGAACTCGAAGGCCGGTTTGCAGACTATGACGAGTACATCGAGCAACTGACCGAGAAGCGCGAGGAGGCCTACAGCGCCTTTACCAATCGCAAGCAGATCCTCGAGGAGGAAGAGAAGCGGCGCGTCGGCTCGCTGATCAGCAGCGCCGAACGCATCATGCGCGGCATCCGCAGCCGGGCGCAGACGTTCAAGTCCATCGACGAAGTCAACTCCTACTTCGCCTCCGACCTGATGGTCAGCAAGATCCGCGACATCATCGAACGCCTGCACAAGGCGGAGAATACCGTCAAAGCCGACGATCTCACCGGCCAACTGAAGGCGCTGCGGGATGAGACCCTGCGCAAACTGCGCGACAAGCTCGACCTCTTCACCGAGGGCGAGAACATCATCAAGTTCGGCGACTACAGCTTCAATATCAACACCCAGCCGCTGAATCTCACGACGGTCTTCCGCGACGGCGACATGTACTTCCACCTGACCGGCACGGACTACTACGAGTTGGTGGAAAACGAGGAGTTCCTCAGTACGAAGGATCTCTGGGAGCAGGATCTGGTCAGTGAGAATCGCGAGGTCTACCGCGCCGAATACCTGGCGCACAAGATTCTCATGGCCGCGGTACGTGGTGAAGAGGGGCTCAACCTGAAACGTCTGACTGCCGAAGCCAAGGTCGTCGATGACGATGACGACTACAGCAGGCTCCTGGAAACGGTTCAGGACTTCGCCGCCAATCTCTACAGCGAAGGCTATGACAAGGGCATTCACGATCAGGACGCCGCCCGCATTCTGAAGGCGCTGATCGATCTCTACAACACCAGCGGTCTGCTGCGCTACGACTCCGGTTCACGCGCCTTCGCCATCATCTTCTGGGCGTACTACGACAACCCCGAACACAAGAATTTCCTCCGCAGCAAGATTCGCAGCTACGGCACCATCGGCAGCGTCTTCGACGTGGAAGAGATCAATCGCGTCTATATCGACGAGCTCCACGCGGCGATGCGCGATTTTTTCGCGGAACTTGTCCCCGATGCCGATCCAAGCGTCATCCAGAACGCGGCCGAGTTTCTCTTCTACGAGTTGCAGGACCAGGATGAGCTGCTGTTCACCATCAACAAACTCGCCAACGATCTGTACAAACGCTTTGACGACACGATCCGCAGCAAGAAAGTCAAGAAACGGTTCTACGCCGATGTCGAAGCACTCGACGGCGATCTCAAGGGCCGCCTGGACCTGGTCCGCGACTGGCTCACGACCTATTGCCGCATCCACGAAGACGCCGAGAACCAGCATCTCGTCTGGGAAGTCATCGCGCTCATCGTCACCGGCGACGACGTCCAGAAGGAAGTGGCGCAGTTCTCGACCTACGTGCAGGTGGAGGATCTCCTGGGCCAGCACCGGAACGTCGAAGACAAAAGACTCGATATCTACTTCGATCTCTTCCTGCTGAAGATGACGGACTTTGTCTACGACAGGGTTCCGCGCTTCGAGAAGTACGTTGACTTGCGCAACAAGCTGACAGCCGAACGTCGGGAAGGCATGCGGCTGGAAGAATTTGAGTCGCAGGTCATGGGCTCGTTCGTCCGCAACCGGCTGATCAACAATGTCTACCTCCAGATCGTCGGCGCCAACTTCGCCAAGCAGCTCGGCGTCGCCGGCGAAGGCAAACGGACGGATCTGATGGGCCTGCTGCTCTTGATCTCACCGCCCGGCTACGGCAAGACCACCTTGATGGAGTACGTCTCCAACCGCCTCGGTCTGACGTTTATGAAGATCAACGGCCCGGCTATCGGCCACCTGGTCACGTCGCTGGATCCGGCTGAAGCGCCCAACGCCACCGCCCGCGAAGAACTGCAGAAACTCAACCTGGCGCTCGAGATGGGCAACAACATCATGATCTATCTCGACGATATCCAGCACGTGAACCCGGAGTTCCTGCAGAAGTTCATCTCGCTCTGCGACGCACAGCGGAAGATCGAGGGCGTCTTCAAAGGCCGTACGCGCACCTACGACCTGCGCGGCAAGAAGGTCTGCGTCATCATGGCCGGCAACCCCTACACCGAAAGCGGCGAGAAGTTCAAGATCCCCGATATGCTGGCCAACCGCGCCGACACCTACAACCTGGGTGATGTCAGCAGCACCGCCCAGGAAGACTTCGCCTTGAGTTTTGTCGAAAATGCCATGACCTCCAACCCGGTGCTGACGCAGATTGCCAACCGCAGCCATGAGGACCTCTACCGCTTCTGGCAAATCCTGGAGACCGGCTCTGAGGAAGGCGCCGACTTCGATCATCCCTGGTCCAACGCCGAAGTCAACGAGATCCTTCATATCCTCGGCAAACTCAAGCGTGTGCAGGAAGTCGTGCTGAAAGTCAACGAACAATACATCTACTCGGCCGCGCAGCAGGACGACTACCGCACCGAGCCGCCCTTCAAACTGCAGGGCTCCTACCGTAACATGAACCGGATGGCCGAGAAGGTCTTTCCGGTGATGACCGACGAAGAAGTCGACCAGCTCATCTTCGACCACTACTACAACGAAGCCCAGACACTGACGTCCGGCGCCGAAGCGAATATGCTGAAGTTCAAGGAACTCGTCGGCATCCTGGATGACAAATCCGGCGCGCGCTGGACCGAGATCAAGAACGAGTTCAACCGCCGCCAGACGCTGGCCGGCGCCGACGAAGGCGACCAGGTCGCCCAGATCCTGGCGCAGTTGTCCGCCTTCACCGTCAAGGTCGGCGACATCCGCGACGTTCTCGATCGCTCGCTGAACGGGACCATGGCGGAATCGCTCAAGGGCATCAACTTCGATCCGGTAGTCAACGCTCTCGACGGCATGAAAGCCGGACTCACGGATGCAGTTGCGACGTTACAGGCGGCCGCTCCTTCCGAAGACGGCAAGCCGGCCCAGATGCAGATCGACATCACCCCGGTGGTGACCGCACTGCAGGGCATGCAGGAGAGCTTCGCCGAAGGCATGAAAACGGCCATCTCGCAAGAGAAGCCCGAAGCCGCCCCGCCCATCGACATCACGCCGATGGTGGAAGTAATCGAGAAACTTGATGAAAGGGGCGACGGCTCCGCGAAGGTCGCCGAGGAACTTCAGAAGGACTTCGCCAAGGTCTGCGACCGCCAGATCACCGCCATCGAATGTCTCCTCCCGATTATGGAGAGCATCAAAGTCCAGAGCGACACCTTCCTCCAGCTGAAGGAGATGCTGGACAAGCTGATGAGCGGCGTGATCCAGGTGGAAGTCCGGAAATAGGTGGCGAAAGCAGGCCGCCCCTTCACAAATAATCCTGCGGACAGGATTCTTTCTAGTGCGGCGGCGGACCGCCGCAAGGCTGGGATCCCAAAGTGTCATGCACAAAGCGATTCTGCTCATTGGCCCGACGGGATCGGGCAAGTCCCCCTTAGGTGACTGCCTGCAGGCGCACGGCGTCGACGGCAGAAGGTGTTGGCACTTTGACTTCGGCGCCAACCTGCGGGCTGTGGCGGCCGGAGGTCTCGGCGGTTTCACCGAGGACGAGGTCGCGTTCGTGAAGGAGGTCCTTGAAGCGGGGGCGTTGCTGGAAAACGAGACCTTCTATTTGGCGAAGAAGATCCTGACGGTATTCGAACAGGCAAACGCGATCAGCTCCAAGGACCTCCTTGTGCTGAACGGGCTGCCGCGGCATGTTGGCCAGGCGGAAGCAATGGCAGACCTGGTGAATGTCGTTGCCGTGGTCGAGCTGGACTGTACGCCGGAAATCGTCTTCGAACGACTGCGCCTGGACAGCGGCGGCGACCGCGCGGAGCGCAGCGACGACCAGCTGGAATTGGTTCGGAAGAAGCTGGCGGTCTTTGAGAATCGCACCCGGCCGCTGATTGCTTATTATCGCGAACTCGGGGGCATGCTGATTCGGATTGAGGTCGCTGTGTCAACGCAGCCGGCGGATATGATCGACACGGTGGCCGCAGTGCTGTAGAGTACCCAGCGGCAAATATCGGAGGAAAGGAAAATGGCCCAGGGCGACGCCCCTGCAAGTTCAGAAGGAATGGCCGCTGGCACTCCGGCGGAAGAACAGATTGCCGGCAGCGGTGAAGAGCGAGAGGAAAATTCGGCGGGCGTAGGCGGCAATCGCCGGCAGCGGCTGATCGGCGTGGTGTTCCTTGGTGTTCTGCTCTTCATCCCCGGGAAGATAGTGCAATACAGCTACTCGGCGCCGAACGGATTTCTGAGCTTGATTCACTTCGGGCGCGAGTTCAGGGACAGAGCCCTGCCGGAAATCCGGGAGCGAATCCCAACTCATTCGTCGCAGGATGGGTACGACGGTCAGTTCTATGCCCAGATCGCTCTGGACCCGACGCTCAGCGACAAGAGGCTTGCGCCTGCCCTGGACAACCCGTCCTACCGGGCGAGACGCATCGGGCTCCCGCTGATATCGTTTTGTCTGGGGCTCGGCCAACCGTCATGGATCCTGCAGATCTACGCCCTGTTGAACTTCGCCTTCTGGCTCCTCCTGCTCGGGGCGCTCCTCCGCTTTATCGGCCTGCGGAGACCAAGAGACATGTTATTGGCTGCCGCCCTTCTCTGGTCGACGGGAACCCTGGTTTCTCTCTCCAAAGCGTTGACGGATTTCCCGGCCGCTGTTGTCGCTGTCCTGGCGGTGCTCGCAAATTGCAGATGGATTGCGGCCGCAGGCCTTCTCAGCGCCGCCGGACTATTCAAGGAAACGAGCGTTTTGAGTCTGGGAGTGGTTACGTGGCGAAAAGGGGCCGACGCTTTCAACTGGCAGCGCATCGCGCTGTCGGCAGCAATCGTGATGCTGCCGATCCTCTTGTGGATCGGCTATATTCACCTGCGTCTTCCAACCACGGATTCCGCCGCCGCCACGAATCTCACTTTCCCTTTTCGCGGGATCGTCAACAAGTTCTGGGGCAGCATCGTGGCCCTGACCGGCGACCGGGCGGGAACGTCGTCCAGCGGCAGACTGGTTCTGGTGTTCGAGCTCCTTTGCCCCCTCTCGCTGGCGGTACAGGCAGCGTACCTGGTCGTCACCCCCCGAATCGATGCCGCCGCCTGGCGGTTTGGCATCGGCTTCGCCGCTCTGAGCACGATCCTCGGCGCCCCGGTATGGGCGGAGCAAGTCGGCTATTGCCGCATCCTGCTGCCATTGACCTTTTCCTTCAACCTTTTGATCCACAAGCACGAAACGGGCAGGAGGTACGCAGCGCTCTTCACGATCGGCAACGGCGGCATGTTCTGGATGGCGTTGTTGTTTCTTATCGTCGCCTTGACCTGAAAGCGACACCGGCACCTGCGGGCCAACCGTGCATTGTCCGCTCTGCAACCGGTGCTATCCCAGTTCCGCCAACCATCTGGCAGAAGGCGTATCCAGCTCCTGGTGATGGTCGATGATCTTCCGGCGGAGTTTGCTGACCGTGTCGGCATGGGCCGGATCCTCGATCAGGTTGTGCATCTGCTGCGGGTCGTTGATGCGGTCGAACAGGACGTCCTTGCCGTCGCGCACAAGGGCCAACTCATACCGTCTGGTAAAGACCCCGGCGAAGCGATGGTTGGCGTGGTGGAACTGGACCTCGTCGTTCCACGCCGCGTCGTTCTGCTGCATCAATGCCGAGCCATCCCGGCCCTGCTCGCGGCCGCAAAGGTCAACTCCCATCAACGTCAGGATGGTCGGCTGGAAATCCACTGTGCTCACCAGTTGATCCACAACGGTGCCGGGCGCGATGCCGGCCGGCCAATGGATGATCATCGGGATGCGGTAGGCGGTCTCGTAGATATGGTTTTTGCCCTGGAGGCCGTGCTCGCCGGCATACTCGCCGTGATCCGTGGTGAAGACGATGATGGTGTTGTCCATGATGCCGTCGGCTTCGAGTTTCGCGAGGATCCGGCCGACGGCATCGTCGATCAGTTTCACCTCGCCGTAGTACAGCGCCAGGAAGCGGCGGAGCGTGTCGGCGCGATTCGGTTTGTCGGTGCCGAAGGGGCTGTTACGCTGCAGGTTCGCGGCCCAGTCCGGCAGGTTCTCATCGACGAACGATGCCGGCAGTTCCATCTGGGAAGGCTCGAACAGCGTATCATACGGCGGCCGCACGTCGACCGGGCCGTGTGGGTCCGGCAGACTGAGCATGAAACAGAACGCCTGATCGTCATTAGCCTCAAGAAACTTCAGAGCCTTGTTGGTCAGCCAATCGGTGGCGTAGGTTTCTTCGTCGCCGATAACGCGGTAGGGATAGACTGTCGGCTGCACATCGCCCTGGGCGGTATCTTCCATCTTCTTCCAGTGGCCGCGGTTGAACATGTACTCGGCTTCATCAAAGCCCATGGTGCGGTCCGGGTGCACCCAGCCGGGGCGCGGCGTGCCGTCCAAATGCCATTTGCCGACATAGCCGGTGCGATAGCCTTCCTGACGCAGGACTTCGGCGAAGGTAATCTCATCGCGATTCAACGGCACGTTATTGACGTACGCACCGTGGCTTTCCGGATAGCGGCCGGTGACGAAGCAACCGCGCGACGGCGTACAGACGGCGCTGTTGGTGAAGAAGTTTGTGAAGCGCGCGCCGTTAGCGGCGAGGCGATCGATATTCGGCGTTTCCACGACGGTGCCGCCGTAGCAACCGAGGGTCCACCAGCTCTGCTGGTCGGTATGGATAATAAGCAGATTCGGTTTGCCGGCCATATGGAATTTCTCCTGATTGCCTGGTGAATTCCGCCCCGAAACGGCAGTGTCGAAAGTCTACGATAAATGGGGGTTTCGGTCCTGCAAGGCCGGGCAGAAAATGTCATGGCCGGCTTGACCGACCGTGAAACGTTTCCTGTCCGCCGCACCCTTGTGCGGTGCGACCGGCAAAAGTCCGACTCGCCTGAGAAGTCGAGGGCCAAGGTTCGCCGCAAAGTGCTCCGGGAGCCAACCTTCCTTGATGTTCACGACAGAAGTCGGGATGAGCGGTCGAGACGACCGCGGCCACGCTCGGAAGCAGACCGTCTGAGACGGTCCGCAGGACTTCTGTCGGTTGCATCATCCTTCACTTATCCACAAACTCCGGCGCATACAGCCGATGCACCGGAGCATCCGAACTCGACATGATAAAGCTCATGGCGTCCCGAACAATCGTCAGCCAATCAAAGTACAGAAGCATTCCGCCCTCTGCCGCCGGAGCCGGACGATCGCAGATACCGATTACCTGCGGCCGTTCCTCGTCCGGCTGGGCCGCCAGCAGCCCATGCACCCAGGCCGGCGTCCGCGAACCGTAGGCGATCACGCCGGCAGCCGGACCGGCAGACCGGACTGCAGCCGCCACGGCTGCCGTGTCGGGCACCATCGGGGACGCCCGCCCCAGGACCTCCTTCAGCCGCAACTGAGTCAGCGAAAGGACCTCCTTCACTCCGGCCTGCAGCAGCTGCGTAACATGGTGTTCCAAGGGCACGGCGGACAACAGCAATACCTCGCGACACCCCGCCAGCGCCAACCTGCACGCAGCCATCATCCCCGCCCCGCGCCAATCGGGCAGGAAGAACGACTGCTCCGGCAATTCCTCCGAATGAAAGCCGATATGGGCCAGACGAATCCGTGACGCAATGCTGCGAAAGAAGCGATCGTTGCGCCGCCCCCGCGGCGTCGGGTGCACGACCACACCGCGATAGCGCTCGCCAATCGCCCGTTCCAGAAACTTGCGTTCGTCCGCGGCCCGGTGCGCATGCTCGACCGCAGCATAGATCTGGACCAGATGGTCGTTCTCTTGCGCGCACCGCTGGATCGTCCGAAACTCCTCGTCCGTCGGCGGCGCCGCCAGCATCACCGAAACCGTCCGGGTCCGCGGTAACGTGGGAAGATCTTCTTGCGGCGTCAAGAACATCTGCCCCAACGGCGGCCGACGCCGCAGGTACGTCCCCGACTTGCCGCGACGCTCCACAAAGCCTTCCCGTGAGAGATACGCCAACGCCAGACGCACCAGGTGCTGCGACGCATGAAAACGCCGACTCAGCCGTCGCTCCCCCGGCAGTCGTGCACCAACCGCGATCTCCGGTCCCCGCAGCCATTCGAGGAATTCATTGACGCAGGTCTCTTTTTCTTCACGGGCAATTGTCATCCACCGTCTCCTTGCCAAAAACATACCGTCCTCCTGCCACTAGTGCAATTTTTTTTCTTGCACTTTCAGGAGGCTTTCTGCGGATTGAAGGATCAATCAAGTTCAAACTGACATATTTATCTTGTGTTTTGACAGATGATCCTTTAAACCGGCACGGTTATAACCCATACTTTTATCAGAAAGATCGACACGGTACAGGCATAGATGAATCAACGAAAAAGCAACCCTTTCACGCTCATTGAGTTGATGGTGGTCATTGCGGTCATCGCGGTCATCGCGGCGATTCTGCTGCCGGCGCTGCAGCGCGCCAAAGGCGCGGCACTGACTGCCGAGTGCATTTCCAACGAACGGCAGTTCCTGCTGGCTGTGCGGCTCTACAGTGATGACACGCAGATCATCCTGCCGCATCAGCAGGGCAATCTCAACCCTGACGGCATGCTGATGCCGTTCTGGTGGGACATGACCGACGGCGGCGGGTACATCGCTGATAAGGAGATCCTGCTTTGTCCAACCGCCCCGGTGCATGACTACCCGTTCAAGTACAAGCCGAGTACGAACGCATATGAGAAGGGCGCAGCTTATTGGAAGCGCTTCTGGAACCCGTCGCCGGCGAACATCTCCAGCGAAGCGAGTTGGCAGAACACCTCGTACAACAATGCAATGGGCACGTATTACTATTGGGGCGGCGCCGCCCATCGGGTCTCGCCGAACTCGCGCCAGTGGGAATGCTGGGCGACGCACAAGGACAGTCCGTTTCGCCGGCACTTCACGATGAAGGACAGCCACGTGGGCGATCCGTCACAGTACGCGATCATCTGGGATCAGGACATGTGGCGCAACTATCTGCATGGCCGCCCCGAACAGATGCCGCATATGCGTTACCGGCAGGGACGCTCCTTCGGATTCTTCGACGGCCACGTCGAATTTCACCCGCTGAACACCTTCGACGACGCCAGTTTCATGACCCCGATTCTCCTTTCCGAGGGAACCGTCATGTACCGCGGCGTCAATTACCGCCACGACTCCTATTCCGCCAAAAACGTGGACGGCATCCTCAATCTACCGGTGCTGTACTGACCACATCCCACTTGCTGTATTCTTTTCGCCATCCAGTGCTGGCGCCACTGTTCCACTGCCCTATCGTAGACCCCGCGCCCGAGATCTGAATACAGCAGAAAGGCTCCGGCACCAATGTTCACTCCCCAGTTCACCTATACCGATGCGATTCCCTATGAAAAGGGGGTGACCCGCCGCGACCCAAGCCCGGTGATCAAAGTGAATGACCTGTACTACGTCTGGTACTCGCGCACACCGGTAACGCCGGACGGCTATACGGCATCGGTGTGGTACGCGACTTCCCCGGATGGCTACGCATGGACGGAACAGGGAGAGGCCGTACCGAAAGGAGCGGCCGGGGCGTTCGACGAGCACGCCGCCTTCACGCCAACCATTCTGGTGGCGGCGGGGAAATACTACCTCTTCTACACGGCTGTGCCGGAGCCCTTCACCAACGATAACGGCGGACCGAACGCCACCCGCACCGCCATCGGTCTGGCGATCGCAGATCATCCCGATGGCCCGTGGGAACGCCTGGGAACACCGGTCCTCCGGCCAAGTGATGACCACGAAGATTTTGACAGCATGCGAATCGACGACACTTGTCTTGTCGTCCGCGACGGCAGGTACTGGATGTACTACAAAGGCCGGCAGCAAAGCCATACCCCGGCCGAAACCAGGATGGGCCTGACGATCGCCGACGAGCCGACGGGCCCCTATGTGAAAGTCGAAGAGAATCCCGTGGTCAACGGCGGCCACGAGGTCTGTTGCTGGCCGCACGGGGACGGTGTCGGCGCGTTGTTCTGCGCGGTCGGTCCCGCCGGCAACACGTTCCAGTACAGTACGGACGGCATCCACTTCAAACGCGTGGCCGACTGTGTGCCGCCCAAAGCACCGGGACCGTACCGCGAGGACAACTTCATCGACGGCGCCGGCCCGGGTATCCGCTGGGGCATCGCGATGGAACCCGCCGACTGGCCGTATCTCGTCCGGTTCGAGACGAACCTGGCGGACTTCACCGCCACCCGCATTGACAGGACTTGACACGCGACGATGTTAGTGTATACTAAACACTAAGAAAAATGGAGGTCCGCGATGAATGACCAACCCGCGCTCGCGTTGCTCACCGATTTATACCAGTTGACCATGGCCTACAGCTACTGGAAGACCGGCGTTCACGAACATGAAGCCGTCTTTCACATGTTCTACCGCAAGAACCCTTTTCAGGGCGGCTACGCGATTGCCTGCGGCCTCGAAGCCGTTGTCGAATTCCTGGACGACCTGCACTTCCATGATGCAGACCTGGACTATCTCCGAACACTGACCGGCAACGACGGACACCCCTTGTTCGAACCGGCCTTCATTGATTACCTCGGGTCGATGGACTTCTCCTGCAGCGTCGACGCCGTTCCGGAAGGCACGGTCGTTTTTCCGCATGAACCGTTGGTCCGGGTGCGAGGCCCGCTGTGGCAATGTCAGATCATCGAAACCCCGCTGCTGAATATGATCAACTTCCAGACGCTGATCGCCACCAAGGCCGCACGTGTCTGCCTCGCGGCACAGGGAGAGCCCGTCCTGGAGTTCGGGCTGCGCCGCGCCCAAGGCGTTGACGGCGCCCTGTCCGCCAGCCGCGCCGCCTACATCGGCGGCTGTGCCGCCACCTCGAATGTGCTCGCCGGCAAACGCTATGGGATTCCCGTCAAAGGCACGCATGCGCACAGCTGGGTCATGTGCTTCGACAGCGAACTCGAGTCTTTCGAGCACTACGCCGAAGCCATGCCGAATAACTGCGTCTTTCTGGTCGACACCTACGACACGCTTGACGGCGTCCGCAACGCCATCAAGGTCGGCAGAGAACTCCGAGCGGACGGCCACGAAATGGTCGGCATCCGCCTGGACTCCGGCGACCTGGCCTACCTGAGCATCGAAGCCCGCAAGCTGCTTGACGAAGCCGGCTTCCCTGATGCTGCCATTGTCGCCTCCAATGATCTTGACGAACACCTCATCACCAGTCTCAAGGACCAGGGCGCCACGATCGGCGTGTGGGGCGTCGGCACGAAACTCTCAACCGCCTACGACCAGCCGGCATTGGGCGGCGTGTACAAACTGTCGGCCATCCGTGTGCCCGCAGGCGAGTGGCAATACAAAGTCAAACTCTCGGAACAGGCCATCAAAGTTTCCAACCCCGGCATCCTGCAGGTCCGGCGCTACAGCACCGATGGCCAAGCGACGGCCGACATGATTTACGACATCAACACCGACGCCGGGAAGCCCTGCACGATGGTCGACCCAATGGATGCCACGCGCCGCAAGAACCTGGAGCCGGGCCCGGACGATCAGGACCTCCTTGTCTCGGTGTTTAAGAACGGCACCAACGTCTACGAACAGCCGGGAATCGATCCTATCCGCCAACGGCGCGCGACGCAATTGGCCCTGTTCCACAGCGGCATTAAGCGCTTTGAGAATCCACACCGTTTCCCGGTCGGTCTGGAGCAGAGCCTGTTTGAACGCAAGACCGAGTTGATCCTGGCCAACCGCAGAGGGTAGCTGCATTCTCCACGCGAAGCCATCGGCACATTTTCCCCGACGCGCCCTTGACTTCGTGTTCAGCAAACACCATCTTAGTGTAAGACAAACACCAACAGGAGGCCGTGAATGGCTTACGAGTATGAATATCCACGTGGTGCGATGACTGTGGACTGTGTGGTCTTCGGTCTCGACGACGAGGACTTGAAGGTTCTGTTGATTCAGCGCGATCTCGAACCGTTTGAGGGGTCCTGGGCACTGCCCGGCGGTTTCGTCCATGTTGACGAAACGCTGGAAGCAGCTGCCAAACGCGAACTGCAGGAAGAAGCCGGGCTGTCGAAGGTCTTCCTTGAACAGCTCTACACCTTCGGCGCCGTCGACCGCGACCCGCGCGAACGCGTCGTCACCATAGCCTACTATGCTTTGGTGAACATTCGCGACCACCGGGTCCAGGCGGCCACGGACGCCCGCAATGCGGCGTGGTTTCCGGTGAACGACACGCCATCGCTGGCGTTTGACCACGAGCAGATCCTGGAGGTCGCGCTCAAGCGACTGCAGGGCAAGGTGCGGTATGTGCCGATCGGCTTCGAGTTGCTGCCGCGCAAGTTCACCCTGTCACAATTGCAGCATGTGTACGAAACGATCCTGGAGCGGCCCTTGGACAAGCGGAACTTTCGCCGGAAGGTGCTGGCTACGGATCTGTTGATCGAGACGGACGAGATCGAGAAAGACGTCGCCCATCGCGCGGCCCGGCTGTATCGCTTTGATGAGAAGAAGTACAAGAAGCTCGCCAAGAAGGGCTTCAACTTTGAGGTATGAGGGTTCTGCTGCAAACTGACGCACAGTTGTTAAGTAATCCTGCGGACAGGATTCTTTCTAGTGCGGCGGCACGCCGCAAGTCCTAAGAATGTAGGAGCGGCTTCCACGCCGCGATTCCGCCGCGCAGCGGCTCCGAAAGTAACGCGGGAATCCGTCCCGCGAAATCCGAAATCCGAGTCTGAGCACAACGCAGGAAAGGGGGTGCATCATGAAAGCACTGATACTGGTTGACCTGCAGAATGATTTCTGTCCCGGCGGCGCGCTCGCGGTACCGGAGGGCGATCAGACGATCGCCGTGGCGAACACACTGATGCCAAAGTTCGAGCGCGTGATTGCGACGCAGGACTGGCATCCCGCTGATCACAGTAGTTTCGCATCGAACAACCCCGGCACCGAGATCGGTCAGGTCATTGAACAGGACGGCATCCAGCAGATTATGTGGCCCGATCACTGCATCCAGGGAACTGCCGGAGCCGAGTTCCATGCAGATCTGAACCGGTTCGGAATCACTGCGGTAGTCCGGAAAGGCACGGACCGCGCCATTGACAGCTACAGCGGCTTCTTCGACAACGGCCGCCAGAAAGCAACGGAACTCAATGACGTTCTGAAAGCCAACGATGCCGGCGAAGTCTACGTCTGCGGCCTGGCCACCGACTACTGCGTAAAATTCACGGCGTTGGATGCGGCGGACCTCGGTTACAAAACGTATTTGGTCAGAGACGGCTGCCGCCCCGTCAACCTGAGTCCCGACGATGAACAGAACGCAATCGACGAAATGAAAGACGCCGGAGTCACGGTCGTACAGAGTGCTGATTTACAGAGTCGGCAAGAATGCCGACCGCAGTAAGAGGAGCCGGATGCCGAAGGCAATTCGACGCCCCCAGATTGAGCACAGAGGAAATGAAAGAAATCAGATTCTATCGAACGGGTGATGACTACGGTTGTTTCTCGAACTTTGCCCGGGCCGACATCAAGCTGGACGGCAAGATCTGGCGGACGACCGAACACTACTTCCAGGCGCAGAAGTTCCATGATAAGGCCTGCCAGGAGAAGATCCGGCTGGTGGCGTCGCCATCGATCGCGGCGCGCCTGGGCCGCAGCCGCAAGGTCCCCCTGCGAGGCGACTGGGAAGCCGTCAAGGAAGATATAATGCTCAAGGCGTTGCGCGCGAAGTTCACCCAGCACGAGAAGTTCCGACGGATCCTGCTGGAAACCAACGACGCCACGTTGATCGAGCACACCACCCGAGACAGCTACTGGGGTGACGGCGGCGACGGTTCCGGAAAGAACAGACTGGGCCAGCTGCTGATGCAGGTGCGGGAAGAATTGAAGGAAGACTAATGGATATCGTCATGCACGCAACGATGGGCGCGGTGATCGCCTGGCCGTGGCTGGAAAGTCAGCCGCTGGCGGCGGGAGCGTTCATGTTTGGCTCCGTCATGCCGGATCTCGATTCTCTGAGCCGACTCGGCGGCAAGCGTGCCTTCCTGAAGTGCCATCAGAGGTATCTGCACAGCCTCAGTCCGGAGCATGGCCTCACCAACATCAAGTCCGAGGGCAACCACACACGGTTATTCTGCCGCGACCTGCACCACCGCAATTTCAGCACAACATTCGGGAATCTCGAGATCGTAACCGACGGCTCAAAGATTGTGGAGGAGGTCTTCCATGTCTGACTCGAGAGAATTCAAACGCACCTGCGGCTTTCGTTTTTTCCCGACCGACGCCGTCGTGATCGTCCTCGGCGTGATCGGCACGATTGTGTTGTGGCGCTATCTGCTGAGGTATGCCTTGATCATCGGTTTCGTGGTGGCGAATTTCTTCCTGTTCTGCAACGTCTTCCGCGTGCGCCGCAGCTATGAGTTGACCTGGAGCACGATCTTCATCGTCAACTGCATTCTCTGGTGGCTGTTCGGCGACGGCAACGTGATCGGCATGATCCTCTTCCAGATACCGGTCACCGGCATCGCCATTACGCTTGAGATTTTCAGTCCACGCTATCACGGCATCTTCGCCAAGAAGTGGAATGCCGGTCATATCCACGATTACCTGAGCGGAAAGACGGAATAGTCTCATGAAAGAGCTCTGCACTGAGATGTATCACGACCAGCGTCGGCATTGGCCGAAGAGCGGCAAGCATATCCTGGCACACTACGACCACGCGGGAGTCGTAGTCTATCAAGCCTACCGCCCGGCCATCGGCGAGTTTGCTGCGACACACGGCTACTTCGGCGGCGAGTTCAGCTACTCGCGCATGAGCTGGATCAAGCCGAGCTTCCTATGGATGATGTATCGCAGCGGTTGGGGCACGAAGCCCGGCCAGGAAGTAACCTTGGCAATCTGGCTGCGCCGCGACTTCTTCGACCACATCCTGAGCTACGCCGTCGCCTCTACCTTCGGCGCCAGCCACTTCGATGACGAAACAGATTGGCAGACCGCACTGAAGGCGTCCGACGTGCGACTGCAGTGGGATCCGGACCATGATCCCGCCGGTAACGCAGTTGAACGCCGGGCCATTCAACTCGGGTTGCGCGGCGATATCCTGCGCACATATGGACGAGATGCAATCATGGATATCGAGGATGTCTCCGACATTGTCGCAACCCAGCGCGAGAAGGCCGTTGCTCCCTACAAATCGCTGCAGATCCCTTCCGAGCGCGTCTATGTCCCCGAGGACCCAACTGTGCGAGAGCGCCTTAAACTAAGGGTCCGCGCGGAAATAACTTCACATTTTGAGAGACTTTCAAGAGTC
>CAYLNH010000135.1:0-18289 GCA_964384625.1 uncultured Lentisphaerales bacterium
GCAGATTATTCCAGCTTGGACAGCCTCAGCTTGAGGCGCGGTAAACAGGTACTATTGACGCGGCCCGCCGCGCGCTGCGCGCGGAAACCGAAGCGGACGCCGAAGCCGACCAGGCTGAGTCCGCCCAGAATGACGATGCTGAAGACGATCCAGTAAATGTGCTGGATCGGGAAGCCGGCTTTGTACAGCCACAATCCGATCACCGGGCCGATCAGCCCGCGGATGCCCATGAAAACATAGTGCAGTCCGATGTAGACCGGTACCCGGTCCTGGCCGCTCATCTGCAGGATGGTCAGCAGCGCGCCCATCTCAATGCCGGAGATCATGAAGCGAAAGCACGCCTCGCCGGCCGCCACAAACCAGAACGGTTCAGCCTGGTTGTAGGCCAGCGCCCAGAACAGCGGCCGGCCGGACTTCAGGAGCATCCCCAGGGTCAACACCACCAGCGGCGGGATCTTCTTCAATGTCCAGGCCCAGAAAAAGAAACCGCCGACTGCCAGCAGCGGGCCGATGATGCCCAGGGCTTTTCCGACTTCTGAGTAGCGCAAGTCCAGGTGGTCGGCGAAGTAGATGGCGTTGATCGGCATATTGATCTTCTCGGCGAACGTGCCGATAAAGAAGACGATGAGGAAAGCGAAAAACACCTTGTCGCGTTTGAGCAGTGCCAGTTCCTCGAACAAACTGCAATGATGCCGCAGGGAACCGGCTTCGGCGTGGCGCACGGGCAGGCGGAAGTATGGGATGCAGGTAAGGATCATCAGCAGACCGACGACCGGCCAGAGCCATTTGTAGTGCGTCTGGTTCGCATCCAGGACCTCGCCGGCAACATGGGCGATGGGCAGCATCAGCGCGAAGGCACTGAGGCGGAGCCACTTGAGTGCCTGGGGCCGGGCGATTTCGTGGACATGCGCCCGCAACAGGGCCTGGGTCAGGACCTGCTTGGCGCCGTTGACCACGCGCACCAGGCTGAGAAAGAGGACGAAGACAAAGGCGGAATCCACCATTGCGTACGGCATCAGCAGCAGCCCGCCCAGGACCGTCATCGCGCCGAGCAGCGTGCCCCAGCGGAAACGGAAGGCCAGGCGGACGACGGGGGTGGTCAGCAGAAACCCGATGAACGGCGCGATGGACATGAGGAAGAGCATTTCGGGGGTGGCGCCGAGCCGGCGGCAGAGGATGCCGCCGAAGGTGATGACCGTCCCGAGGTAGGCGCCGGCGCCGATGGTCGCGAACAGGCTGGCTTTGAGAAAGGGCCGGCTGAGGACCGGCACGGTTCTGAGCAGATTCAGCCGTTGGTAGTCCATCGTTCCACTCTACGCCCCGGCTCGGGGATTCACACCCCCGGGAACCGGAAATGGTGGATTTCCCTGGGCGTGCAGTTGGCAAACGACCGTTTGGGCGGCGTTACATCAGAGGGCGATCAGATGGTATTAAGATTATCCGTTCAGCTTGTAAGATGTTTTTGTGTAAATATTTATGTATTTTTAGTAAATGAATTGGAACTTGCTTTCCGGGGCCGGTGTCGGACCCGGATAGACGGCCTGACGTCTGCCGTGACGGTTTGTCCCCCAGCGGCCGCCGTGGCCGGGCAGGCAGAGCTAACCTGGAGAGTGCCATTTTGACGCCACCGACAGAAGACCTGCGGACCGTTTCAGCCGGTCAGCTTCCGAGCGTGGCCGCGGTCGTCTCGACCGCGCCCGTAGCTTTCCCCTGCCGCCCTGACCCCGTGGCCGCGGTCGTCTCGACCGCGTCCGTAGCTTCCCGCTGCCGCCCCGACCCCGTGGCCGCGGTCGTCTCGACCGCGCATCCCCGACTTCTGTCGGGAATATCAATTTTGGGTAGAACTATATTTGCCGCGATCCGTGTCGCCTTTGGGTTGCTGCTGCTGGCGCCGGTGACGGGGCTGACGCAGGATCGGGCGCGACCCGCGAAGCCGGCCGGGGAGACGGAATTCGAGGAGGTCCTTCCGGCCGCCGTCGACGCCACGGCGCAGATGGATTCCGAGGCGAACGCGATTTTCATGCAGGCGAACGCTTTTGCGGCGGAGGGCAAGTATGAGTTGGTCTTCCGCCTGCTCGAGCAGGCGCTGGCGTTAAGCGGCCAGACGATGGCCAGTGCTGACGGCGAGCACTACCAGCCGGCGCGGTTGCTGGCGATCCGGATTCTACGCGAGATGCCCAAGGAGGTCCTGGCGTCGTATCGGCTGTTGGTGGACCCGTTGGCGCGGCGGCAACTGCAGTTGTTCGGCCGCGACCCGCAGCGTGAGCGTCTGGAGCGCGTGTATTGGCAGCAGTTCCTCAGTTCGCACGGCGACAATGCCGCTTACGTTCTGGCCTGCCTGGAACTGGATCAGCACAATTTCGCCAGGGCCCGGCGTATTCTGACGGAGATCCGGCGGCTGCATCCGGACTCCGACGTGCCGGCCTCGGAGCTGCTGCCGCGGCTGGCGCTGGCGTGTGTTCGCAGCCTGGACGTCTACGGCGCCGAGCAAGCCTGGCAGGCGTATCGGATGGAGGCGCCGGAGTTGCCGCCGAAATGGCTGCCGGTCGAAGCCGAGATCGAGGCGCTGGTTCGGGATCGTGAGCGGCCGACCGGCGAACTGGTGGCGGCCTACGGCGATTTCCAGCGGCTCGGCCGGCTGCCGGCGTTTGCCGCCGGCAGGGATGCCTTGTGGACCATGCATTGGGAGTTGCCGATCGAGTACGAGTCGGCGCCGCAGAACGTGCGGCATATCGGCATTCGGCCGACGGCGCGCAAGCTGTCGCCGGTAACCATGGCCCGGCGGATGCACGACTACGGCTGGCGGCCTGCCGATCAGATTGTGTCCGCCGACGGCAAGCTCTGGTACACGGACCAGGGCCAGGTCATCTGCCTCGACCTGCAGACCGGCAAGCGCCGGTGGGTCAGCCCGAAGTATGCGGATAAGCAGGACGGGAAGCGGTACCCGCACTACTACCGGCGCTTGCGGCATCGCGGGGCGGTCGATCCGTCGACGCCGAACACGCCGCAGGAGATCTTCGCCTTTGGTGATCGTCTCGCCCGCGACTTGAGTCTCGTCGGCGATGCCGTGTACCGCATCGACGCCAACGAGTCGTCCTCGTTCATGGCCAACCTGTACGGCGTCCGAATTGTCAACGGCCGGCGCGTGCGGCGCGAGATCCCGGTGGGCAATGTGTTGACGGCGCTGGACCGGAAGACCGGCAAGGTGAAATGGCGCATCGGCCGCGAGCCCGGCGCCAAGGAGACTGTAATCTCGATCGTCGGCGGCAAATTGTTCGACATCCCGGAGGTCGACAAGATCACCATCGACGGGGACCCGAAAGACTGGGCCGGCCGCGGCTACAACGTGCCGATGCCGCCGAAACCCGGCGCCGACAAAGCCGACTTCAGCACGCAAGTCCATCTCGGTTGGAACCGGAAGGGGCTGCTGGTCCGCGTCGAAACGAAGGACTCGATCATCCAGGAGCACAAGGACACGAAGCAGATGTTCCGCGGCGATTCGGTGGAACTGTTCGTCGCCGAACGCCGGTCGAATTGGAACATGTACCAGATCATTGTGTCCACCGGCGCCGACAAGAAGCATCCGAAACCGCGCTTCTACATCTACGACCACCGCCGCCGCAAGCGCCGGACCTCGCCGAAGACGCTGACCGCGACGTTCGGCCACAGCAAAATCAAGGGCGGCTATATCGTCGAGGGGTTGTTGCCGTGGAAGAATCTCGGGATCACGCCGCGGGTGAAGAGCGAGATCGGTTTTCAGATCTATGTCAACGATGTGGACGGCAAGGGCAAGCATTTCATCTGCAAATGGTATCCGCGCAACGGCACCCACATGAACCCGGGCCTGATGCAGCGGCTGCGGTTGACGGATCCGCGCGGGCGAACCCGGGCCGAGCCCGGCAAGGCCGTCGCCAAAAAGAAGGTCCCGCCCAAACGCTGGAAAGCGAATCGCCTGCGTTTCCTGGCGACGCCGGTGGGTTGGGCCGATCGCCTGCTGGTGCCGTTCGAAGACGAACTGGGCTTCTACGTCGCCGCGCTGGAGCCGTCGAGCGGGCTGCCGTTGTGGCAGACCCGGATCGCCAGCTCCGTGCCGGCGTCCGAGCCGCCGGAGTCCACCTGTCACATCACGATGCAGGGCGCTCTGGCGTATTTGTGCACCGGCCAGGGGCAGGTGGCCTGCATCGACGCGGCCGACGGCGCAGTGCTGTGGGTGACAACCTACGAGAGTACGCGCGTGGCGGTGCCGCTGCCGGAGTTCGAGGCGGAGGCGGCGGCGGGCGAGGAGGACGGCGACGCCGGCGCGGCCGCTGCGGCCGATGGCGACGCCGCGCCGGAGTTGCCGCGCGGCTGGGAAGAGAACCTGGTGGTCTGTTACGGCTCCCGGGCGCTGGTGCTGCCGAGCGATTCGCCCAGTCTGATCTGTGTCGACCGCATCAGCGGCCGCCGGCAGTGGGTGGCGCCGAAACCTGAAGGCGTCGACTATTTTGTCGGCTTGCGGGCGGGCAAGGCCGTGGTTGCCGGCACGAACCGGTTGATCGCCTATGACCTGGAGACCGGCCGGCCGGCCTGGCGCGAGAAACTCGACCACAGCAGCGGTCGTGCAGTGCTGGCCGACGATGAGATCCTGACGCCGGTCGGCAAACGCATCCAACGTTTTGCCGTGGCCGACGGCAAGCGCCGCGGAACGGTTCATCTGCAGACGCCGCAAAACCTGCCGGTGGGCAACCTGTATGTCAGCGACGCGGGTCTGGTGGTGGCCGGTCCGAACCGGGTGTACCTGCTGCGCAACGCCAAGGGGGACCTGGAACGCCTGAACCGACGGATCGCGACGGGGAAGGACGTGAAAGCACGCCGCGAGCGGGCTGAACTATACTACTCGCTGCGCCGTTACCCGGAAGCCCTGGCCGACTTCCGCGCGGTCCACGAGGCGGCGACCGGGCCCGCCGGAGAAACGGCGCGGCGGGACCTCCTCAGGGTTACGCTGGAGTTCGCCGGCACCGGCCGCCGGAATGCGCTGGAACTGCTGCGCGCCGCCGGGAAACTGGCCCGGACGCCGGCAGAAAAGCTGGAGACCGCATGGGCGTTGGGTTGTCTGCTCGAAACTCTCGGCAAACCAACGGAAGCCTTCGATACGTTTCTGGCGGCGCTGCCGGCGGCCGCCGCGGGAACGGTGCCGGTGACCGGGGCGGACCGCTCCTGGGTGATGGCGTCGCGACCGGCGATCTGGCGGCGTCTGCTCGGCTTGCGCGACCAAGTCGAGGCGCAACGGCGAGCCGGGATTGACCGGATCCAGCAGGAGATCTTGAACCGCGCCAAAGCCGCCGAAGACGACGAGCAACTGGCCGGCATCACGGTGGACTTCGAGGGGACGGCGGCGGCGCGCGACGCCGCCGTGCTGCTGGCGGCACGGTTCCGCGGCCGGCAGCAGTACGGTGCCGCGGCGGCTGTCCTCGCCCGCGTCCGCACCGGGTCCGCGCCGGCGCGCCGGCCGCTGCACCTGGCCTGGCTGGAACTCTATCTCGCGGCCGACAGATCCCGGGAAGGCCGGCTGCTGCTGGCGCAGCTCGCCGTCGCGGATCCGCAATGGCAGGCGCCGGCGCTGCAGGCCGTGGCCGCCAAACTGGAGACCGGCAAGGCGCCGCCCGCCGGCTGCCCGGTGCCGCCGCTGAAACGGTTGTGGAAGCACAAACTGCCGCGCGGCTACATCAGTGCCAACTTCTTCTCCGGCGCCGGCTGGATCTACGTCAGCCCGCACAGCGGCAGCATCGGCTGCCTGCGGCTGGCGGACGGGAAGAAACTCTGGGAGCGCAAGTTCGATCGGCGCCAGGCCCAGATGTACCAGACCTTGCGGCCGACCAATCTGCTGCCGACCGCGACAGGCGCCGAGGTCAAAACCATGGAGACCTGGAACGGCAAAGACCTGGCCACCCGCCCCAGCCCGATTGCCGACGGCGTGCTGCAGGCCGTCGATGCCGGCGGTCTGGCCATGTTCTACACGGCCGCCAACGGCGGTACGCTGGCGGTGATGGACCTGTTGAGCGGCCGCCTGCTCTGGCGGCGTGAGGATATCAGCAGCCGGATGGCTGAGGTCCGTTCATCCCGCGTGTTTGCCGGTCCGGGGCGGTTTGTCCTGATGGGTTACAAGGCCACCGGCAGCATTGACGTGCTGACCTTCGAAGCCGGCACCGGCCGGCTGAGCCGGCGCGAGGGGGATCGCAACGAATGGAATGCCGTTCATCTGCAGGCCCAGATGGGCGGCGCCGGCGGGTACCAGCCGCCGGGGGGGCTGGAACTGAACAACGGCGTGCTGCGGCGGCTTGAGCCGGGGACGAAAAAGGTGATCTGGAAAACGCCGAAGCTCGGGATCTCCCGGTTCCAGCCGGCGGCCCGCGGCTATCTCGCCGTCGAACTCGGCAACGGCGAAGCCGGCGCCATCCGGCTGCGCGACGGCAAGCTGACGTGCCGCAGCCGCAAGCCGGTCTCCTGGCGGTACGTCCGGGCTGAGAACTCCATCCCGAGCGTGATGTTCGTCCAGTACGGGACACAGCAGCAGGTATTCGCGGTGAACCCGGCCACCGGCAAGGTCCTGTTTGACGGCAAGGTGCCGCAGTATTCGCAGGCGCTGCTGCCGGCCGGCGCGGGCCTGCTGCTGATCCGGTATCGCAAGGTCACGAAGCAGGGCAATCGCCGCCGCTACAGCGCCTATCAGATCCGCTACCTCAAGGCGGACGGCAAGTTGTTGCCGGAGGTCCTGCCGCGGTCGGCGGACATCGCGAAAAATGAGCAACGGCATTACTGGCTGCCGAATTTCGGAAAAGGTGTGCTATTGTTGGTAAATCGATCCACCGGCAGCGTTGTAGCCTATGTACGCGCAGAAGCTGGGGATAGACAAACGGGAGGGGCCGGCAAACGGCCCGAGAAGTAACAGGAGAGAGTCGTTGATGCTACGAAACGGCGTGATGTCGGGAATACTGATCTTCCTGCTGGCGATTGGTGTTCAGGCGCAACAGGTACGACCCCGCCCCGATCTGATTACCCCGGCGGCCGAGTCGGCCATTGAGAAGGGCCAGGCATACCTGGCACGGACGCAGAACCGGGACGGTTCCTGGACCGAAGGCGGCAGCTACGGCCGCGGCTACCCCGTGACGATGTCGTCCATGGCGGTGCTCGCTTTGATGTCGGGCGGTCACACGCCGACGACCGGCAAGTACGCGGACAAGACGGCCAAGACCGTTGAGTATCTGCTGCGCTGCAGCGGGAACAAGGGTGTGATCACGTCGGTGAACGAATCCAGCCGTTCGATGTACGGCCACGGATTCGCCACGCTGGCGCTGGCGCACGCCTACGGGATGGAGTCCGATCCGCTGCGCCAGAAACGCATCAAGCAGGTGCTGGACCGCGCCGTGATGCTGATTGCCAAATCCCAGTCGAAAGACGGCGGCTGGTATTACACCCCGGAGTCCTCGCATGACGAGGGGTCCGTGACGGTGACGCAGATTCAGGCGCTGCGCGCCTGTCGGGATGCCGGCATCAATGTGCCGCCGAGCACCATCAAACGGGCCGACAACTACATCTTTAAATGTGCCAACAAGGACGGCGGCATCAGCTACGCGCTCCGGTCCAAGGGCCGGAGCCTGCCGGCGATCACGGCGGCGGCGACCGCGACGATGTACAACACCGGCAAGTTCGAGCACAAGGTCGCCATCGGCGCGCTGAACTACACCAAGAACCTGTTGAAGAAGAGCGGCCACGACCCGTTCAAGGCCTTCCGCGGCCATACGTTCTACAGCATCCTCTACTTCAGCCAGGCCATGTGGTTCTCCGGCGACAAGGACTGGAAGCTCTACTTCCCCAAACTTCGCGACCGCCTGGTCCGCCTGAAACAGAACGACGGCTCCTGGAAAGGCGATCACGTCGGGAACGTGTATGGGACGAGTATTGCGCTGTTGACGCTGCAGTTGCCGTACCGCGCACTGCCGATCCTGCAGCGCTGATGACGGGACGGTTGAGAATTTCGAATCGCAAGCAAATCTAAGCAAGGATACCACCATGTCTGATCAAGCCCCCCAGGAATTTGATGCCAACGATCTGGAGGCCCTCGGCCGCCTGAAAAGCGCCCACTCCCGGATGCGCCGGGAACTCGCCAAAGTCATCGTCGGTCAGGAAGAAGTCGTCGACGAATTGCTGACGGCGATCTTTTCCCGCGGCCACTGCATTCTGGAAGGCGTCCCCGGCCTGGCCAAGACGCTTCTGATCAGTACGCTGGCGCAATGCATGGACCTGAGCTTCCGCCGCATTCAGTTTACCCCGGACCTGATGCCCACGGACATCACCGGCACGGAGGTGCTGCAGGAAGACAAGGCCAGCGGCGAGCGTGTCTTTAAATTCCTCGAAGGCCCGATCTTCGCCAACATCGTTCTGGCGGACGAGATCAACCGGACGCCGCCGAAGACGCAGGCCGCCCTGCTGGAAGCGATGCAGGAACGTCAGACCACGGTGGGCGGTACGGCCTATCGCATGCTGGACCCGTTCTTCGTGCTGGCCACGCAGAACCCGATCGAGCAGGAAGGCACCTATCCGTTGCCGGAAGCCCAGCAGGACCGGTTCATGTTCAAGATCCTGGTGGATTACCCGACCTTCGCCGAGGAATATCAGATCGCCGAGACGACTACGGTATTGACCATGCCCGAAGCCGGCGTGGTGATGAGCAGCGAGGAGATCCTGAAATTCCAGTCGCTTGTCCGCCGGGTGCCGGTGGCGCCGCACTGCATTGTCTATGCCCTGCATCTGGTCCGCGCCACGCGCGTCCTGAACGAGGACGACGGCGAGGTCCTCGACTTCGTCCGCAACTGGGTCAGTTGGGGTGCCGGCCCGCGGGCGGTCCAGTACCTGCTGATCGGCGCCAAGACCAGGGCCGCTCTGGACGGCCGCCATTTCGTTTCGATCGACGACATCAAGAGTGTCGCTCACCCGGTATTGCGCCACCGCGTGCTGACCAACTTCACCGCCGAGTCCGAAGGCATCACCAGCGACGTTGTCATCGACAAACTCCTGGAAGCCGTTGCCGACGACGAAGCGGCCAACGCGATGCCCGACGAGGTCCGCCAGGCCTTTGCCAGTTAACCCGGAGAGCGAGTCACACCTGATGCCCCCAAACACCAGACCCAATTACTTCGATCCGGTCACGCTCAACAAGATCGACCGCTTGGAAGTCCGGGCGCGCGCCGTTGTGGAAGGCTTCATCTCCGGGCTGCACCGCAGTCCCTACCATGGCTTCTCCGTCGAGTTCGCCGAGTACCGGGAGTATGTCCCGGGCGACGACATCAAGCATATCGACTGGAAAGTCTGGGGCCGTTCGGACCGCTTCTTCCTGAAGCAGTATGAAGAAGAGACGAACCTGCGCAGCACCATGATGCTGGACTGCAGCAAGTCGATGGCCTACGGCGAGGACGGCGCCGGGATGAGCAAATTCGATTACGGCGCCACCCTGATGGCCTGTCTCTCGCTGCTGCTGCAGCGGCAGCAGGACGCGATCGGCGCGGTCATGTTCGACAGCGACGTGCGCCGGATCGTCCCCCCCCGCGCCAATCCGCGGCAGGCGCAGCTGATCATCAACGAAGTCGAGCAATGCGAGCCGGACAACCGCAGTGATGTAGACGGCGTGTTCTCGTTGCTGCCGGCCCAGTTAAGTCGGCGCGGCATCGTGGTGATCATCTCCGATCTGTTCCTCGACCTCGGCGTCCTGGAAACGATGCTGCAGCAGTTCGGCCACGCCCGTCACGAAGTCGTGCTCTTCCATGTGCTGCACGAGGACGAATTGACCTTCCCGTTCGACGGCAACACGCAGTTCCGCGGCCTGGAGGTCGATGCCGAACTGCTGGTTGACGCGCCGGCGCTGAAGAAATCGTTCCTGCAGGCGATGGAGGAGTTCCAGCGCGAAGTCCGCCAGATCTGCGGGCGCTGCCGCTGCGACTATGTCCTGGCCAACACCGGCACGCCGCTGGACGTCGTGCTGAGTGAGTACCTGACCAAACGCATGGCCGTCCAGCTGGGGAGGCGCTAGATGTCACCATTCATCTTTCCCATCAACCCCTGGCTCCTGGCCGGCAGCGCGCTGGTCGGGGTGCCGATCCTGATCCATCTGCTGAACAAACGGCGCTTCCGGATCGTCCGCTGGGCCGCGATGGACCTGTTGCTGAAGGCCGAGCAGCGCAATCGCCGGCGGCTGCGCCTGGAGGATCTGATCATCCTGCTGCTGCGCTGTCTGGCGGTCATCCTGCTCGCGCTGCTGCTGGCCCGGATCGTGTTCGATCCCGCCGGTCTCGGTCTGACCAAAGTCAAGACCGCCCGCGTCGAGCATATCATCCTGCTGGACGACTCCCCGAGCATGGACATCCAGCAGGGCAACCGCTCCAGCTTCGGCCGGACGGCCGCCGCCCTGGCCGAGTTCGCCCGTACGCTGGCCCGGGAACGCTCGAGCGATACGCTGACCGTGATCCTGACGTCCAAGCCGCAGCAGCCGCTGCTGAACGGCCAATACCTGACCAGCGACAATGTCGACGGCGTGGCCGCTTCGTTGGAGTCGTTGAAGGCGTCGGCGCTGCCGGCCCGCTTCGACCGCGCGCTGATCGCCGTCGATGACCTCGTCGCCAAAGACGTCAAGAAATCAAATCGCATCGTTTACATTGTCAGCGATTTCCGCCAGCACGACTGGCTGCCGGCCGACAAGAAGGACAGTGGCGGCGTCCCCGGACGCTTGACGCAGATCGGCGAGAAGGTGCAGGACGTCATCCTGGTCAATGTCGGTCAGGAGGTCGCGCAGAATCTGGCGATCACGAAGGTGCAGCCGCTGGAACGCAATCTGATCGGCGGGCTGGCGTCGCGCTTCGAAGTCACGGTGACCAACTACGGCACCCGCGACGTCGACGAAGCCGAGGTCGTCCTCGGCACCGAAGGCGGCACGCCGGTTCGCCGGCAGCTGCAGTCGCTGGCGCCGGGACAGACGGAATCGATCATTGTCCCCGTGCAGCTGGGCGCAGAACCGTCGACCGTCGTGGCGGCCGAACTCGCCGGCAACGATCAACTGGCACACGACAACCGGCGGTTCTTCGCCGGCGATGTGCAGCCGTCGATCAACGTCCTGGTGGTCGACGGCGAGCCGGATCTGGTGGCCTACCGCTCCGAGACGTTTTACTTGAAACGCGCCTTGTCGCCGCCGGGCAATCTGCCGTCCGGCGTCAATGTGGAGGTGGTTGACGAACAGCAGTTCGCCAACCGCGGCGTCAAGGACATCCAGGTCCTGTTCCTCTGCAATGTGTTCCGCTTGAATGAGGAACGTACCAAAGAGCTGGGTGAATGGCTGAAAGAAGGCGGCGGCCTGGTGGTGTTCCCCGGCGACCTGACCGATCCGGCGTTCTGGAATGAGACCCTGCCGCAAACCGTCGAGGAACTGGGTTTTGTCCGGTTCACCGACGTCGGCGGCGACATCAGCGAGCGCAACTGGGAGGAGTTCAAGCTGAGCCAGCAGGAACACCCGGTGGTCCAGGCGTTTGCCGGCGAGCAGAATCCGTTTCTGCGGCAGGTGAAGGTCTATCGGTATTGGCAGTTGTCGCTCCAGGAGGGAGCCAACGCCTCGGTCATCGCCGAGTTCGGCTCGGGCACGCCGGCGTTCGTCGAGTCGACCGTCGGCCTGGGCCGCGTTATCATGATGGCCTGTCCGGCGGATGTCGAGTGGAGCATCTGGCCGGCGGACCCGAGCTACCTGGTGACGATGCAGCAGTTGGTTCATTATCTGGCGCGGTCGCAGAGCGACGCCCGCAATCTGTCGGTCGGTTCGCCGCTGTGGCATGAACTCGACACCAGCGTCTATCGCAGTGAGGCCGAACTGCGCGCACCCGGGACGGACTATCCGAATCTCCTGCGGGCCGCCGCCGGCGAGGACAACCCGGACGTGGTCGGCCTGCGCTACAAAGATATTGTGCAGCCCGGCGCCTGGCACCTGACGCTGACCACGCATGAGGGCGAGAAGATCGGCCTGCATTTTGCCGCCAACATCGATGCGATGGAAAGCCTGCCGGTTGCCCTGTCCGAGCGCGACTATGTGCGGCGCCTGGGTGACGACAGCAGCGTACGCTTCGTCAAGGGCCCGGCAATTCCGGGTACGGACGCGGGCGGCTCGCGGATGGAGCTGGCGCGGCTGCTGGCCTTCCTGGCGCTGGCCGCGCTGTTCGCCGAACAGATTCTGGCGTGGCACTTCCGCCGCCGTCACCAAGCTTAGTGGAAAGGACTGCCGTTCATGGCTGAATTGCTCATCAAACTTCTCGGCAAAGACAGTGATGCCCTGCCGGAAGGAGCAGAGACGAGTCTGGTGCTGACCAATGCGCCGACCTCGTGGCAAGTGTTTCTGCTCCTGGCAGTGATCGCCGGCATGCTGTTTGCCGTTGTCTACCTCTACCGCAAAGAGCAGGGCAATGTCCCGAGCCGCTGGCGGCTCATCCTGGCGACGGTGCGGTCCCTGGCCGTGCTCTGCCTGCTGCTTATCTTCCTGGGACCCGCGCTGGGCGTCAATATCCGGCAGACCCTCGAGCCGTACGTCATTGTGCTGGCGGACGACTCGCACTCGATGGCGATGATCGACCGCTATCGCGACGCCCGCGCGCTGAAATCGGTCAGTGCCTTTACCGGGCGCGGCGAAGTCGATCTGAAGAGCAAACCGCCGACGCGGATCGAGCTGGTCAACGAGCTGTTCCAGCGTGATGAGGGCGCCTTCGTCAAGTCCATGGCGAAGAAGGGCAAAGTCCAGGTGATGTCGTTTGCCGATCGTCTGCGCTTGCGCGAAGCCGTCGGCGCCGCCCGGGACCAGCAGTTGCCCGGCAATCAGGAGGTCGAGCGCGGCGGCCCGATCCCGCCGCTCAGCGGCAAGGGCCCGGCGACGAATATCGGCCGGGCGCTGCGCGAATCGGTGCAGAGCGTGGCCGGCAACAAGATCGCCGCCGTCGTCCTGATCAGCGATGGTCGCGACACCGGCAATCAGGACGCGCACGGCATTGCCGACGAATTCCGCAAGCGCGGCATCCCGATCTTCACCGTGCCGGTCGGCGACCCCTCGGAACCGAAGAACCTGCGGGTCACCGAGATGTGGGCGCCCGAATCGGTGCCGCAACAGGATCCCTTTATCGTGCAGGCCCAACTGCAGTCGCGCAATCTCGATGCCGGCCGGATTCAGGTCGAGCTGCTGGAACGCCTGAAGGACGATGCCGCCGAGGGTACCGTGGTCGCCCGCAAGGCCGTCACGCTGAGTCCGGATCAGCGGACCTTCAGCCTGTCCTTCTCGCACAAGCCGACAAAGGCCGGCACCTTCGTCTATACTGTTCGCGCCCCCGTGCTCGAAGAAGAGTTGCTGTCGACGGACAATGAACGGCAGGCCGTGGTCCGCGTGCTCGATCAGAAGGCCCGCATCCTGCTCATCGCCGGCGCCCCGAGCTGGGACTACCGCATGGTCCGCAACCTGCTCGTGCGTGATAAAACGGTGGATGTCTCCTGCTGGCTGCAGGCGATGGATACCAACCTGAAACAGGACGGCAACACCAAAATCGACCGGCTGCCGCGCGACGCCAAGGACCTGTTCGCCTATGACGGCATCATCTTTATGGACCCGAATCCGAATGAATTCGGCGAGGCCTGGGTTGAGATGATCAAGAAGTTCGCCGGCAAGCACGGCGGCGGCATCTTCTGGCAGGCGGGCCCCAAATTCACCGCGCAGTTCCTGCAGTCGATCCGCGGCGCCGGTATCCGGGAAGTCGTCCCGGTCCGGATCGCGGAAGGCGCGTCGGCGTATCAGGTCAGCCTGCGGCGGACCTGGACCAAGGAGTGGCCGCTGCGTCTGCGCGGCAGCGGCGTGGACCATCCGATGCTGATTCTGGACCGCGATCCGAAAATGAACATCAAGCTCTGGGAACGCATGCCGGGCACGTACTGGACCTTCCGCGTCGAAGGTGCGAAGCCCGGCGCCAAGGTCCTCCTGGAACATACGAACCCGGCGTACAACACGGTTGACGGCGCGATGCCGCTGCTGGTGAGCCACCAATACGGGCCGGGCCGCGTCCTGTTCCTGGGCTTCGGCGATACCTGGCGCTGGCGCCGGGCCGGCGAAGAACACTTCGACCGCTTCTGGGTGCAGGCCGTTCGCGAGCTGGCGTCCGGCCGCCATATGCGGGGCCGCAGCCGCGGTCAGATCATGACCGACCGCGATCGCTACGGGCTGGGCGAACGCGTCCAGGTGACCGGCCGCCTGTACGACGGCAACTATGAGCCGTTGCTCCGCGAGAGTGTCGAAGCCAGGGTGCTGGCAAAGGACAACGAGGAAGAGAAGATCGTCCTGCAGCCGTTGCCCGGGCGCCCAGGGACCTACGAAGCAACCCTGACTGCGCGTTACCTCGGCACCAACGAGATCGTCCTGCAGATGCCCGCGACCGGCGGGTTCGAGGGCGAAAAGCTTTCCCGCCGGTTTGCCGTCGAAGTGCCGAATATCGAGGCGGCGGAGCCGCAACTCAACCGGCTGTTCCTCGAACAGGTCGCGGAACAGTCCGGCGGCGCTGTCGTTCCGCTCGAGGAAGCGGCGAACCTGGCGGACAAAATTCCCAACCGCCGTGAGTCCCTGGTGGTCAAGGCCAAGCCGATTGACCTTTGGGACAACTGGCCCGTGTTGGTGGCGCTGATTATCCTGCTCGGTTTCGAGTGGGCCATGCGCAAACGATTCCATCTGCTTTGAGAAACGGAGACGATTGATGCAGCAAATGAAAATACCCGAACCGATCCTGCAGCGGCTGGGTCAGATGCGGCGGGCCATGCGCACCTGGCATCTGGTGGCCGGCGTCAGTCGAATCCTGGCGGTGCTCACCATCTTCATGATCCTCAGTTTCGGCGTCGACCGGCTGTGGCGCATGGATGTGGTCCAGCGGGTCATCTGTCTCGTCCTCGGTCTCGGCGTCGCGGCCTGGGTCGCCTGGCGCTACCTGATCCGGCCGATGCTCGTGCGGCTGAACGCGGATGCCCTCGTGCAGAAGGTCGAGGGCGCTCATCCGGGGACGCGCAACAGCATTATCAGCGCCGTGCAGTTCGCCAGCATGGAAGCGCTGCCGGACGGTGCCTCGGCCGAGATGATCTACTGCACCATCGATGAAGGCTCGACCGCGGCGCAAGACCTGAATTTCAGCGGCGTCCTCGACTGGCGCCGGTTCAAGCAGTTCCTGATCGTTGCCGGTGTGGCGCTCTTGATCCCCGTTCTGTTCGGCGTTATCACGCCGTCAACCTTCTCGCTCTGGTTCCGGCGCAATATCCTGATGACCCGGGATAAATGGCCCCAGGATACCCACCTGCGCGTCGAAGGGCTGGTTGACGATAAAGTGCTGTATGTTCCCGAAGGCGGCAATCTCGAGATCATCGTGACGGTCAAGGGCAAGGCCCCGGATCAGGTTGAACTCCGCTATGAGGACGATTCCGGAACCAAGTACGACGAACAGATGCCGCACCTGGAAGACGGCACCTATCGCAGCTCCTTCACCGGCGTCACCGAACCGTTCGAGTTCAGTGTAAAAGGCGGCGACGACGAAATCGGCCCCTTCGATGTGGTCCTGCTGCCCCGCCCGGAAGTCACGGAGATCCAGGCCACCGTCTTGCCCCCGGCGTATGTCGGCAAGAAAGAGATCCCGCTGGAACAGGGGCTGTCCTCCTTCCCCGTACTGAAAGGCAGCAACCTCCGGATCAACGGCAGGAGCTCCCTGCCGCTGAAGTTCCTGACGCTGACCAACGGCGGCGTGACGCTGGCTGAACTGGACGGCGGCGGCAAGCAGGATTTCGTTCTCGGTATCCGCTCGAAAGACCTGCGGACCGCGACCTACGGCCTGCTGCTTACCAGTACCGAGAACGTTCCGGCCCTGCGCGCCACACCGATATCCGTGCGCCTCATTGCCGACCGGCCGCCGAAGGTGAAAGCCAGGCTCGAAGGCGTCGGCCAGTTGATTCTGCCGCGGGCAAAAGTGCCCATCTCCTGCGAGTTCACCGACGACTACGGTATCGTCAAAGCTCTGATCGACTACCGTTGTGAGTCCGCGACCGAGGAAAGCCAGAACCGCACCGCCGAGATCAAACTGGACGTTCCCGAACCCGGTCCGGCGACGGAATTCGGCGCGCGTCACGTGCTGGATGTGGCAGCACTCAACCTGGGGGTCGAGACGACGATTACCATGCGGGCGGCAGCCACAGACGCCAACTCCGTTGATGGTCCCCAGACCGGGCAATCCGGCAGTTTTACACTGCGTCTGGTGACCGAAGATGAGCTGCGGGCCGACTTGACCCGACGGGAGCAGGAATTGCGCGTGCGCTTCGATCGGATGCTGAAACAGCAGCGCGAGTTGATCGATGATACCAAGTTGTTCGCCGTGAAACCGGAGCCCGGGTCCGACGGGGTCCGCCAGGCCCGGCAATTGCGGGCGGAAAAGCGCCAGCGACGGTTGATTTCCGTGGCCGGACAGTTGATCGACGGGTTCGCGCAGCTGCGCGACGAGGTCCTGAACAACAAGCTGGAAAGCGAACCCTTTCCTCTGCAGAAGCGGTTTGAATTCCGCGTCCTGCAGCCGCTGGAGACGGTGCGGACGGAGCTGCTGCCCCAGGCCACAGACCTTGTCGGCGCCGCCCGCGAACTGCCGCTGGACAAGCAGCTGGCGGTCTGGCCGGAAGTCGAAAAGGCGCAGATGGAAGTGGCTGCTGCACTGCTTGAAATTCGCAAAAACATCGTCGAGTCCGAGGACGTCCAGAAGGCCATTCGGCTGATGGAAGAAATCCTCGGTGAACAGAAGAAACTGAATCGCGCGACGATCGAGAAGATCACCTCCGCCATCGAAGGGCTGTTCAATGACTGAGCCGCGTGTGCCTTACTGCCTGCCGCCCGCCGGCCGCCGGACCCTGATGTGTCTGGTTGCGCTGTTCTCGTTGGCGCTGCTGCCGCTGCTGCCCGCGCAGGACAAGGCCGGCAAGTCTACGCCGAAGGCCAAAAAGACGGCCCCGGCGAAGGCCAAAAAAACGGCCCCGGCGAAGGCCAAAAAAACGGCCCCGGCCAAAGATCGTCTCGTGCGGTTGGACGGCAAAGCGGTCAACGCTCCGATCAAAGCGATCGATAGCGACGGTAAGGTTGTATTGGCGCAGGGCAAGCCGCTGGAACTGGCGGACTACTGGAAGATCCGGCCCGCGAAGTCCGAACCGAGTAAGCTGGCGCTGGATATCGATGTCTATCTCGACGCCGGCTTCCTGCGCGCGAAGAACCTGCAGGCCGAGAACGGAAAGCTCCGTGCGCAATGGGTCGGCGGTCGGCTGGAAGTGCCGCTCTCCACGGTGCGTGCCATGCTGCTGAGTACCGCCAACATCGAAGAGGCCGAGCGCACATTCAACAAGAAACGGTATGCCGGCAATGTCATGGACGCCCTGGTGGCGCTGGGCAAGGAAGGCTCGGTTCTCGGCATCGAGGGAAAGTTCGTCGGCATGAACGCCAAGGAAGTGAAGTTCGAGTTCCGCGGCGCCGTTAAGAGCATTGACCGGAAGAAGGTCTACGGCATTGTTCTCGGCGGGCAGCAACAACCCCCCGCCGCCTGGCGGTTTCAAGTCAGCCTGGTCGACGGCAGCCGTCTGCGCGGCGATGAACTGACCATGGCCGGCGGCACGGTGACGCTTGATGTGGGGGATGCCGGCATCAAACTGCCCTGGAAACATCTGGACAACATGTTGATCCGGTCTAAACGCCTCCGATTCCTTGCGGAACTCGAACCGATGTCCGCCACGCACAAGCCGATCGTCGGCCCCTATCTGCAGTGGCGGCGCAACCGGAATACGATGAACCGGCTGATGGTGATTGACGAACGGGTGCACGAAACCGGTATCGGCATGCACGCGCCGGCAACCCTGACCTATGCCATGCCGAAGGACGCCAAACAGTTCGCCGTGACCATCGGGCTGGACCAAAACTATGGGGCCAAGGGCGACTGCGTCTTCGTTATCGAGGCCGATGACAAGGAGGTCCTGCGGCAGCGGCTGAAGGGCTCCGATCGCGGCAAGAACGTGGTTGTCCCCGTTGCCGGCGCCAAGAGGATGACCCTCAGCGTCGAGGCCGGCGAAAACTTCGATCTCGGGGACCACGCCAACTGGGGCAGCGCCCGCATCATCTTCTAGAGCAGAATGGCGCTCAATTAAGACGTGTTTGGGACATTTGGTCGCCGCTCCTGAGTTCGGCGCGAAGCGC
>CAYLNH010000136.1:0-18227 GCA_964384625.1 uncultured Lentisphaerales bacterium
ACACGAGACACGAGACACGGGACACGAGACACGAGACACGGGACACGAGACACGACCCCGAAGACCGTTGAATCGCTGAACTTTGAACCCTGCCAGCCACAGGCTGGTCCGCCTGCGGCGGAAACCCCTGAACCATTTGATACTATGTTGAACATTGATCTTTCTGGAAAACTCGCACTGGTTACCGGTGCTACCGGTGAACTTGGTCGCGTCATGGTCCGCACGCTGGCGGATGCCGGTGCCGACGTCGTTGTCCATTACGGCAGCAATGAAGAGAAGGCCAGGGACCTCCTTGGCGAAGTCGAAGACAAAGGCCGCCGCGGCATGGTCGTGCAGGCGGACATCACAGTGAAAGCCGACATCGAAGCCATGCAGAAAACCGTGAAGGCCGAGTTGGGCGATCCGGGTATTATCGTCAACAATGCGGTGATCCAGTACGACTGGGTACCCGTGCTGGAGCAGAGCGAAAACGACTACGACAGTCAGTTCCGCTCTTGTGTACTGCAGAACGTGATGATGGCCAAAGCGTTTGTTCCTGCGATGATTGAAAAGGGCTGGGGCAGGGTGATCGGAATCAGCACCGAATGCGCCATGCAATGCTGGGAGAAGCAGTCGGCCTATGTTTCCGGCAAGCGCGGCATGGATGGCGTTCTGCGTGTCCTGGCGAAGGAGATCGGGCCGGAGGGCATCACGGTGAACCAGGTGGCGCCCGGCTGGACAATCAGCGAGAACCGCTCCGGAGACAACACGCCGCAATGGTACCTTGATCGCACGGCGTTGGGCCGTCGCGGCTACGACCAGGAGATTGCCAACGTCGTCGCCTTTCTCGCCTCGGACCTGGCCAGTTTCATCACCGGCGCCTACGTGCCTGTCTGCGGCGGTAATGTGATGCCGACGATTTAGCTTCAATTCTGTCCGCAGAATTGAATATGCCTAGGCGAGTGCGAAGCATCACAGCCAACGGCTGTGGTGCTGGCAGGCTCTCATGCCGTTGTTGACCTGGCTCCCGCTATTTGGGGTATCACGGTGGATGAGCGCGTTTGCCGCAGTGGAAGTTGATCCACTATGACAACAACGCCGAGCTGCTGTTCAATCTTCAGGAGGGTCCCGACGAGATGCATAATCTCATAGACGATCCGAGGTATGGCAAGGTTCGCGATGAACTCCGGGCGCATGTCAGTTCTGCAGGTCATCCCTTCGTGTTGTGGCAAGAGCCGGACCATAGCGCCGGAACGTTCGCCGGTCCAGCCGCCGGCGGGCTTGTGGGCGTATGCGATGTCTGTTGCCGGTACGCGACTCGCTGGACCCCGGGTCGCTCGTCGGCCCGGTGAATGAGTTCATCAGGGAAGGAGACGGCCCCACGATCCTGCTTTTCGGGCGCTGGGAAGCCCGCTTCCCAGCGCCCGAAAAGCAGGGTGAGGGGTGAGGCTTGCAGCCACTGATGAGCGTCTTCACCAGGCGGGTAAACCGCCTGGGGTCGTATGATCGACCCAATTGCTGGCAGGAAACACCTACGGAAGTGACATGCGCCCATGAACTCCGGCAGCGCCTGCTGGCGGCAGGAGAGCAGCACGCCGGGGCCACTCCCCGTGACTGACGCATTACGGAATACCGTCGTTTCGGATTGACCCAAGCGTAGACCGCCGGCAGAATATACAACGCAGCCCAAACCGTGGAGAGCGTATGAAAATCGTCTCGATGTGTGTGGCCCTGCTGGCGGCAATTGTTGCCGCCGGAGACGGCAGAGGAGTACCTGTGTTGAACGAAAAGACTGGATTTTACGAGTGCAAACTGCCGTCCGAATTCCAGGCGCGACCGGCGACCGTGGAGATTCTGCTGCCGACGAAGATGGATCCGGAGAAGAAGTATCCGGTGGTCTATATTCTTCCCGTCGGCGGCGCGTCGAAGCGCGGCTATGGCGACGGTCTGGTTGAGGCGAAGAAGGCCGACGTGGCGAACAAGTACGATGTGATCTGTGTCAGTCCGTACTTCACTGAGATTCCGTGGTTCGGGAACCACGCGACGAAGAAGACCGTCCGGCAGGAAGATCATATTCTCAACGTCCTGGTCCCGTTCATTGACGAGCAGTATTCAACGATCAAGTCGAGTGAGGGACGATGGCTGATTGGTTTCAGCAAATCAGGGTGGGGCGCCTGCACACTGCTGCTGCGCAATCCCAGGGTCTTTGGGTATGCGGCTGCGTGGGATGCGCCGTTTATGCTGAACGGCAGCGGTAAAGACTGGGGACCGATGGGGCTTAAGAAGAACATGGGGACCAAGAAACAGATGATGTCCTATCTGCCGACCGCGTTGGCAAAACAGAATGCCGGCTGGCTGCAGGAACGGAATCGCCTTGTGATCGCTCCCGGGAAGTTCTGGAAAGGCCAGGTCGTCAAGTACCACAGCCATCTTGAAAAACTCAAAATCCCGCATACATACCGAGATGACCTGGTGCTGAAACACCGCTGGGACACCGGCTGGTTTGCACCCATGTTCGAGGAACTCGTGACGATCGCGCGCAGCCGGAAACAGGACTAGACTGTGATTGATTATATTACCGAACCGGAGCGCCGCGTGCAGGTTCGCCGCGATGCCGACGTACTTGTTGCCGGTGGCGGGCCGGCGGGATCAATGGCGGCGATCGCGGCCGCACGCGCCGGCGCCGAAGTGCAGTTGATTGATACTGCCGGTTGCCTCGGGGGAATCTGGACTGCCGGACTGCTGTCCTGGATTCTGGATGCCGACAACAAGGACGGTTTGATGCTGGAGTTGGCCGACCGCTTGTCGGCGCACTGGGGCGAATGGCATGGTCAGCACTTTCTGACGCGTCCGGAAGTCTGTAAACTCGTCCTCGAAGAGATGTGCGCCGAAGCCGGTGTCAAAATCCGTTTGCACACACGCGTGGTGGCGGCACAGCCAGATGGTCGGGAGATCAAGCATGTGATGACCGAGTCCAAAAGCGGCCGCGAAGCCTGGGGTGCAAAGGCATTTGTTGATGCCACCGGTGACGGCGACCTCGGCGCGCTGGCCGGTTGCCGGTGGGACTACGCCAATCCGGAGACGGGCGCGGCCCAGCCCTTCAGTCTGATTGCGTTGGTGGGCGGACTGGATCTGGACGAGGTCGCGGACTGCGTGCGGTTGGTCGCCGAGCAGCGCGGTTTGGGTCGGGCAAAGCACAACCTCCTGGCGGAGATGCAGCGCCTTGGTCTGGATCCGTCATACCATTCACCCTTCATGGCGCATCTCGGCCATGGCCTGTACGTCATCATGTGGAATCATCAGTACGGTGTGAACGCCTGTGATGCGAATGATGTAACCAAGGCAACACTGGAAGCCCGCCAGGAACTGCACCACTTGGTCAACGGTCTGCGCAGTTCCGGCGGGCGGTGGCGGAATCTGCAGCTGATTGCGACCGCCGACCAGATCGGCACGCGCGAAGGCCGGCGGGTCTGCGGCCAGTGCCGGATCACGGCAGAGGACCTCCTTGAGGGAGCGCGATTTGATGATGCGGTTTGCGAAGCGCGGTTCAACTTCGATGTTCACGCGACAAACCCCGAAAAAGGCAGGAATGCGGAGCGCGTCGGCCGTGCCAAGCCGTACGAGATCCCGCAGCGCGCGCTGATCGCTGCAGATATGGATAACCTCTTCCTTGCCGGCCGCTGCATCAGCGGCGACTTCCTGGCGCACTCCAGCTATCGCGTGACCGGTATCGCCGCAGCCACCGGCGAGGCTGCGGGAAAGATTGCGGCGCAGCGGGTGTAATTTGCAGAAACGTTCCTTGCTTCCCCAGAAGCAAGCTGCGCTTCATCCTGAACGACCTGCTTGCACGGGTAAAGACACGATCCGTGAAAGAGGGCAGGTTGAGGCGAAGGTCTGTACGGGATGCGGGCTGCAGGACAGCCTGCTGAGGTCTACCAGAAATGATAGGAATCCCAAGTGTTGGTGTTGGTGTGATCCCGGAACAGGCGGGCTTTGATGTTGTCGCCAAATTCCCATTGCACCGAGCCGTCGGCACGCAGGGAGGCGCCGGCCTGGTAGCTGCCGCCGTAATCCAGATGGTTCCCGCTGCCGGGGGAGCCTGTGGATCCGCCGATATTCGGGTAGTTCGGCAGGGATGCCAGTTCATCAGCGGCAATGACATCGTCGGACTCGCTGTCGGCGAGATTGCGGGGCGGGTCATACGGCTGGTTCGTCTGTGCATCGCGGTGGACCTCATACGTAAGATCGATCAGTCCGAAGATCATCGTGTAGTCGGTGTGATACCGAACAGCATCGCTGGGGCCGTGATGCGGAAACTCCGTGCCGTCGCCGAACTTGTCGCGCGGGCGGCGACCGCTGGGACAATCAAAGACGTAACTGGTGTGACAGTACTCGAGGAAGACGGGGCGGAGATCGGAATGCGGGGTGGACGGAACATAGGCGGTCGGCGGATCCAGGGCAATGTCCCAGGGAAACTCGTTGCGGTGTTCGGGAAGCCGCTGGTTGTGGTCGTCGGCAAACATGAATAGACCCAGACCGATCTGTCGCTGGTTGCCGGTACACACTGCGCGGCGTGCCGACTCTTTGGCGCGGCCGAGGACGGGGAGCAGAATGGCGGCCAGAATCGCGATGATCGCAATCACAACCAGAAGTTCAATAAGCGTGAAATGCGTCTTTCCTGTTTGCATCAGACGTCCTCCTTCCTGTTATATACAAATTCCGGCTGCCTTTTTCAAGACGACCGGTTGTCCGCTGACGACAGGTTGAATACCGCCACAGGTGTTCTTGCGGGGCGGCTGCGGTCGAAGGCAAACCAATAACACAGGATCTCCTGGTCGAGTTGCCAGACCTGCAGGCGCCGCAGGTCATCAGTGGGGTCCCCTTGTTTGAGATCGGCGTTGTCGGGAATCCGGCTGACGCGCTGTATGTTGCCGGGGCATTTGGAGGGGGGCATGCCGGATTGCAGCCAGCGGTATTCCAGGAGTTCTTTCAACGTTTCGGAACGGGCGGCCAGAAACTGATGCAGCAGGCGGCCGCGGCGGACCAGACCGGGTTTCTGCGTGATGTCCGTCCGGGTATGCAGGAACTCCAGGAAATCCGGGAGGAAATTGGAATCGGCTTCCACTGCAGCGCTGACGATCGGCCGCAGTTCCGGGACGTTGTAGTAGTGATCCACGACGCGCGACAGGTCGGCGGCAGTGAGGATATCCCTGCCGGACATTGCGTCGCCGGCGAGTACTTCGTACGGCGGATCCGGGGCGTACCGCAGTCCGAGTGCTGCGGCATTGTCAGCCACCGGTGTGCCCGGGAGGACCTTCAGCGTTTCGAGCTGGATTTCTTCCGGTTGCTGCCGGACGACGGTGTTCAGGTCCTGCAGGAGGTGCTTCAGGGACAGGGCGGGGAGACCCGACAGCAGGTCTACGTGGATATCAAGGTTGGCACAGCCACAGAGGAACCGGAGAGCGGCAAGGAGCTCCTTCGTCGTCCCCTTGCGTTTGCACAACCGTAGAGCTTCCCGGTGGGTTGTCTGCAGGCCGACTTCCAAGTGTAACTTGCCGGCGGGATAGGCGGCAAGGAGCTGCTTGAGTTCGTCCGGCAGGAAGCCGGGATGGATCTCCAGGTGGAAACGCAATTGCGGGAATTCGTCACGAAAGATCGTCAATCGTTCGATGGCTTTCGTCGGTGTCGCGTTGAAGGTGCGGTCGAGAACGCGAATCTCTTCAATGCCGCGCTCCTGTGCTTTGTGCAGTTGCGCGCGGACGTCGTCCAGGTCGCGCCACCGAATGCGACCGGTGCGGCAACTGGTACAGAAGGCGCAGTTATGGGGACAACCGCGGGTGGTCTCAATCTGGATAAACGGCCGCTCCCAGTTGAAGAACTCACTGCTGTCGGGCGCGGGCAGGGCGTTCCACGCGGCTTCATCAACGAGCGCCATGCCGTTGTCGTGATAGCCGTCGGCATCCACCCGGCACCAGCCGGTAATGGTTGGCCACGATGTTTTTGCCGGCAAGGAACTCAGGAGTGCGGGGAGTGCCTCCTCGCCCTCGCCGCGAAGGACGGCGGTCACGCAGGGGGCGCGGCGCAGGAAGTCCTCGTTGTTGCCGAGAAATTCCGGGCCGCCCAGAAGGATGACCGTTTCCGGCAGCAACGCGTGGATCCGGCGCAGCACCTTGAGCATCACCTCTTGCGTGAACAGGTACACTGTCCCCAGGACAATGTCGGGCTGTTGTTCCGCCACGGTCACTGCCAGGCGCTCGGCCTTGTCGCCGATCGTGCCGCTCACCCGCGACCACGTCGCGTCCACCTCGGCACAGGCCGTGTGCAGCAGCGGCAGTGCCGGCGAACTGTGCGAGTAGGACGCGTTGATGTCGAGAAAGGTGATCTTCAAGGACAGTATTCCTGAGCTTCAAGGCGGCGTCGCAACGGACAGAACTTCTGCCGGAAGCGGTTTGGGTTTCGAAATGTCGCGGCCGCGGTGGAATTGTTGGCGCCGCAAAAAGCCAACTGATCCCGGTGCCGGTCAGGCCCCACAAACTGTGCTGCAGTCTCTCGGAAAAGCAACATTCACGTCGCCCTCAGCGGCAATGCCTCAATGTCGGGTGTGCAATTGCCGCCTCTCTGCCGTCGGTGGCCTTATGCCGTTGGAGCAGTGGTTGGTCAGCTAATCCGATGTATGCCGTTGCCCTCCCCGGGCCCGGCTTACGAGAACGAGATCGTTGGCGGTTTCGACGTCAAAAGGGTCGATGTCCAGACCGGTGCCGGCCTGGACGTCGGCGAAGCCGGCGGTTTCAAGGGCTGTCTGCAGCTCAGCGCGGGTGTATGGATGCAGGGTGGTGGTCTGCAGTTCGGGTTCGGCGCGGTCGCCGTCCCACCGGAGCCGGAGCATATTGAACCGTACGTTGCGGTCGAGGAAGTCGTAAAAGCGGACGAACTCCAGGTCTCCCTGGCGGTGGGCGCCGACGATGCGTTCACGGCGCCGCAGCACCCGGTCGTAGTTGAGCAACTGGATGAGGCAGATGCCCCCGGGGGTAAGGACCTCCTTGAAACTGTGCAGCGACGCGCCCAGTTCTTCCGGCGTCAAAACATGCGGGATGGAGTTGCCGATACAGAGCAGGGCGTCAACCGGTCGGTCCACGTGCCGGTCAAGATCAGCAAAGGAGGTCCGGCGCCAGGCGATGTCGACGCCGGCGGCAGCGGCATTGGTGCGGGCGCGTTCGAGCATCGCCGCCGACAGGTCGGCGCCGATGACCCGGACGCCCAGTTGCGCCAGAGCGACGGCGTGCAGACCGGTGCCGCAGGCGGCGTCAACGCAGGACTCGATGTCAAAACGTTCGACGAGTCCGGCAAGTCGTTCGCGTTCGCGATCGAGCCGCGCGGCGAAGCGCGTCATGTCGTCGTAGTCGTCGGCGAGTTCGTTGTAGAAGGTCTCCGGAGTCAATTTGTCATTGGTCATTGACGAAGCTCCTGAGCGAAGTCGAAGGGGTCATTGATGTTGTGCGAGCCGGGGAAACCTGGGGCTGCCGAGCAGGCAGTAACAATGTGGCAGCTTGGGGCGGCAGCCGGGATTCGCCTGCGGCTGGTCGGTATTTCGCCATTCTTGTGTTTGGCTCGCATTGCCCGTGTCTACGGCAGGAAACTGAGTTTATTGCCTTTTCGATCGTGGATGCCTTTGTCGTCGGCGACGATGTAGACGGTGGCGTTTTTCGTGTCGCGCGGTTTGGGTTTGGGTTTGAAGTCGTCCTTGTAAAGCGCTTTCGGGGTGATGATGATATTCTGCATGGCGCCGTCAAAATGGGTGAGGTCGCGTTTGGAGTGCCGGCCGATGCGGAGGCGGCCGCCGCCCTGGTTGTTGAGCGTCTTGCCGGTCCGGTGGGCGACGCGTTTGCCGTCGATGTACAGCCGGACCTGGTTGGCGGTGACGACAGCCGCGACATGGTGCCATTTGTCGATATCGATCGCGTCGGAGTCGATGGCGTAGTCCTTGCGGCCGTCGGAGAACTGAAAGGTAATCCGGGCATTCTCGATGTAGAGATCGAAGCCGCGGCGGTTGCCGCCGTGGCGGCAGATCAGGCTTTGGGGGAAGTTCACTTTGGTGTTCTGCCGGAACCAGCATTCAATCGTCAGCTCTGCGGCGTTGGAAATGGTGCGGTTGATCTGGGCGAATTCGATGTACTGCTCTTTCAGCGAATCAAAGCTGATCACCTGCTTGAAGGGCCCGGTGTTGATTTTGGGTTTCGGCAGCGGGTTCTTGATGGCCATCTTGGCTTCGAGCCGTTTCAATTCAGCAGTCGCGCGTTTCCGGTGTTGGCCGCGGCTGCCCGGGTAATCTTTGACAACCTGCTGCAGCAGACCGCGCGCCAGGAAGTTGTGCTTCTCACGTTCGTTGAGCCGGGCGAGTTTGAGCGCGGCGGCGCCGGCGTTGTCGCCTTTGGCGCCGGGCATTTCTTCGATGATCATCCGCAGGTAGCGTTTCTGCATCGCCGAGTTCTTCTGTTTTTCGTAGTAATTCGCCAGATCGGTGGCGGCGCGCAGTCCCAGTTTGCCGCCGGGGCCGAAGTACTTGTTCGTCAGCAGCGTGTAGAGGCTTCGCTGCCACTCCGCCATTTTCTCCCGCTCGGCGTAGTGGTCGGCCATGGCGAGCAGCGCCCGGGCGCCGACGGCTCCCTGATTGCGGCGGCCGTATTTGGTTACGATCTGCTGCCAGTAGTGGACGGCATCATCATAGACCTGCTCGCGCTTATAGAGCTCGGCCAGTTTGAAGAGGATCCGCACCTGGTCGCCGGTGTCGCGGGCGCGGTTGAGCTCGTTCTGCAGCTGCTTCGCTTTTCGATCGGCCAGCCGCTTGCGGGCCGCCGCCGGGTCCTCCCGGGCGGGCGGGGGGTGCGGGTCGATGTGATGCGACATGGTTGTGGCAAAGAGGAAGGACCGGGAGTTCTCGGGGAAACTCCTGAGGACCTCGGCGAGCATGGTTTTCAGCTCGGCGTCCCGGTCGTGGTCACTCAACATGGTCATCAGCCGCAAGGTGAGCAGGTCCGCGACCACGGGGTACTCGGCGCCGTACTTCGCCAGCCCGCTGCGCAGCAGGGTCTCGGCATCCGCCAGACGCTTCTCGCGCTCGTGGTAATCGGCCAGGGCGACATAGGCGTCGGCCGCTTCCTGGGGTTGCCCGATGCGGGCGAACTCGAGGCGCTCCGTCTGGATGCCGATCCAGTCGCCTTCGTTGTTCAGATTGAGGAAGCGTTCGGCCAGGTCGCCGGCTGCGGCGGCGGCCCAGCGGCCGTCCGGGCCGTGATAGTCTTTGACGCAATACCACAGAATCGCCTCGGCTGCCGTGGGCCGGCCGTCCTGCTGCAGGCGACGGGCTATGGTCAGCGGCGAGAGCCCCGCCCGCCGGCCGTCGCGCAGGATGTACTTGATCTCCTCTTCGAGCGGCAAATCGCCGGGCGGCCGGTCGGGCAACGCCTGCAGCGGGTCGCGCCAGTTGCCCAGTGACAGCGGCGGCGGCCGGTTGTCGACCTCCGTCGGTACCGGTGACGACCCGTCGTCAGGCTGCAGAATCTGGTCGGCGTACGGGTTGGGGATGGTGCTCGTATGCAGGTAATGCACCGTCAGCCCCAGGAGGAAGAGCAGGAGGAACAGCAGGCCGCCGATCTGGAGGAAACGGTGGTGATCCGGTTCCGGCCGCGGCAGGATGGCGACGTGCTTTGTCGTTTCGCTGTGTTCCACCTTCTGCGACGGCGTCTCGTCCGTCGTCAGATGCGGCGGGCGCACGCGGAAGGCCGGGGCCAGTCCTTTGCGGACGCGTTGGATGTCGTGGATCAACTCGTCCCAACTGCTGTGTCGCTGTTCCGGCAGTTTGCCCATCATCAACTGCAGCAGTTTGCAGGTCTCTCTGGATACCTTCGGATTGCGTTCCTGCGGATCCGGCAAGGGCTCCATGATCTGTTTGGTGATGACGTTGACGGCGTCTTCGGCGTCGAACGGCAGAGTGCCGGTGACCATATGGAACAGCGACGCGCCGAGACTGTAGATGTCGGAGCGGAAGTCCAGGTCCACAAGGCCCTGGCCCTGTTCCGGGCTCATATAATGCGGCGTGCCGATGGCCATGCCGGCCGAGGCCAGCTCGACTTCGTCGGTCGGCCGTTTGGCAATGCCCAGGTCGCACAAATGAACGGCGCCGGTGCGGTCGATGATGATGTTGGCCGGCTTGATGTCGCGATGCAGGAGCTTCTGGTGACGCCAGGCGTAGGCCATGGCTTCCGCCACTTTCTGGGCGTACAGCAGGGCGTCCCGTTCCGGGATCGGCTTGTTCGTGCTCTCCAGCGTCTTGTCCACCGATTGGCCGTCAACGTAGGCCATCGCCAGGAACAGCAGGTCCCCCTTGATGTCGGCTTCATAGACCGTGACGATGTTGGGATGCTGCAGGGACGCGGTGGCGCGGACTTCAACCAGAAAACGCTGCATCATCTTTTCGGACGTGCTGCGCTTGCGGGACAGGATCTTGAGTGCAACGCGGCGGTTCAGAGAAATCTGCCGGGCCTCGTAGACTTTGCCCATGCCGCCGGTGCCGATCAGACGGGTGATCTCGAAGTTGCCGATCTTCGCACCCGTGGCCAGAACGTCGTCACGATACTCGTCCGGCACCGGAAACGTATGTTCACAGTACGGACAGGTGACTTTCGCCAGGTTTCGTTTGCCGGGGTCAAACCGTCGATGACAGTCCGGACAGAAAAACGCCATGTACCGAAGCCTCCATTCGGGACCAGCCGATTTGTCGTACGCGCAGCCGTTGAGAACTATAGCGTGCGGTCACGGCAGCGTCCAGCGGGCAGGCGGCCTCGACAGGCAGGCGCCGGCTGCGTTGCAATCGGGCGCCGCTGGACTACAATATGTTTGACACGTGTTGTGCAAATGAGTTCAATTCCAAGACAGGATAAGAGACTATGAGGTCGATGTTGCTGTGTGCCGCCGCTTGCGCTATTCTTCTGTTGGCCGGCTGCAAGAAGGAACCGGAGGCCAAACCGAATCTCGGGCCGTCGTTCAAAGAAGTGACCGAGAGCCTGGATGCGAGTGTGAAGACGGAGGTGGCCGTCAAGCAGTACTGGGAGGACCATGAAGCGACCAATGTGACCTGGGAGGGAAAGGTGCACGACGTCCGCAGCACTCGCGGCGGCGCCAGCCTGGAAATCGCCGTTGCCGACTTCCCGTTGTACGACGGCTACAACGTCGTGGCGCAGACCGGCGATGTGTCGGCCGCCGGCAAACTGGAAAAAGGGCAGACCGTCAAGTTCCGCGGCCAGCTCTTTCGGTACAAGAAGTCCCGCCACGGCGCCATGCTCATCTACCTCAATAACGTTCGCATCCTGCTCGACGAGGAAGAGAAGGAATAGCTGAATCGTCCGCCAGCCTTCCACTGCGAGCCGTCACTGCCCGCCATCGCAAGCAGTTCCTGCCGCCGCCGCTCTTGAAGTGGGTCCAGATGCCGGCGGCCGGCTTAGGACTGCAGACTCTTGATCTCGTCCCGTGACCACGTTGTTACGCAAACCGGCGTGCCGCCGCGTTGCGGCAACGCCGTTCAACGCGATCCTCACGCGGCGCCCGCGGGCGACTCTTCCGCCACGGCGGACAGGCAGCCGCGAAGATTGCGAATGAATCAAGCTACACCCGGCGGGAAAAGCCTTCTGAAGACACCCGCTGCCTCGCGCCGTGAGTGAATAAGTTGTTTAGATCCAGGGGGAGGGCGCCGCCTGACGAAACAACGTACTCCTCCGTCAGACAAGCTGGCGGGCGCCTGTCTCGGAATGAAATACTGGAATTGCAGCGCATACGGTCGCTGGGTCGATGCCCCCGGCTGCTGTATGCACCGCCGTTGCGCTGAAGGAAGGTCAGTCTAACGCCCCAGACACGTCTTGCGTCAGCGCCATTCGGGGCTATACCCGTTCGTCTGTATCCGCCACGGTGTCGGCCACAGCATCTTTCGCGGTGTCGACGGCACCAATAATCCGGTCGGTTGCCAGTTGTTGGGCTTGTTTGGCTTTGTTGACGAATCCCCTGGTGACATCCCGGCTGAAGCGGCTGAAGCCGGCGGGATGTACCGGCTTGGGTGCGAGCACCTTGGCCAGGCGGCGGGTCACGCGCATTTCGGCGTTGATGGCCCAGCCGGAGGCTTCCAGCAGGCTGCCGAGGTTGCGGTGCTGCAGGCGGTAATCGGCAATCAGCAGCAGCGGGATCATGATCAGCACCAGCGCGATGGCCAGCACCACCAGGCCGATAAGACCGATCTGGTAGACCTTCTCCAACTTCAACTCGCTGACGGTTTTGGAGATAAACGCAAAGGACGAGCCGAGCGCGGCCAGGGCGACGCTGCCGCTGAACAGCCATTCCCGCGCCGAACTTGCGCGTGCCGGCGCCGGCTGCGGCGCGGCGGTCGGCGTTTCGGGCGCCGGCGCCGCCGCGTTCTGTTTCGGAGCTTCTTTCATGGTCGTGGAGAGGCTGCCCTTGACTGTCTTTTCAACGTTGGTAATCTGCGACGATACCGCCGTGCCGATGGATTTCTCGGCGCCGCCCGCCAGCTTCTGAAACGAGCTGCCGATGATCTTGCCGATCCGGATGAACGGCTTCTTCATCTCGTCCCACAGGCTGATCGGGTTATCGACAACCTTCACGACGCGCACGGTCCATTGCCGGCCGTCGACGTCGAAGAGCACGCCGTGGCGATCCGGCCCGAGGCGGCCGAGGGTCATCGAGGTGACCGGCGTGACCATGTGGAACGTTTCCGCGGGGTCGGCGCTGGTGACTTCGGAGTAGAGCAGCAGCATACCGGAGTTCTCGGCCAGCTTGCTGTGCTTGTTGATGTCCTGCACCTTGACGTTGAGATTGAACATGCGGCCGCCCATGACCAGCGTGCCCATCTCGAACAGGGCGCGCTCTCCCGGATCATAGAGGTTGTGGAAGTTGACGAAGTTGCGGCAGATCTTCAGGTACCACTTCTGGAGGAGGATGAGGTGTTCCAGGTCCTGCACCGCTTCCAACTCACGGCCGATCTCCTCATCGCGGTCGATCAGCTGCCGCAGTTGATCGGGCAGATCACTCTCCAGGTATTCCCGCAATCTGGCCGGCCCGAGCTTCTCGACTTCGCCGCCGGGCTTGGCATTGAGCCACTCCAGATACTTGGAGAATGCGTTGTTCATCCGGTGCCACTCTTCCTCGTGCAGAATCGCCGGGTCGCGATCGGGGCTGACGGTCTTCGGCGTGATATGATCGGCCAGGAACTGAATGTCTTCCTCGTATTGCGGGTTGATCTCGCCGCGAAGATTCAGCAGCGGTTCCACTTTGGGCGGGGCCAACGGGGCTTCCTGCAGGTAGTCGGTCAACTTCCCGGTGTCGCCGAGGACGTCTTCCGGGCAACTGCCGACCGGCATGTCCCGATCCAGGATCTGCTGCAGACGGGCCAGCCGGCACAGCCGGAAATAGCGCTCCATCGGCTGCTGCAGGCGTTGGATTAAATCGTAGGCCGCCGCAGTATCCTTGCCGATCGGGAACAGCGACTGCGTTTCCTCCATCACGTTTTCGGATGCGTCGTGCCATTTCAGCAGTTCCGTCGCGCACTTGATAAAACCGTCCAGCTGTTCGCGGTTGACGCCTTTGATGCCGTTCAAGTCGTCCGCACCGCCCATCGTGTTGATGATGGCTTCGATAAACTCTTTCAACTCCGGCGCGTCTTCGTGCGCGGCCGGGACGATGACGCCGTCGCCGTTGTTGAAGCCTTTGGCGCGATCAGCCTGATGGTTGCGGACCTCTTTCAGGCTGATGCAGTCGGCGTCGGGTTTGTTAAGGTAGCGTAGCAGATGGCCGATCGCCGTGGTCAGGCGTTCGCCCTCCGGGGTATCCTTCTTGAGATCGGCGAAGCGCAGTACATCGGAACCGGCAGTTACCCCGTCCCAGTTATTCAGCCGCGACTGAAGCCAGCTGTAGCAGCGCCGGATGTCGCGGCTGAGAATCCGTTTATCGCCGTCGTGATCGAGGAAGGCAATCAGTCTCGGGTCGCTCTGGAGCTGATGGGTCGGGGCATCCGTCGCCATCCAGAACGGTTCTTTGATGTGGGGCAGGGCGTCGAGATCGGCAGCCGTGTCCAACTGCAGTTGGTGCGTGCCGCCGTAGTTGGCGAATCTGAATTTGCGTCCGAATAATTGTGCCATAGTCCGGGCATCCCGAGTAAAAACAGCCCCGTACTATAGGCTGACACCTGCTGAAAACAATCTCACTGACAAGGTACGGACACGGAACCCGCGTACAACGCGCCGCCGGTTACCGTGGCGCATCATTATTGACGCGCTCCGGCGTCCGCGTCAGGCTGGGGCAAAACACGGAACCTGCGCACAACCGCGCTTCCGGTTTCTGTGGTGCATCATTATTGACGCGCGCCGGCGTCCTCGCGGGGCCGTCAATGTCCGAGGCGGGTGACGGGGAAGTCCTCAACCGGCAAGGGAACGGGATCGCCGTCGACCGGGAGAATGCGGGAGCGGTTGCCCTCGCGCAGGTCGCGCAGGGAGACCGTCAGCCGCTTGCGGGCATCCACGCCGAAGGCCGCGGCAAACCGGCGTTCGCCTTTCCTGCAGGGCGGGTCAGCGACGATAAACTCGCGGTTTTCCGGGTTGAGCGGCTGTTGCCGGTCGACCGCCCCCGGGGCCGCCCGCTGCAGGCGGCCGTCGCTGCCGACAACGAAACCGCCGGTTACCCGCAGCATGTCCGACAACTCGTACAGCAGCAGTCCCAGCCGGTCCTGCTCATCATGGGTTGCATTGAGAAAGACCGTCTTGACCGGTCTTTCCGTGGGATAGCGCGTCCCCTTCGGGATGACGGCGGCAAAATCCCAATCCCGGTTTTCGGCGTTCCAACTGCGCAGGCAGTAGTCGTGCACGACGGCGGGGTTGAAGCTCTGTTCGACAAATCGGCAGGCGCCGGCGGCGATGGCCGCAAACGGGTTGTCGCAACGGATGCGGTTCGGGAAGAGATAGGCGAACTGCTCCTGTACCGCCGGGATCAGGCTGGTGCCGCCGACCAGCAGGACCTCATGGATCTCTGACCGTTTGACGCCGTACTTCTCCGTGGCCTGTTCGACGGCGCGATCGACGGTATCGGTGATAATCTTGAAGAACTGGTTGCGGTCGAGGATCTCCCGCAACTGCGTCCGGGTAAAGGTGTGCGTGATCAGGCGGTCGACGCCTTCGGCGTAGTGCGACACGGACGCCTGTGCCTCATAGGTAAGCTGAATCTTGGCGGCTTCGACCGCGCGCAGGAGGTCCTGTCCGGCAAGCCGCAGGTCATCCTCGGAAAGGGGGATCTCCGCCAGCAGCCATTGGTCGACCATCATGCCCCCGATCTCTTCACCGGCACGTCCGAGCAGCCGCGATCTGGCAACCTGATCGGCGGCGCTGAAGTCGGCTCGGACCAGACAGACATCCAGGGTGCCGCCGCCGAAGTCGACCACCAGAAACAGGTCGCCGTCACGGGCCCGGCGGTCGTAACCGAGGATGCAGGCTGTGGCTTCGTCGATCAGATGGATATTGCCGTCGTACACGGTGGCAACCGCGCGGGTCAGCCATTCGACGTAGTGGTCATATGCTTCCACCGGAACGGAGACGACGAGGTCGTCTTCCAGCAGTTCACCGCCGCGCGAGACGAACAGCAGCAAGCGCGAGACAAACTCGGTGGCGGCCTGCTCGTAGCTGATGCGTTCCCGTCCCAGGCGCCGGCATCGGCGGTTTTGCCGCAGCATGTCCATCTTCAACCAGCGAAACGTCGCCGGGTCTTCAACCAGTCCGGCATCCTCGACCTGGGCGGCCAACGGCTGCTGCCGGTCGCCGTAGTGGATCAGCGACGGATAGACCGTTACCACACCCGGCGGCGAACCGTCGGGCAGGACATACTCAAACTGCCGGCTCAGCTCGGGGGTCTCCAGCAGCACGACATCGTCCGCCGCCGGATCCCAGCGGGCGATCACCGTGTTGCTGGTGCCGAAATCAAGTGCGACAGGCATTGGTCATCCGCGTTCGCGCCGCGTGACGGCGACGGGTTGGGCATCTTCCATACGTCATGCAAACAAATCCTCGGGGGCGTCTTCGACGGCGATCGCGTTGACGTCCGCGGGCGCGTCGTCAGCGGTTACGGCGATCTCCGTGCAGAAGTGTTCATGCAGTCGCGTCAACATTCGCAGCAGCAGTCGCAGCCGGGCGACCAGGACGCCGCCGGGGCAGCCTTCGAGCCGCTGGAGTTGCGCTTTCACCGCGTCGAACTGGTCGGGGTCGGCGGCTGCCGGCATGTCTGCCAGGCCGGCGACATTGCCGAGGGCGGCGTCGACCCAGTAGACAGCATCGCGCTCGACGTCAAAGGGGGTGGTTGTCAGCGCCGCGGCCAGGCGTTCGAGCCAGTCCCGGCTCTGGCGCGCCGCGGTCACGGCTGTGTCGCCAAGGATATCCTCGGCGACGCCGCGGATCAGACCGCCGGCGCGCACGACGGGATCCGGTGAACGCCGGGCGATATCGACGGCAACCGGGGCGACGCCTTGTCCCCAGGCGGCCAGGAGATCCCTGGTCCCGGGCGGCGTCGGCATGGCGTCGGCCGCCGGCGTTCGGACGAATTCATCCAGCATCGCGATCAGGCCGTCGACCAGGTCCGCGTGGTGGTCGGGCCGCCAGCCGGATGTCTGCCAGCGGCGACAAAGCCGGAAGGCCTGGCGCAGCGACAACCTCTGCAGCAGGGCAAACAGGTCTTCGTCCAGCCCGGCCGCGCACAAGGCGCGCAGATGCAGGTCCAGGTCGTAGTCGTGGCGGGATGCCATGGCTTTGCGGTAGGCAGCGATCAACGGTTCATTGCGGCTGTGGACGACGACGGTCGACAACCGTTGCCGCTGCGCGGCGCCGGCAAGCAGCCAGGCTTCCCGGAACAACTCGCCGTCGTCGTCATTCATGCTGCAGTAGCGATCGAGGTCCTGCTCCAACAGTGCGATCAGACAGTCCACGGCCGGCGACGGCGGTCGGCGGCCGGAGGCGAGCAGGGCCTGGAGCAACCGGGCGGAATCCCGCCGCAGCCAGACGGCGAAACAGACTTCGTCAACAGCAGTTGTTCGGGGCAGTCCGGCGATATACTCCTGGACGGCCGTTTCGACCAGTGGATCGGGATGTTCAAGCTGCGGCAGCGCCTGGCGAATCGTGCGGGCGTCTGTCGGGAGTTGCTCCGGCAGGCCGCGGCGCAAGGTGGCCAGCACCCAGTACTCCGGCTGTTGCTGCCGCAAGTCGGCGAAGAACCGGCCGGCATGCCGGCGCACGTCGGGATCGGCATCGCTCAGGAAGGGGATGAGTGCGGCGGGCTGCTGCGGGTCAAAGGAGAGGTTGGCCAACTGGCCGGACAGCAGGTTGGCGTAGTCCCGCATGGCGGTCGGCAGTTGGCCCAGGTAGGCGCGCACCAGCGGCACGGCCTCCGGCTCGTCGAACAACGGCAGTACCGCCTGCACGCTCTGCCGGTCGACGCCGATTTCGTCGTAGGCCCGCCGCAGCAGTTGCAGGTACAGCCCCTCCTTGGGATCGCGGTCGCGCACCCGCCGCAGATAGCGGCGGCAGGCCCCGGCGACATCGGGGTCCGGATCCGCGAAGTACGGGACAAGAGCGGGGAACAACGCCCGCCCCAGGGGGAGCTGCGATTCGCGGCCCAGTTTCAGCAGCGACAGTTCGAGCAGATCATCAGCTTCAGCGGCGCGGCCGCCGCGTTGCAGGATTTCGCCGAGCAGCGGCTGCCGGCCCGCTGCCCAGAGTCGCCAGAGCCGGTCGGTCTTTGGTGGCGCCGCGGTTGCCTCCAGAACGCCGATAATGCGGGCGCGTAATTGGGAGGAGACGGAATCGAGGGAGTCTACCAGGATATCGATGCTGTCGGGGTCGGAAGAGCGCGACAGGCAGGCCAGGGCATAGCGGCCGAACAGCCACGGGATCAGAAAGAACCGGCTTTGCAGACAGGCTCGAGCCCGGTCGAGATTCATCATGCCTCCTTGTTTGCGGCGGCTGCAGCCGCCCCTCCTGTTCAACCTATAGCAAAGCAACCGGTCGAGTGCAAGCGCGAGTCGCGCTGCAGTTTGCTTCCGCGGTAAGCAGTCGACGAGACACGCGGCCCGTAAGCCCTCGTGTACTGCCCTTCGCGGTCCGCCTAGAGATCCCGCACCCTCTTGAGCGCCGAAGCCTCGGCGTCGGAGCTTGCGG
>CAYLNH010000137.1:0-17165 GCA_964384625.1 uncultured Lentisphaerales bacterium
CGTTGGCGAAATGGTCATGTGCTGCAGCACACAACCCTTCCACCGCCTGCCGCGAACCCCGGGCAATCCGTGGCGGAAAGACTTCCGCCGAGACCATCTAGTAGTATCCGTCGAAGTACTCGCGGCGCCCCGGGTCGCGCAGCTTCTTGAGGGCGGCGGCTTCGATCTGGCGGATGCGTTCGTGGGTGACGTGGAAGCGCTTGCTGAGTTCCTCCAGGGTCATCTGCGACTTGTTCAGCAAGCCGAAACGATGGATGATGATCTCGCGTTCGCGGTCGCTCAAGGTATGCAGGACCTTAGTGATGGTTTCGGTCAGCAGTTTTGACGATGTGATCTCCGCCGGGGACTCGGCTTTGCGGTCGACGATCAGGTCGATGACCTGGCCGCGATCATTCTCGCCGATGGGGCTTTCGAGAGAGATGGGCTGGCGTTCCATCTTGCGCCAGGCGCGTACGCGTTCCACGGGGATGTCGACGGCTTCGGCAATCTCTTCCGGGGACGGTTCACGGCCCAATTTCTGCAGCAATCCCTGTTCCGCCCGGTTAATGCGACTGAGCGCTCGCGCCATGTTGGCGGGGATACGGATTGTGCGCGACGTGGATGACAGCGCCTGCGTCACGCCCTGGCGGATCCACCAGACGGCATAGGTGCTGAAGCGGTGTCCCATCTTCGGCTGAAATTTGTCCACGGCCACGACCAGACCGAGATAGCCTTCCTGAAAGAGGTCCTGGAAACTCAGCGTTGTGCTGGAGTATTTGCGGACGACACTGACGACGAGTCCAAGATTCGCTTCCAGCAGGGTCTGGCGCGACAGTTGCATGGTGTCGAAGACGGACTGCAGTTCGTCGCGGGCGGCGCCGAACTCGGCCGGCGGCATCAGGATGCGGGCAACCGCGCGTTTGCGGGCGTTGCCGTCGTTCAGGCGTTCGGCGAGCTCGTCAATGTCTTTCATGCAGGCGTCGTAGAAACGCGAGTGAAAGACGTAGCCCTCCAACAGGCGTTCGAGGGATTCATGCAGCAATTCGCGGGTGGCGGCGGCATCCTTACCGCGGTCTTCAGCCATTCGCTCGAGGTCGTGCGATACGGCCTCCAGCGCCTCCAGCAGGCTGACAATCTGTTCGCGTTTCTCGTCGACCAGATAGTGGTCCAGGTCGCCGTCTTCGTTGAACTGCTGGATCTCCGTCGTCTTGCACTGCGCAATCTGATCGGCCACGACGCGGGGGAAGTGACTCAGCAGCAAGCCGAGCTTGCTGCGGTACTCAAAGAACTGCCGGGAGTGAAAGACCTCTTCTTCGGGGGCCAGCCGGGCGACATTGCGGGAATTGCGCAGGAAGGAGCTGGCGACCTCCGCGTCGCGAGGACTGGTGGAGGACTTCCGTTTGTTTGCGTTTCCGCCCTTGGGATCGTCCCGAGACGTCATCAACCTACACGGGGAGCTTGCTGGTATTGGGTTCCGTTGAGAATTCCAGCTTATCGTTGCCAACGTCCACGGTGACCACCGAGTTGTCGGCGATATGCCGGCGGAGAATCTCTTCCGCCAAGGGGTCTTCCAGGTATTTCTCCACCATGCGTCGAAGCGGGCGGGCGCCGTATTCCGGCTTATATCCGGCTTCGATCAGGAAGTCCTGGACTTCATCGCTGTAGGTCAACTCAATGTGGTGGCGGCGCAGGCGCATGAGAACTTTGTTGATCTCAATGTCGATAATCTGCCGCAAGTCGCTCTTATCCAACTGGCGAAACACAATGATATCGTCAACGCGGTTGATGAATTCCGGGCGGAACTTCTTCCGCGCCGCTTCCTCCAGCCGCTGTTTCAAAAACTCGTAATCGTCTTCTGCGCTGGACGGCCGGAACCCCAGGCCGCCGGACGTCGCGATCTCTCTCGCGCCGATGTTGCTGGTGATGATGATGATCGTGTTGCGGAAGTCCACCTTGACGCCGACGCTGTCGGTCAGATGGCCGTCTTCCAATACCTGCAGCAGCATGTTGATGACGTCCGGATGCGCCTTTTCGATCTCGTCGAACAGGACCACGGAATAGGGGCGGCGGCGGACGCGTTCGGTCAACTGTCCGCCTTCGTCGTGGCCGATATAGCCGGGCGGCGAGCCGACCAGCCGGCTGACGTTAAATTTCTCCATGTACTCCGACATGTCGATCTGCACCAGTGCTTCCTTGTCGCCGAACATGAACTCGGCGATGGCCTTGGCCAGGAGGGTCTTGCCCACACCGGTCGGCCCGAGGAAGACAAACGAACCGATCGGCCGGTTCGGGTCTTTCAGGTCGGCCCGCGACCGCCGCATCGCCCGGGCGACCTGCACGACGGCGCCGCCCTGGCCGACGACCACCGTCGACAGTTCCTCTTCCATCCGCAGCAGACGTTCGGCTTCCTCTTCTTCCATGTGCTGGATCGGGATGCCGGTCAGTTGCGACAGGACCAGGGTCATGTCTTCTTCACCGATCTCGGAGATGTTTTTGTTGGTCTGTTCTTCCCAGTCTTTCAGGGTTTGCTCCAGCTTCTCCTTGAGCGTCTTCTCGCTGTCGCGCAGGCGGGCGGCCTCTTCATATTTCTGATGGCTGACCGCCAGTTTCTTCATCTTCTTGATCTCGTCGATCTCGCGCTCGATATCCTTCAGGTCCGGCGGCCGGACCATGGTGTGGATGCGGGAGCGCGCGCCGGCTTCGTCCATGATGTCGATGGCTTTGTCCGGCAGATGGCGGCCCGGCATGTAGCGGTCGGACAGACGCACCGCCTGTTCGATGGCGTCGGCGGTGTAGTGCACGTGGTGGTGCTCTTCGTATTTGTACTTGATGCCCTCGAGGATTTCGATGGCCTCCTCGATCGTGGGGGTGGCGACCACCAGCGACTGGAAGCGGCGTTCGAGGGCGGCGTCTTTCTCGATGAACTTGCGGTATTCATCAAGGGTCGTGGCGCCAATGCATTGGATCTCGCCGCGCGACAGCGCCGGCTTGAGAATGTTCGACGCGTCCAACGCGCCTTCGGCGCCGCCGGCGCCGACAATCGTGTGCAGTTCGTCGATGAACAGGAGGACCTTGCCGGAACGCGTGATCTCGTCCATCACGGCTTTGATGCGTTCCTCAAACTGGCCGCGATACTTGGTGCCGGCCACCATCAGCGGCAGATCCAACGCCACGACGCGTTTGCTCCGCAGCAGTTCCGGGACCTCGCCTTTGGCGATCAACTGCGCCAGGCCTTCGACGATGGCGGTCTTGCCGACGCCCGCCTCGCCGATCAGTACCGGGTTGTTCTTCGTCCGGCGGCACAGAATCTGGATCACACGTTCGATCTCTTTCTTACGCCCGATCACCGGATCGAGCTTGGCCTTGGACGCCAGGTCCGTCAGGTCGCGGCCGAAGGCTTTCAGCGCGGTCATCTTCTCTTCGCTGCCGGAGGCGGTACTCGCGGCAGAGGGCGAGTCCTCGTCTTCGTCGCGGTTTTCGGGCGGGATGAAGTTCGGGTCGAGGGCCTTCAGCACCTCGTTGCGGACGGCTTCGGCGTCGACGTCCAGGGAGCGCAGGATCTGCGCGGCGGCGCCTTCGCCCTCACGCAGCAGCCCCAGCAGGATGTGCTCGGTGCCGATGTAGTTGTAGTTCAGCGCGCGGGCTTCCTGGGCGGCCAGTTGCAGGACTTTCTTGGCTCGCGGGGTCGGGGGGATCTCGCCCTCGTTCATCGTATTGGTCGACGGCGCCGAGCGCTTTTCGACCTCCATACGGACGGTTTCGAGGTCCAGGTTCATGGACTGCAGGACCGCCACTGCCACGCCCTGACCGAGTTTGATCAGACCGAGAAGCAGGTGTTCGGTGCCGATGCAGTCGTGGCCGAAGTGCAGCGCTTCTTTCTTCGCCAGGTTCAAGACCTGTTGCGCGCGCGGCGTGAAGTTGTTTATCGGCAAATCGAAGCTGTCGTCGTGCGGCATTTCGTGATATCTCCAAAAGGACGCCGGAACCGGCGTCGGCAAGCTGATTGATTCTCACACAGGGGCTTTGCCTACTATACTTCTGCGCCCCGGCTTTTCTACCACCCGCAACGGCATTGGTCAATTGCCCGGGGCGGGGCGTGTCGGTCGCTCCGGGGTGCCGCGCAACAGCGGCAGGAGGCGCTTGAGTTCGTGCCGCTGGTTCCGGACGACCTGCAGCCCCGCGGCCAGCAGCAGTTTCTGCTCCCGTTTCGTCAGGTCGAGTTTGGTGCCGACCTCCTGGACCCGGCCTTGCAGTTCGCGCAGGATGCAGGCCGCATAGCGTTGGTCGCCGGCAGGAACGTCCACCTTCAGTTTGAGTTGCTTGACCTCGTCGACCAGGACGTACTCTCGTTCCTGCCGTTCCGCCTCATAGAGCTCCGCAAAACTGAAAAAGACCGGACGGATATGCTTTTGCCCGCAGAGGTTGGCGACGGACGTCTGCAGCAGGCGGTGGCTCGCTTCCAGGCCGGCATTGAGCTGTTTGTCGATCGCCGCAAACATGTTCGGGCTGGCGGGCTTGTCGTCGGTCCAGCGCGCGTTGTCCGTTCCCGGATAGGCGTCGATGACCAGCAGGATCCGGTGAATGCCCGCGGGGGTCCGCGGGGTATGCGGCGGTTCGCGTTCGAGCATGCTGATCGCCGTCCAGTAGCCGATATTCTCGGCGACGCCGCCGTCCTGCAGGTGGATGAAGTACGTCCCGGCGGTCGGCGTGGGGGCGGCCTTGTCCTTGGCGGCGTCAGGTGTCGCCCGCGGGGGGCTTTCCTGTTGCGACGGCAGCAGGGTCGTCTGAATCGTGTTGAGCGTCTGTCGCATCTTCTGTACCTGCGTCGCGGGCAGACGGTCGGCTGCCTGCGCAACATCCGCCTGCAGTTGTGCGAACCTGGCTTCGACCCGCCGCCGCGGCCGGGCGTCCGTCTTCCGTCGGAAGGGACCGGGATCCCAACTGCACCTGAGATTGCTGGTCGGGAACGCGACGGGAAACGAAGCGCTGGCTTTGACGGGTACGGCCAGCGGCACGTCGAAGTAGAACTGGAAGTCGTCGGCTCCGGCGCGTTCGTACAGGTCGAAGCGATGCGTGTAGGTCACGGCCTGGACGTAGTGTAGCATGTTCGGGGTGTACGGGAAAATCTCGGTGCTTTCGAAGACGGTGCTGTTTGCCGCCATCGTCGGCAGTTTCAGCGTCGTGCCGGCGTTGTTGGGAACGAACATGTCGCCCAGATACAGCGGGTGAACTGCGGCGCCGAAGATTGCATCATCGATCTTCTGCTCCAGCGCGTCGCCGCGGTCATAGGCGGCAAGGTAGACCTTCGGGTGGCAGAGCCAGGCAAACGCCACGGCCCAATGCATGTTCGCGCGCAGTCGGGCGCCCATATCGCCGGCAACCAGCGTGTCGAGATTGAACCTGGTCAACGGCTGCCGGAAGCCGTTCCAGCGCAGCGTGTATCCCGTTGGTTTCCCGGTTTTCCGGATGTGTTGATGCAGGTTGGCCAGGTAGTTGCCGGCGGCAAAGCCGCCGCCCGAGACGGTGGAGAAGTAGTCGATCTCCGCCAGAAGGTTGTGCTGTTCATAGCGCTCCAACCCCAGCAGGACGCCGGTCGCGAAGTTGCTCGAGCGATGGCCGCCGCCCGAGATGCACGCGGCGACGGCGGCGGCCCGCGTCTGCGCGCCAACCCGTTTGGACTGGGGTTTGAACGGAGTCAAAACGCCGTACTTGCCGGCAAACGGATCCCGGCGGGCAGCGAAGGGGTTCGTCTTGACCGTGACCGCCGTTCGGGGGGCGGCCTGCATCCTGCCGATCTGCCGCTTGATTGTCGTACAACCGCAGAGAACCAGAGCCGCCAGCGCGAGAGTGAGGGAGTGGAGTTTCATCATCCCACCTTTCCGTACCATAGTTAAACCCAACGATTCGAACCCAACCGGGTGCACACTAGCCCTGCTTTGTCGTGTGTCAAACCCGGGCGTGCGGCTGGAGCCGGCGCGTCGGTCAACGGGTCTCTGTCCCGCCGGCGGCCACGGTTTGGCGGCTTCGCAGCCAGCTTGCCGTGGCGTCCTTGAGCAATCGGTGTTCCTGGTAGTCCATCAGCCCCCAGAAGGGTCTCTCGCGGACGACCTGAAAGCGATCGCCCAGCTGCTCCTCGAGCTCTGCCCAGACGCCGCTCATTTTCTTGGCGCCGGTGACATGGATCAGGCGCAGCGGCCGGTCGACACCGGCAAGGACCTCCTTGAGGTCGAGCGCTTTAAGGCCGGCGGCGAGCCGGGCGTTGACGGCGAACCCGTCGAAATCGACGGCCTCGTCCCGTTCCCAGGCGGTTTCGAGTTCTGCCGCCAGGCTGTTGGCCTGCCCACCGCCCATCATTTCCTTGATCTGTTTGCGGCGCACCATTTCATCGAGGAACGCCTGCCCGGTGGGCAGCGGTTCCCAGAGCAGAACGCCGGCGGCATCGATGTCATCCAGCAATTGCACGCCGAGATTGGCGCCGAGTCGCGCGCCAAGCAGCCAGAGGCGTTCACAGCCGGAGAGTTCCCGCAGTTCAGCCGCCGCCGCGCGGGCGTTTCCGGCCCAGACGTCCAAGTCGATTCTGCTGTGGTCGCCGGTGCTCTCGCCGGTGCCGGCGTAGTCGAACCGGAGCACGTGAAACCGGTCGCGCAGTTCGTCTGCGGTTTCGACCAGCAGGCGGTAGGCGCACTTCCGTTCCTCGCCGAACGGGGCAAGCACCAGCAGCGCGTCCGGCGTCGTGCCCGGGGCATACCCGGCATACAGCCGGTGGTCGCCGGCAGCGATGTAGCCGCAATCCAGGGTGGTGTTCGAATCCATGCTGTAAGAATAGTCCGAAAACCCCGTTTTCGTATTGCAAACGGGCGTTTTCGAGCTAGAATTAGCGCTCCGGAAACAGCGGGGCTGTAGCTCAGTTGGCTAGAGCGGTTGGTTCGCAATCAACAGGTCGTGGGTTCGACTCCCATCAGCTCCACCAGACACCGAGGTCGGCCATCGCGGGCCTCGGTGTTTTGTGCGCCGCTCCCGCGCCGGTTGGTCATCTCGCCTCCGCAGGGCTCTTGACCAAGGGGCTTCGGCAGGGAGAGCCGACGTAAATCCTCGACGGTCTCCGTCCAGCCAGTACAGTGATGCTTCTGTCCCGTCCTATCCGTGCGCAGTACGAATACTCCCCGGTCGTCGGGAGGGCAGGCCTGCGTGATTCGTCGAGTCCTTGCGACCGCCAGACAACTGCCCCGCGCGATGGATGTTCGGTAACACGACGGTTTCGCTGTTGATGACATCGACGTCATCGCGATCCAGCCAGCTGTTGACGTCGTCCATGACATTCTGTATTGACGTATATGCAGCCGGCGTCAGGAACCCGGCCGGCGAGATCTCGTGCGCTTCGAAATCTCTGCATGTGATCATTGTCCGGTCAATCCGAAATGAATGTTCAGTCCTGTGCCGGCGGGTCGGCAAGTTCTTCGTCGCGGAGTTTCTTGAGGATCTTCCGACCACGGTCGGAGGCGGTCTTGACGATCAGCGTGCCTTTGCACTGGGGGCAGCCGATGATCACCTGCTGTTTACCGCGCAGGTTGCGGTAGATCAGCCCGGGGAAGATGCCGAAGCAGAAGAGGATCAGCTCCAGTTTCGACGAGCCCGGTTGGTAGCCTTTCGGACGATCGAACATGGCGCGGCATGAGCCGCAGATATACTTGGGCAGTTCGTTCGACATCCAGGACCTCCTTGTCTGTACTCATTGCGTTTCGGTGGGGGTAGCATAGCCTGTCATGTCGCCGGCGTAAACCGGGATTCCGGAGTCCGAAGGATTCCGCCCCGCAGCGGGGGTACGCTGCGTGCTGTGCACCGGAGGAAAGAGGATATCGCCTTTGCCTGTCCGTAATCTCCAGCTCAGTCTTTTCCCGATTCCTTCCGATACCGACGCTTGCGGCGGTCCGCCGCCGCACTGGAAGGAATCCTGTCCGCAGGATTACTTAGGGGCACCCGCGGGGGCGATGCGTGCCGCGCACGGTCTCGATAATAAGTTCGGCGTACCGAAGTATTACCTCGGCTGGTCTTGCCAAGGCAAGCACCGGTCTCATAGTAGATTTTTCGACCTCAACGCAGGAGTCGGCTGTGATCCGCCGCGAAGACTACAAACCACGCCTGATTCCGACAGATCCCGGGGTCTATCTGTTCCGGGATCAGTTGAATGAAGTGATCTATGTCGGCAAGGCGAAGTCCCTGCGCCGGCGGCTGTCTTCGTATTTTCAGTCGTCGAAAGCGGCGAAGGCGGATCCGAAGGTGCGGTCGTTGATCAACAGCATTGCGTTTATCGAGTTGTACCCGGTGAAAAACGAGCAGGAGTCGTTGCTGCTGGAGTCCCGGCTGGTGAAGCAATACAGCCCGCGTTACAACACCCTGCTGCGCGACGACAAACGTTTCCTGCTGATCAAGCTCGACTTGAACGAACCCTACCCGAAGCTGCATCTGGCGCGGTTGCGGAAAGACGACGGCTGCCGTTACTTCGGCCCGTTCCCCGTCGCCGGCGCCCTGCGCGATACCGTGGATTACCTGACCCGGCACTTTGGTTTGCGCACCTGTTCGCCGCGGGAACCCGGCGACGAGGATTACCGCCACTGCAACGACGATGTGATCCGCCATTGCAGTGCGCCGTGCATCGGCAAGATCACCCGTGAGTTGTACCGCCGGAAGGTGGAACTGATGATCGAGGTGATCGAGGGCAAGATCGACGAGGTCATGGAGGATCTGACCAAGCGGATGGAGAGCTATGCACGGGCGCAGAAGTTCGAGCAGGCAGCGCGCCTGCGGGATGTGCGTCAGAACCTGCAGGAGGTCTTCGGCGTCGGCGCGCGCAACTTCCGCTATGCACGGACCAGGGGATATGCCGGCGAGAAAGGCGTGCAGGATCTCAAGGAGGTCCTTGGCATGGCGGCGGCGCCGAAGCACATCGAGTGCTTCGATATCTCCAACATCATGGGGCAGTTCACGGTTGCCAGTATGGTCTGTTTCCGCGACGGCCGGCCGGCAACCAGGGATTACCGGCATTACCGCATCAAGACCGTGGAGGGCATCGACGACTACGCCGCCATGCGCGAAGTCGTGATGCGGCGCTACATGAAGGCGGCCGAGGAGGACCGGGCCCTGCCGGATCTCGTCGTCATTGACGGCGGCGCCGGCCAGCTGCAGGCGGCGCAGGAGGTCCTGCGATACTTGCAGGTGGAGGTCCCGGTGATCAGTCTGGCCAAGCGCGAGGAAGAAATCTTCACGCCGGAGGCAGCCGAACCGCTCCGGCTCGACCGGCATCAGGCGGCGCTGAAACTGCTCCAGGCCGTGCGCGACGAAGCGCATCGATTCGCGATCAAATACAACCGCAACCTGCGGCGCAAGCGGATCCTGGATTCACTGCTTGACGAGGTGCCGGGGGTAGGCGAGAAACGCAAGCAGCGCCTGCTCAGAAAATTCGGGTCGGTGCGCACGATGCGCAAGTACGACGCCGACGAGATCTGTCGCCGGGTGCCGGGTATCGGGCCCAAGCTGGCGGCAGAGATCATGCGACGGATCAAGACGGCCGGCGACGAAGTTTCCGATGAACAAGCCAAGACGAAAGGACAAGACGATGGCTGACCAACCGAATGTGATCGTATTTTTCACCGACCAGCAACGCTGGGATGCTTCCGGGCTGCACGGCAACCCGCTGGATCTGATGCCGAACTTTGATCGGATGGCGCGCTGCGGCACGTTTCTCAAGAACTCTTTCACCTGCCAGCCCGTGTGCGGTCCGGCGCGTGCCTGCCTGCAGACCGGCAAGTATGCCTCCATGGTGAACGTGCCGACCAACGGCGTCCGCCTGCCGGCCGAGGAGAAGACGCTGGCGCATTACTTCAAGGATGCCGGCTACCATACGGGGTATGTCGGCAAATGGCATCTGGCGGAAGGCGGCGTCAAAGGCCCGGTTCCGGAGGAACAGCGCGGCGGCTACGACTACTGGCTGGGGTCGAATGTGCTCGAGTTCACCTCGAACGCCTATGACACCGTGATGTATGACAACGATGACCGCGAAGTGAAGCTCCCCGGATATCGCGTGGACGCTGTGACCGATGCCGCGATCCGCTATATCGACGAGCAGAAGGACAATCCGTTCTTCCTCTTCGTCTCGTATATCGAGCCGCACTTCCAGAACCATGTCGACAGCTATCCCGCGCCGGACGGTTACGAAGAGAAATATCGCAGCCGCTGGATCCCGCCGGATCTCCTGGCGCTCGACGGCTCGCAGCATCAGCATCTCGCCGGCTACTGGGGCATGATCAAACGGCTGGACGAGGCCCTCGGCCGCATGCGCGATGCGGTCCGCAGTCTGGGGTTGGCCGACAACACGATCGTACTGTTCACCACCGACCACGGCTGCCATTTCAAAACGCGCAACAGCGAGTACAAACGCAGTTGTCACGAGTCCTCCATACGTCTGCCGACCGCGATTACCGGTTTGGAATTCACCGGCGGCGGCGAGCTGTCCCAGATGACCAGCCTCGTGGACCTGCCGCCGACGTTGCTGGATGCCGCCGGCATTGACGTTCCGGACGAGATGCAGGGGCGTTCGATCATGCCGTTGGTGCGCCGGCAGGAGTGCGATTGGCCGGACGAAGCGTTCGTCCAGATCAGCGAGGCCCAGCTCGGTCGTGCCATCCGTACCGAACGCTGGAAGTACAGTGTGGTCGCCCACGACAAGGACACCTGGGTGGACGGTCATCGCGGCGCCACGCGGTACGAGGAAGAGTGCCTCTACGATTTGCAGGCTGATCCGTATGAACTGCGCAACCTGATCGAGTTGGACGCCTACAATCCGTTCAAGGAAGAACTGCGCCGGCGTCTCCTGCGGTGGATGAAAGAGGTCGGCGAAGAGGAACCGGAGATCGTCCCGGCGGAAACCCGGGGTTCCGGCCAGCGTTCGGAATGGCCCGAAGCCGTGGAAGGCCTCGGGTACTGCGATCGCCGGCCCGCCGGCAGCCAAAGCATCAAAGCGAAGAAATGAACTGACAGCGGCCGCAACCGTTGGTTTACAGGACCGGCGGTTGCGGCCGCGACAATGCCGCAAATGCCCCATGCCCAATCGCGTCACGGCGTAGTCCCGACTTCAAGAGGTAGGGGCGAAGACGGATGACAAATGACTGGAACTGTCTTACGGAGAACCACAGTCGGAGTTTCTCCAATCTACCTTCGTTGCTGCCCTTGGGCAGCCCTTGGCGCAAACGCCGGCTGTCTTGATCGTTAACGCTTCGCTGCTGCCTTGGGCAGCCATAGGCCAGAGGCCGTCTGTCCAAACTCGATTCCCATTAGCTTCGGATTATCGCTTTGCTCCGGAGGGCGACAACAATCAGAACAACGAGTCTGGATGAAAGACGACTATGATCAGACTTCGCGAACACCCAATGGCCACAGAAAAAGACAAAATGCTGTAATGCCCACCGCCCAATCCTACCCGCCGCACAGGCCGCAAGGATCCCCTTCGTCCTTCTTGCACTCGCGGCCGGTTCCCTTTTTGTAGTAGCGGCAGTTGGAGTTATGGCGTTTGTCGGTCTCGGTGTTAAGCCAGTACCCGGTGATCGGCGGCTTTTCTTTCGGGCGGGGAAAGGCTCGGCGGTAGAGCCAGGGCGGTGTCCGTTCCTTCAAGCCCCAGAGCCCGCGCCGGCTCTTCAATGCCTCGGCTTCGGCCTGTTTCAGTTGCTTATGATCCGGGGCGTATTTCTCGTACCACCAGGCCCAGCCGATGCGCACCATCTCAACGTTGATGAGTTTGTTGTCGTCGAGGCGCGTGATCCACGCGACTGCGCGGTCGTGTTTATCGATCTCAACGACGGAGATTTTCACCTTCTTGTGGAGCACGAGTTTTTCCATCGCCCGCTGTGCCGCTTTGCCGCCGGGCTGTTTCCATTCCGGCGCGTCGATGCCTTCGACGCGGAGTTCGATTTCGGTCTTGTCCGGCTTGCGCGCAATCAACGAATCGCCGTCGATCACTTTGATAATGGACGCTTCGAAGTCGTCTTCGTCGGCCGCCTTGCACGAGACCGTGAAGGGCAGCAACAGGAGGAGGCACAGGTGAGTCAAACGGGGCAGTCGGCGTTTCTTCATCGGCGCCGCGGCGAGCAGCGTTACAGGCGACAGCGGCATCAACCGAAGACCTCATCCTGGATCTTGTACCAGGTGTCGTAGGCGGCGTCGCGTTCGTTCGGCTTGATCGGCGGCGACTGCAGCAGCAGGCCCGTACGCTGGGGCAACAGGCGGAGGAGGCGGCGAAAATAGTCGTCGAGTGACTCGCCGTCGTCCCGGGGATAGCTGCCGATATACGCGACGTCGTGGTTGACCAGCTTGCGGATCTCGGCGTCGAGATCGCCGCTGGTGGTGAAGTTCAGACCGCGAAGATTGCTCAACTCGATGTAGATATCGTGCAGATGCTCGCCGCCGGGCCGACCGGTGCCGGGCACGCTGCCGCAGTAGTGAATCCAGCCGCCCTCAAACTCGTTCAACGCCTGTTCGTTGTAACGTCTGATGTGCTCGACGTAGCATTCCGCCGACAGCAGAATCGCGCTGTCTTCACAAATTCGAATACCGCCGCTTTCCATCCAGTAGCCGCTGGCGTTGCCCCAATTCCCCTCGCCGGCCATGCCCTTGCTGAACTTGGACAACTGGATGAAGCATCGGGTGGCTTCGTTCATCAGGTGATGAAAGAAGTCCGGGTCGTCATAGATGTCCGTGAAAATGTCCGGGCCGCGGACCTGATGGGCAATGTCGAACGGGCCTTGCGTATCGCAGTGGTGGACGTCCACCAGTTCGCTCAGGCCGTAGTCTTCCAAGGTGCAAAGATGGTGCTGCGTGTGTTGGATGAGTTGCATCATGATGCCCATGTCGGCGATGTCTTCCGGCACGCGGAAGCGCTTCAGGATGCGTTTGTCCTGCGGCTTTGAGACGACCGGTTTGGTGTGTTCCGGGGCGATGCATTCGACCCCGAAAATACTCGGGCCGTTGATGACGCCGGTGTCGGCGCGCAGGCAGGGGAGGCAGTCGGCTCTGGCGGCGGCGGCATTCACCACTGCACGCATCTGCATAACGAAGCTCTTGGCCGGGTCATGGAATTGCTCGGCCCAGTTGTAGGTCGGCAGGTCATGCAGTTCCGGCAGGTCGGCCGTCATCAGCAAGGGCAGGTAATCGGGTTCGCGCCAGGCCAGCACGGCCCCCTGTCTTTCCCTGGCACGCTCCACCTGTCCCCGGGTTACGTGCTGCTTAGCCAGAGTGCAGACTTTCTTGACTGCTTCCTTGACGTCCATCACGAATGTCCTTGGCTTAGGCTCCAAACCAATATGCTTCACAGGACGAATCTTGCAATGGCAGCGCCCTGGAAATCCAGCCGCACGAGGGGAGAGGACAACGTGTTCACGCTGTTTTTTTGCCGCCGTCGATGACCGTGTTTCCGGTCTGTTACCGCGAAACCAACCGGCAGCTGCAGGGCTGGGAAGCCGGGTTGCAGCGGCCGTTGGAGATGTATGCTCCGTAAAACGGGTGCGGGTGCGGGTTCCTGCCCTCCGGACCGAGGCCCCAAGCCTCAGCTTTGGGAGTCTTTCCACCCCCTTCAGTTCAGCCGGCACACGACTTCTCCGCCTTTGGCTCCGGAAACGGCAAAGGCGGGAATGTCGGGGCGCAAACGAAACGGAAGGGAGGCAGGCACTCCTCCGGCACAGCCAACGGAGTGCTTCCGCGGCGGGTGCAGCTCTGCGTCTACCGGGGCGCCGGGGTCAGGCGGAAGGCCAGGTCGTGGCCCTTGTGGCAGCGGGTATCGGCGGGAAATTGCGGTGTGGCGGGTGTGGTGTTTCCGGGGATGATGCGCCAGTGCTTCCGGCGCTGACCGGGCGGCCCGGGGTTTGGCTTGGCTGTGGTCGACGATGCGGGTTGCGGCGCCAGTTTCTTGAGCACCGGGCCGGGGTCGAAGGTGAGTTGGCCCCGCGCGTTTGCCGCCACCGTTTCCGGTTTGTCCGGGTTGATTGGTTTTCCGGTCCAGGCGTCGTACCAGACCAGTCGGTAGTCGCCGGGACGCAGTCCGTGGATGGATACTTCCGTGGCGTCGGGCTGTGCCGCAAACAACCAGCCGTGCACGGTTGTGGCTGTGGCGCGATCGTAGAGACCGAGGACGCGGGTTGATGCTTCCGTCTCGAACCGCAACCTGGCTTCCGGCGCCTGCGTCGGTGTGAGATCATCCGGCGAGAGGCCGTTGAGGAACGTCCGCAACGCCCGCATCTCAGCGGCATGGTCGACCGGATAGAGTTGTTCCGAGAAAATGCCGGGGCGCCGGCGCGGCTGCAGTTCACCGAATTCCTTGCCGTCATCCCAGTCCATCGGGGTGCCCGCGAGGCCGCTGAAGATCCCGGCCCAGATCGCGTGGTGGTACAGCGTCGGATGCAGTTTGACCGGTGCATCCGTCGGCGCACTTCGCTCCATCGCGCCGAATTCACTGATCAGCCGGACATGGTCGCCTGGTGCTTCGGTATACGCCGTGACGCCGTCGATCACATAGAGCCATTGGTCCGTCCAGCTTGCTTCCGTATCGGGGTTCTGCGGGTACCAATGCCAGCCCAGCACATCGACGCGGGCGCCGGCAGGACCTCCTTGCCAGTCGAGATTGCCGCCGCGCTGACCCTGGCCGCCGGCGCTGGTTGTCGCCGCGTGCAGGGGATGCCCGAACGGATCGCCGGCGTACTGCCGCCCGTCGCTGCGGGTCAGTTTGCCGCGGAACAGCCGGACGATGTCGCCGAGCCACCGCTCGCATTGCGGGAAACGCCACCAGCCGGATCGCTCCGCCATGATGCCGATGTGATCGCCGACTCCTTCCAGTTCGTCCATGATCACCCACAGGCCGATGGCGCGGGAGTAGCCCCAGCGGGCAATCAGATAGCGGAAATAATTGGCCTGGTGATCGAACAGCTGTGACCGCCAGTCTGCCAGCGGCTGGCGCGGGTCGGCATCGAAGAAGTCCCAGATCCACATGCCCGGACGGAAGCCGCTGAGTCCCAGGAGCCGGTCCCGGCCCCGGCCGCTGCGATCGTTCTCCGGACTGAAGCCGCTGTGGCCCTCAGCACCCCACGGATGGCCGCGCGTCTGGAAGCAGGCGTGGGGCAGAGGCGCCAGCAACAGGCGGATGATCGGGACCTCGCCGTCGCCTTCACACGCCGCGACCAGCGCGTCAAAGGCCTTTGCCCGGCCCTGGTCGATGTACTGATGCGGTGTCCACTGGATTTGGTTCGGCATGGCAATGCGCTTCCAGGAGCCGTCCGGCTGCCGCCAGAACTCCGCCCGGTCATGATGCACCAGCAGGAACTCCCAGGGCGCCATCCATTGATTCAGCAGGTTGAAGCCGTTCGCCCGCAAGGCCGGCAGCAATTCCAACTCACGGTCGATCCATTCGTGCGGCGTCCAGACCGGGTCCTGCCGCAACGGATCCACGTTCCAGGCCCGGCAGTTGCCGAACAGCCAGATCGCCGTGGACGTGCCGTCCGCCTGTTGCTCCCGCAGGAAATGCGGGTTCTCGCCGGCGGTCGGCAGACGCCAGAATCCCGGGGCGGCGGGCGCCGGCACAACGGTGATCGGCTGTTTCGCCGGCGTCGCAATGTTGACCGGGTCGCTGTTCCAGGCGGCGCGGCCGCGAAACCGCACTGTGACTTGCCAGTCGCCGACGCGGTCCGGCGTCCATCGCAGGCGCCAGCTCCACAGGCCGTGCGGCTGGTCCTTCATGGCGAACCCGGGAACCTCCATCCGCCGGTCGCCGGCGGCATGGATGAATTCGCCGGTCAGTTCGGCGTAGACGCCGTTGCGGTCGGCATCATAGGCATCGTGCAGTTGCGTGGCCGGCAGGTGGTTGAAGGAGCGGAGTTCTTCGGGGAACTGAACCACGATCTCGACGCCGCTGAAGACCGGCACGTCTCCGGGGCGCGACAGCATGAGGTCGGGCGGTCGGCGTGACGGGATCAGCGGGGCGCCGCCGCCGCTGCGGCGGTCTGTGCGCGCCAGCAGGACCGCTAACAAAGCGATCCCGACGAGCAGTCCGCCCGCCAGCAATATATCCAGCCACCGCGGGCGTTGTCGTTCATTTACAGCCATGCCTTACTGTAGCACGATGCCCGTATGATTTCCTGCACGCGGCTGCGGATCGCCACACGGCAATCCGGAAAATCCCTTTGCATTCGAACCTGCAACTGACTAGAATGCCGCATGAAATGGGATATGGCGAGGATTCTGTCGGAGTTGGATCGCGACCGCCTGCCGCCAGCAGTCGACGAAGCGATTCAACAGCGGGCGCAGGAAACGGCAAACACGTTTGTGAAAGGCATGGCGGACGGCAGTTTCAGTGATCGGCAGGTAGCGAATATGCTGTTCCTGCTGCGGGCTCTGAGTCTGCGGCGGGATGTGGATCTCGACTCCCGCGACGTCGCGGACGCGATCTGTCGGTACCTGGCTTCCGACAATGAACGCGTGCGCGACGCGGCCGCGCTGTCGGCTGCATCCCACGCCGTGCACGCCTTGGTCTATCCGGCCCTGCAGCTCCCCCGCGAGGAGGTCCTCGACATCCTCCGCCGGGTGCAGGAGTGCGGCGCGCCGGAAACCTGTTACATGCCCATGGTCGCCCACGCCGAGAAGATCCTCGCATCGCCGCGATAGAGGAGAGTGTAAGGAATTTTCAGTGGGTCGTCAGAGGCGAATGAAGCAGCGCTGTTGGGAGCACGACTATCGGGCGCCTTCCTTCTATATGATCACGGTGGTGACGGAGCCGCGGCGGGCGTGCTTGAGCGAAGTGGTGGACTCCGGTCTTGTGTCGGGAGCCGCCCCGGCCCCTGAACTCCGGCTGTCCCCAATGGGGGAGTTGGTGCAAGACGTGTGGCAACGTACGAACGGCATCTATGCCGGCGTGGAGGCTTGTGAGTATGTCGTGATGCCCGACCACTTCCACGGCATCCTCTGGGTGAAGGAACAGCAGCAACGCCACATGGGGCATATTGTGAAGGCCTTCAAGCGGGTCGTGGAGGAGGAGTGCAGGAGCAAGGGGCTGCTCCTGCCACCGAACCCCAGCAAGGGGCTGCGCCTGCCACCGAACCCGAGCAAGGGGCTGCGCCTGCCACCGAACCCGAGCAAGGGGCTGCGCCTGCCACCGA
>CAYLNH010000137.1:17265-18190 GCA_964384625.1 uncultured Lentisphaerales bacterium
ACCCGAGCAAGGGGCTGCACGCGGCACAGGAATCGGGAGCGGCAGCTGCTCCCGAGACCGACCTCTGGGAAGAGGGCTACCAGGATACCATCCTGCTGCGGCGCGGCCAGCTGAAGCGAATGGTGAACTACATCCAGGACAACCCTCGACGGCTGGCCGTGAAACGGGCCAACCCGGAGCTGTTCACTGAAGTTGCCGCCCACGCCGTGGCCGATGGCCGGACTTGCCCGGCGATCGGCAATCACTTTCTCCTGGACCATCCGGTGAAATGCCAGGTGCAGGTGTCCCGACGGATCTCCGCCGAGGTATTGGCAGAGAAGAAAGAGGAACTGCTTTACGCCGCCGAGCACGGCGCGGTTCTGGTGTCACCGTGCATCAGTCCCGGTGAGAAGGACATCGCCCGGGCCGCAATGGATGCGGGGAGGCCGCTGATCGTGTTGTTGGCGAGCGGCTTTGCCCCGTACTATAAGCCGCCGGGTCGCTACTTTGATGCCTGCGCTGCAGGCCGGCTTCTCATGCTCGCACCGTTCCCATACCGTGCGCGCAAGCACACGATCACGCGACAGGAGTGCCTCGCTTTGAACTCCTGGGCGGAAGCCGTCGTCAGCCGCGGTGATCCTTTGGGGTAGTTGTCACGCATGGAGGACGCAATTCCCTGTTTCCACTTGACGTGGAATTCCTTGGGATCTATTGTGTTCAAATAAGAAACAAGAATACCTGAATAGGAATACGGATATGGCGCAGGATACGATTCCGGCGGTGGCTAAAGCGATGAGGCTGTTGGCGGCAGTCGCCGCGGGCGAGGTCGAGGGACCGCTGCAGATGGCGGCGCAGCAACTTGGCATCCCGCGGACGACGTTGTTCCGGCTGCTTAGGGCGTGCGCATCAATTAGGCGGGCCTTGAATACCTTATTGTATCGTCAGC
>CAYLNH010000138.1:0-18163 GCA_964384625.1 uncultured Lentisphaerales bacterium
TCTGAGCATAAACGTAATGGTTACATAGAACAGAGGGCGGTAATCGAGGGCTTACAAGCACCGGAACCCGGCGCGACGACATGACCAACTGAAAATGCCAAGCAGTTTACCTTCCCGAATTGCGTGATAGAATGAACGACGACCGTCTTGTCCGGCAAGCTACGGCAATTGGACGTTGTCCAGAAAGGGATACGACATGGCAAAGAAGAACATCGGAAAACGAATTGGCTTCGTTGACTATCGCCTCGGCAACTACCATGCGAACGTGTATCTCGACCTGTTTCGCGGGGATCTGAAGAACCGCGGCTATACGGTTGCCGGCTGCTGGGCGCTCGACGCAAAGATCGGCACGGCCTGGGCCGCCGAGAAGGATGTGCCCTGGTTCGATACACCGAAGGAACTCGATGCAAACGTTGACAACTACATCGTCCTCGCACCGTCGAATCCGGAAAAGCACCTTGAGCTCTGCCGCGAAGTCTTTCCCTTCGGCAAGAGCACCTATGTCGATAAAACGTTCGCCCAGGACCTGGTCACCGCAAAGAAGATCTTTGCCCTGGCGGACAAACACAAGGTCCGCCTGCAGACGACATCCGCCCTGCGCTACACCAGTGTGCAGGAATATGCCAAGGAAGTCGGCCGCGCCAAGGTGAAACATATGGTTGCCTGGGGCGGCGGCCGCAGCTTCGGCGAGTACGCCATCCACCCGACGGAACTCGTGGTCAGCTGCATGGGCGCCAAAGCTGAACGCCTGACGCGTCGCGGCAAGGGCAAGAACTCCCAGTTGTTGATCGATTTTTCCGGCGGGCGTACGGCGGTGATCAACGTCTACACAAAAGCCGACACCCCCTTCGCGGCATCGGTCACCACGCCGACCGAAACAAGGATCTTCACCGTCGATGCGGCTTCGATCTTCCGCGACACCGCATCCGCCATCCTCGACTTGTTCGCCACGAACAAGCCGAGCATCGACCGCCGGGAAAGCCTGCTGATCCGCCGCGTTCTCGACGCCGCAGACGATCCCAAAGCCCTCAGCGGATGGGTAACGCTGTAGGCCGAGTCCATTCTGCCGACGGGGCTCCGGCAGGGAAGCCGCGGCGAAAGATCGGGGCGGCTGGTTCCGGTTTTCCTGCAGGAAACGACTCGCCTGCAAACGACGAACCCGGGGGTATCGCGTCGGGCCGGCATGCTGCCGGGCCGTTGGCCCTCAGGCGAGATCAACTCACTGCTGCGCGCCGAAGAAGATGATCGCCTGCGCCACCTGATCGCCGACCTTCTGACGGTCGACGGCTGACAGCTCGGTTCTATCACCGGCCATGAAATCGGCGCACCTGGACTGCAGAAAGTCATACAAGTCGACAGTGTACACGTCGTACTCGTCCATGATCGGCAATGCCGCCTGATTGTACGCCGCCGCTTTCCCGGCATCGCCGGGCATCGGCGGGATATTCATCCAGTAGGCTTTTGCCCCCGTAGCCTTGATCTGCTTCACTGCCTCCGTCAGATCAGCAGCAAAGTCCTCGACGCTGCGAGACAGATCCGCCCAGTCCGTAGAGAACGCGATCGTCTGATAGTCGCCGGCGGCAAGGACCTCCTGCAGTCTGCCAAGGAGGTCCTTCGTGCTGCCCACCGGTTCCCGGACATACGTGATCTCGTGGGTGTCGCGCATGGCTGCGACGGCAACGTCGGCGTACTGATGCAGCAACGCATCGCCCATCAGCAGCAATCGGATCTTCTCGTCGGTCTTCACTTCTTTGCGGTTCTTCACATGCTCCGGTATCCCGTAGTACACGCGTTTGCCGGGCGCGGTCAACCCGCGCGTCGCGGCGAACCGACGCAACTGATCGGCACGCGCCGTCAGGTCAAAGACGTCCTCGTTCTTCGGCAGCTGGTTGGCGCCGCCCAGAGCGCACCCCATGGCAGTAAGCAGTTGGCTCGCGACGCGCCTGCCTTTGACGCCGCCGGCCGGCAGGTGCAGTTGACACAAAAGGAAATAGCCCTTGCCGCATTTCACCTTCAGCAACACGGGATCGCGGTTGATGAACCAGTCGGCGCGCCGCCGGTCGCGGCCTTCGTGCGAATATTCACCGCCGAAGTCGCACTTGCTCCAGTCGATCCGCCAGTTGCTGATCAGGATATTGCGGTCTTCGCCGGCATCGACCGGATCCATACCGGGGATTTCGATGCCCTGGTCGAACATCGGCACGCCGTCCCAGTCCAGATCGGCATTGGCGATACCCGAGATCAAGGGGTCATAGTTCGGCTCGAACGGCTGATGGGTCAGGATGCCGTCGTAGTACTCCACCAGGTCCTTCGGCGAATCACTCCGCGTCCAGGATGTCGCCGCCTTCACGCAATGCGTGCGCTCTTCGAGATACGGTACGGTGACGGCAAGGTCCATTCCGACCATCTCCTTCACGATGGCCAGGGTGTCGTCGGTCACGCCGTGAACCAACGCCCCTCCGCCGTTCTCGACGGCAGCGCGGATGCGCGACGCCTGCTCGCCCAGAGCCCGGGCGTCGACGACAAAACAGTTCGCATTTTCCGCGGGGCCGGTCTGCAGTCCAAGCGCCTCGAAGCAGCCGGCGAAACCGGCGTCGCCGATTACCGCAGTCTTGACTGCGGCTGTCGGCCTGTAGTCCGCGACGTAGTTCACCAGATTACGCAGCATCCACATGGCCGCGGGTTCGTCGGCCAGATCACGAAGGACATTCAGACTGGCAGACAGACAAATACCGGAACCGGCGAACTGTTCGAGCAGCGCCGCATCATCGCCGTCCTTGTTGCCGGCCAGCACGACCCGGTAGTTGCCTGCAGTCGGGATCGGCACGGTCGTTTCGCAGTTGCCCTCGCGCCAGTTCGTCAGGTCCTCCTGATCGATGCCGTCGAGCAGTCTGTGTTTCGGGCCGTGCAGCGGGATGCGTGCGGATGGGAACGCCTTGCCGCGCATGACGAAGCGGTTGATCCACAACGCCAGCGGGATGTACGGCATCTCCTGCAGCACAATGCCGCAGCCGGTCACTTCGGACCAGTCCGGCCGGGCGGCGGCGGAGTCCACCCGCAGCGCGCCCTGCGGGCCGGCGCCCGATTCGTGCTCCACCGCTTCCCATGCCAGTTCGCCGGGACGGATCACAATGCGTTCGCTCTCGTAGGTATCGACACGAGTCAGGGTAATCGCCGACTCCGGCGTTGAGCTATACCACTGGCCGTTGCGGTCGCGCATCAAAAGACCGATGCTGCGTTCGAGCTTGTCGCGGTCATCGCGTTCACCGCGATCGAGTTCTTCATCTTCGAAGGTGCTCATATACGCGATGGCGACCTCGGCGGCATTCAGGTCGAGCAGTTTGAACGGCTCACCGTCGCGCTCGAATGCAGTCCACGCATACGAACCGGTTTCCGCGGTGCCTTCGAAGACCAGTCGCGAGTTTTCATTCGACACCAGCGCTTCGATGGTGCGGCACTCGACTCTGCTGCCGGCCGGCGCCCAGCCGTTCCAGGCCAGACCCGTGTTGTTCGAGACAACCGCCCTGCCCTCGCCCTCGAAAACGATGTCGTCGTCACTGAGGAACTTCTCCTCAATCAGGTACTCAGGGGACACACCGGCGGCATCCGGCGGCGCCGCCAATCGGACAACACGGGCGCCGTCACGAATGTCGTCCGTCAGATCGAGGTCCTCCTGTCCGGCAACAATCAACACGTCGCAGGAGTCGTCCGGCGCCGTCAACGTGCCGGCGTCAACACCCGCCTGCGCCAGCATCGGCGCCAGTTCGGTCGAGCCGATGACCCCCACAGTCCGGCCGGCGAACCAGTCGCCGGACAGTTCGGGAAAGGTTTTGATCGCCTGCTCGTGGCGATAGCCTTCGCGATCACCATCGACAAAGACGCGGACCAGCTTCATTGCCGTCGGCGCCTCCACTTCAGGCACGGCAAAGGTCAGCTCGAGATCGTCGACAACCTGGCCGGGCCTGACCACAACGTCCGCAACCATCTCGGTCAGGACAGCGCCCGATTCGTTTTCCACGCGACAGAGAATCCGGTCGGCCGGCCGCAGGTCCTCGTAGAACAACCGCGTCGACAGGCTGAAGACGGTACCGCCCCAGAACGTACTCGCCGTTGTCTCATCAAAGAAACGCACCGACTGCATGTACTTGCTGAAGATGTAGCAGCCGGGGTTCGGCTCGAACACCGGCAGTGTCGGGTCCCACGGATTCAGCGTCACACTGCAGGGCTTGACCACCTTGTTCTTGATGCCCGGGCCGTCCAATGTTTCATGCTCCAGGAGCAAGGGCTGGTTCTTGTTGATCGGCTGCCAACGAAAGAAGTTGTAAGCGTAGTCCCAGACCGCGAACGCGTTGACGCGATGCAATTCGCCGTTGAACACCTTGCCGTCATGCACGCCTTCAATGTCGGTCAGGATCTGGTCGTGCCCGTCATACCAACAGCCGGTGGCGTAGTCCTGACTGCTGCATTCATAGCCGGCCGTGCCGTTGTCCAGGGGCCGATCGTGCTGCCAGACGCTGCCCAACTCGTCCCAGACCATCGCCTTGTCCGGCCCGAACTCTTCCCATTCTTCGAAGCAGGTCTTCGGGTTGTAGTGATGGCCCAAGACGTCACCCGCCGTCGACTCCAGACTGAAGTCCGACGAGAACACCGGGCGGCTGCAGTCAAGGGTTTTGGCGAACTCGATCAGTTCCGGATGCTCGCCGCCGCCGTTCCAGCGCAATTCGTTGGACACACTCCAGAGGATCACCGACGGATGATTGCGATAGCGCTTGATCAGCTTCTCCATGTGCCCCTGCCAGATCGCCGTCTGCTCCGGCACGCGAAAATGATGAACCGGCTCGCCCTCCAGCATCATACCCAACTCGTCGGCGACCTCGTACAGGCAGGCATGCTTCGGGCTGTCGTGCAGCCGCATGAAATTGACGCCAACCGCCTTCAACGAAGACAGCCAGGCTTCCATGTATTTACGCATGCCCTGAATGTCCCCCTGGTAGTGGCCGCCGTGCCCGCGCAGGAAGAGCTCCTGACCATTCAGATACAGATGCGGCCCGTCCCAGGTGATCTCGCGGAAACCGAAACGGATTTTGTGCTGATCCAGAATGCCGCCATCGACATCCGCAGCCGTGATGTGCAAGCGATGCAGATACGGATCATGAGGAAACCAGAGGTGCGCGTCGGTCCAGTCGGCACTGCAGTCCAGGATCTCCTTCACACCGGGAAGGACCTTCCGGCGGCCGCCGTCAAAAGCAAGGACCTGCCTGCCGTCGGCATCGGTCACGGACAACGACACCAGGACCTCCCTGGGCGCGTCACTGCTGTTCGTCAGCGGGACCTCAACGTTGATCTTCGCGTCTTGCACGGAGGTCGTGACGAAGGCGTCGCGTTCGATGACCACATCGCTGTAGCCCTTGAGGAAGACATCCTGCCAGATGCCGCGGGTACGTTGACGATAGTCGTCGTGGAAATCGGATTCCTGATCGTATACGACTATCCGGATTTCGTTCTCACCGTTTTGCAGGAGGTCCTGGACGGGCCAGTCGTGAATCGCGTAGCCGTCATGCCACTCGCCTGCCTTCGTGCCATTGAGCACGACCTCGCCGTGATGGTAGCAGCCGTTCATCTCGAACCGGATCTGCGGCATGTCGCGGATCTCGGCCGGCACCGTAAACCGACGCTGGTAGACACCGCCCTTCTCCTGCCAGCGTTCCGGGTAGTCGAAGGTATCCCAATGCTCTTTGCCCCAGTACAAGCGGACGCCGGCGTAGGATCCGGGCACCCGGATTTCGGTCCAGTCGTTATCGACGTTCGACTTGAAACTCCACATCCCGTTCAGGCACATCTCGCGGCGCGTATCATCGCTCATCTGGCGCAAACTCCTATGGCATCGTGTTGGCGGCAAGGTAAAACTACTCCAAAACATGAAACAGGCGAACAGGGAAGGCGAAACAACAGAAGGGATATCAGGCAGCGGTCGGCCTCGATCACAGTCTGCGTGTAGTAGTGCTTGTGCCTGACATTGAAGAAGCCGTGGCCGACGCCTTTGCAGGGATGCAGTACGCTGCACACGCCGGCACAAAGCTCATTTGCTTTTTGCAGGCGCCGCCTCGGCAGCAGACAGGGCGGCCGACCGGATCCGTGTGGGACGGATGCCGTCCTTGCGGAAGACAACGCCGAATACCGGTTGCACCGGTACGGGGGCGGACTCGTCCTCAGCCGTCGGCTTCCACTGTTCGCCCGGGTGCCAGATGCCGGTGACGATCACGTTCTGGCCGACGTACTTTTTGAGTTCGGCCTCCGGCACTATGTCGCTGGGCTGGACCGGCGTGTCGCCCACTTTGAAGTTGTGGCCGTACCAGGCTTCCACGCTTTTCGCCTTGGCGGGGTAGTGTTTGAGGACGCCGCGCACCCGTTCTTCCGGGGGATACATCGGGGCGCCGGCGCAACCGGCCAGAATCAGGATTGTGATGATCGCTGCCGCATACCGCATAATTACATCTCCTCTGTTCCAGTCGAACTACGCTACCCACGCCCCGCTGCGGATGCAAGCCACAGCCGCGGATAGGACAGAGCTCAGCTGATGGGGATCTGGAGAATCGGCAACAGACATGATATGCGCCCGCGGCTGCTGCCTGTCGCGGTCCGGCTTATTCCGGGCCCGCCGCGCCGGCGGCAATACAACCGCGCAGCCGTTCGACGGCGGCGGCGATGTCGGCCGCCTTCGTTACCGCCGTGACAACTGCGACTTTGCGGGCGCCGGCGGCCAGGACCTGCTTGATATTGTCAAGGTTGATGCCGCCCATGGTGGTGAAGGGGATACTCAGTTGCGGGCTGATCTGCCGGATTGCCGCCGGCCCGAGATACGAATTTACGCCTTCTTTCGTACCGGTCGGGAAGATCGGGCCGATATTCACATAGTCCGCCCCCTCCTGCTGCGCGGCAAGTGCTTCCTCCAGGTTGTGCGAGGAGATGCCGATGATCTTGTCGGGAATCAGGTCACGTGCGGCGGCCAGCGGCAGATCGTCCTGACCGAGATGCACGCCGTCGGCATCCACGGCGATCGCGATATCAACATGATCGTTGATCATCAACAGAACACCGTGAGCGGCGGTCACGTTCCGGAAGCGCAGGGCCTTCTCGTAAAGCGTGCGTTTGTCCGCATTTTTGTCCCGCAATTGAACGATCCGGGCGCCGCCGGCAATGATGCCGTCAAGGACCTCGAAGTCGCTGCGACCGGCGGAGAGCGTCTCACAGGTCACCGGATAGAGGTCGACCGGCGCGAAAGCTTCAAGTCGTTCTTGTTTCTTCTGGTCTGTCATAAGACAAGTAGTATAGCATGCGGAACGCAGTCGTGCGCTGAATCGGGTCGATTGCAGGCGGCTGCAGTCGTTTGTGGTCGGCTGCAGGCGGCAAGAAACGTGAGCAGGAATACCCGGAAGATAGATGGCAGCGCCGCAAATCCGGGATTGGATGACGTTGAACTTTCTGAGAAAGGCGTGTCTAATGGCGTAGTGCAGGTTGCGTCCACATGCTGGACGCTGAACGGGGGTAACCGAAAACCGGCGCGGGGCGTATAGTTTGTGTTATGAGTGAACCGCCAGCCAACGACAGCATTGCCCCGGCAGGGGCCGAGTCCACCGCCGCACAGACGGGTCTCCCGTCGACCGGCAGAGAGCGTCTCGAAGCTGGCATTTTGACGGCGACGCTGGTTGCCGCCTGCACGCAGTGGGCCCTCGGCGGTCAGGTCGACAAGACCGGGGAACAGATCGGGCCGGCACTGCCGCTGGCCACGATCGTTCTGGGCCTGGCGTTCATCGCCGTCCTGATCGTTCGGCGGGAATTGCGCTGGCCGCACCTGCGCTGGCCGCACGTGGTCGCGTTGTGCACGTTGCCGATCGGCCTCCTCGGACTGAGCCGCACCGAGTTGTTCGGCGGCATCAAGGAGATGGTGCAGCTCGCCGAAATCCTGGTGATCTCGTGGTATTTGACCGCCACGACAACGGCCGCGACGCGGCGCGTCCTGGCGCGGTGTCTCGGTTACGTGACTACCGGCCTGCTGGTGTTCGGCGTCGCCGGTCTGCACCGGATCTTCGGTTTGAGCGAAGCGCGCTACGCCGGACTGCTGGTGATCGGCACGCCCTTCCTCGTGTATGCCTGGCATGACCGTCAGCGATTGTGTACCGTGATTCTTCTGCTGTCCGGTCTGATCCTGGGGCTGTGGCTGAAGAACGGGGGCCTGCTGCTCGTCTGGCTGGTGGTCGTCCATCTTGCCGCCGGTCTGCTGCAGCGCAAGCTCCTCCCGGCGGCGGGGGCAACCGCAGTTCTGGCCATCGTGCTGACGTTCCCGGCACCGGGTGCCGCCGCCTGGGACTCGCTCAATCCGCGGTACGACAAGGCGCACCGCAAACGCCTGTTCATCGAATACGAGGCCTCGTTGCAGGCCCCGAAGTTCTACCCTGTCGGCGGCGGTCTCGGTGAATACAAACGGACGATCAACGTCCTGAAACTCGAGCTTGACGACGAAGCGGCCGCGACCGAGAACAAGATCCCCGGCGACTCCAACTGCCAGTACCTGCTGACCCTGGTCGAAGCCGGGCTGCCGGCGGCCCTCGGCTTGCTGGTACTGTTCGGCGGCATGCTGTTCCTGCTGACGAGATGCCGGCCGGAACCGTATGAACTCCGCCTGCGCAACACCGTTGTCGCGGCCGTCGTCGGCCTGCTTCTGGCCGGGCTGTTCACCACCACACTGGGCCGCGGCATCGGCATCTGGACCGGCTTGGCCCTGGGGCTGGCGACGGCGCTGACAGCCGACGCCCGGGCGGCCACGCTTCCAGGTCTGTTGCTGCGGCTGGCGCCCCCCGCCCTGGTCGAAGCCGTCGGCCTGGCCGGCATCCTCCTGATCAATACCACACCGGACAAGATCGCTCACGTCAGCGTCGTCAATCAGAAGATCCGGCAAGTGTACCTGGATGAGAACGCCATGCCCGATCCCGCCGATCCGCCGCCCGGGAAGACGACGGATACCGGTCTGCAAATCGTCAAACTCGGCGATGATGACGACGGCGCCGACACGGATAGCCGGATTCGCGTGGAAGGCGAGAGCTTCAAGACAGCAGGCCCGACATTCCGTGCGGTGAAGGCCAACGATACCTCGGGCAATCAAGCCCTGGAAATCCCGGATGAATCCGGCAAAGGCGCCGGCGAAGCCGTGTATGAGTTCGACGTGCCGCAGGCCGGGGACTTCGCCCTCGTCGCGCGCGTCTGGTGGAAGGATGGGTGCGGCAACAGTCTGACGTTTGTCGTGAACGGCGACAAGCAGAAAGTCAGCAGCGAGCGTTTCGAGGTCTGGCATGACCTGCCGACACGGCGGCCGATTTCACTGGCGGCAGGCAAAGTCACGGTGATCGTTCGCAACGTCGAGGATGGAATCCGGCTGGACTACTTCGAGCTGCGCCCGATCAGCGCCCCCTGATGCATTGCCTCAAGAATTCGCCGCGCAATTCCACGCCTCTTCGTACTCTGCTTCGTTACAGCATTCCTATCAAAACTGCAGCCGCTAATCGAGCAAAGCCTGCTGCAACGCCTGCGGCGTTGAACCGTATCGCTACTCATCCCCGTGGCAGGCTTCGCCAACCCCAGGCCTAGGACTGTCACGCCTTCAGCGTGCGGAACTCCGGCCACAGAAAAACTTGACATGCTCTGGATGGGCGCAGCGGAAGTTCTCCAGCCGGGGACGGAGGCCAGGCGCCGGCCCGGCAAGGCGCCGTCGAACAAGCACTGCGAGCATCGTGTTTCGACGCTAACCCCGGCGGCTTCCGAAAAAACGTTTCCTTTCTAATCCACTGCAGCACCGAAAATTGCGTATTTTCCGCGTTTGCTTCCCGGGCCGCCCGTGAATCAAGCGACATGGTTCCCGCGTCTAAATACATAGAGGGTTATGGAAGAGGGGAATCAGGCGGGGCCGGATTCCCCGGCATGCGTATCAGGAGGTTGAACGATGCGTTTACGACAGAAACAGCGAAGCGAAGCAACCGAAGAGCAGTTGGAGGGGTACCTCTGGCTCATGCGCAGCTTCACTGAGGAATTATACAAGGAACTCGAGCGAGCAGTTGATGACCTGAAAGAGCCGAGTTTCCATCCGCGGCGACCGCCGTCGGCCAGAGCATCCTGACTGGAGAACGCCGGGCAGAACTGCTGCCTTGACCGTTGTAGATCGTTCGACAGGCATCATCTACTCCGCGAGCCCGGCACAGAGAACAAGGTTCTGCCGGATCGTAGTGCAAAAGAGTTCGGGCCTGTTCAGTCGCTTACGGAGTAAGCAGGTCGTTTGGGCGTTCACAACTGATCACCCGGACAACCGGAGCCTTCCACCTGCCTGCTTCCGACCCGCCGGACCAAGAACTACCCACTATCAACTATTAACGAGTCCGGATTCGCCGGGACTGTGAACGATCGTTTCCACTGGAAATTCCCCCGGCCGGTTGCTACAGTAACGTGCGTCCAACCTGCATAAGGGAATTGCCATGAGCGACGGCCGCACGGATTCGATGCTCTACCAGCATGATGCGGACATCATGCGTAAACTCAAGCTCGGCCTACTGATGTTTGCGGCGGCCTGCTTGATTTTCAGCCTCGGCAGTTCCCAGGTGGCCTATGTTCTCGATGTCATCGGGGTCACCGGCCTCAAGCCCATCTCGATGGCGGAGATCAAGGCGAAACGGGCCGCCGCGCAACAGGCCGCGACCACCGGCAAGATTCGCACCCGGCTGACCACGGATGTCTACGGCATCTATGTCCAACAGGCCGGAACTCCACCCAAGATCGACGGCGAGGTCGCAGACTGGAATCTCTCGCGCGGCGTGCTCGTGGTGGATGACTACAAAGAACACAGCGGCACCATGAGCATGTGGTGCCATCTGTCGTATGACGAGAAGTTCATCTACGGACTCTACCGGGTCCGCGACACGTCGCCCGGGGGCAACTCCGCCGAGGTCACCGAGAACCCGACCAAAAACGATTGCGTTCAGTTCTCGATGCTGACCGACAAGACGGCCATCGTCAATATCTGGCAAAACAGCGATCAATGGCTTTTGCAGCTGCACTCTGTCTTCAGCCAGGAGGACGAGGAACGGCTCGACCTGACCGCGGCCGGCGGTCGGGTGGCGGCAAAGCCGCACGATGACGACGGCGGCCATGACATCGAATTTGCCGTGCCGTGGAAGGTATTGGCGCAGGAGGGGTTCAACGGCAATCCCCTGCCGCAGAGCGGTCAACGCATCCGCGTCGGCTTCGGCGCGCGGCTGTCGCCTGACGTCACCATCGGCAGACTGGTTAACGGACCGGTCTCCGACAAACAGTTGAACGCCGGCCTGCTGTGGCCGGGACAGTTCGAGCACACGCTCCCGGTGGCCATCGCCGACAGCGATCTGGTCTTTCCAACCTGGATCGAAGACAACCGGATCAAGGTTTCCTGGGACCATCCGATGAAGCGCCTGCGCACACTGACCCCGGAATGGCTGATCACGCCGGCCGGCGACATCGTGATCGACGGCAAGGTGGAGGATTGGCCCCTGACCGCCGGCATGGTGTCGACGGAAGACGAGTCCAAACCCGAGGCCGGCAACTTCTGGCTCCACGGCGCCGTCGATGCCGAGACCCTTTACATTCTGGTCGTCGTCCAGGATCCGACTCCGGCGCAGGGCGGCGACGCCATCGAGCTGCGTTTGAAGAACGATCGCATCCGGGTCCTGAAGATCACGCCGGAAACGGTCCTGCTGGATGACCAGGACCTGGTGAAGGCCGGCGGCAAGGTCGCAACGGAACTCTGGTCCGACGGCGCCGGCTATACCGTCGAAGCCGCCGTACCCCGGGCGGCAATCGGCGACCTGCCGACGGCGGGGTTCCCCGTCACCTGCGCGGCAGCGTTCAATCCATCCTGGACCTTTCAGGACCTCCTGAGCGTCTCGCCGGAGCGCTATGAATTCGATGATCCCGCAACCTGGGGCAAAGCCGTATTCCGCCCGGCGCCGCCGGAGCCGCTGCACCTGACCATGCCGGATCACAACCTGATCCCCTACCGGATCGAGGACGGCCGACCGGCACTACCGGGCGGCGGCTGGACGGTGAAGCCCTATGCAACGGCGCACCACGGCATTGATGTCCTGCCCGGCACCGCCAAGATCGACGGTGCGTACGATGAGTGGGATCTCAGCGGCGGCGTCTTCGCCTGCATCGATGTCCGCTGGTTGCGCGACGTCGCCAGCGCCTGGTTCCACGCCATGTACGACGACAACGGCATCTACTTCCTCGTCCGCTATACCGATCCGACGCCGATGGCGCACCGCGGCGTGACCAGCCACCGGGACGACTGCTGTCAGATCCGCTTTGTCACCGAACACGTCCTCCACAACACGCTGTGGGCGGTGGACGGCGAGCCGGAGTACCTGATCGAGACCGGCCATCATGGGGGCAGCCGCCAGCCGCGGGCCAAGGCCATCGCCGAGGACGAGCACGGCGTGGTCATGGCATTCAAACTGAACGCGCAGCAGACCGGCTATGCCCAGGAGATCTTCTTCCCGTGGGAAACGCTGCGACCGAGCGGCCGGCCCTACAAGCCAGGCGAGAGCTGCCGCGTCACCTTTGAGATTCGCACCGACCTGGACTTCGTGACGCGTGACTGCCTGCGGCCGGGGAGCAACTACGCGATGGCCTGGGCCCGGATTGAGGACTGGGGTGAAGCGCGGTTCCGCGAGCGCGGCAAGATCCAACCGCAGCCCTGCCAACTGTGGAACCACCAGCAACTGCCGGTCACCATGAACGACGGCAAACCGGTCGTCGACTGGTCGAAGCTGCAGTAGAACGCCGACGCCCCATCTAGATGGTCTCGGCGTAAGTCTTTCCGCCACGGATTGCCCGGGGGGTCGCGGCTCGCGGCAGGCGGTGGAAGGGGCCTGTGCTGCAGCACATGACCATTTCGCCAACGCCCCCCCGAGCCCGAAAACGGGCAACTCGAAGAGCGGGTCCAAGCATCCGGCCGGCGGCGTTGCCCCCGCAAAGCGGGGCAAGCACGAAATTTATCCCGCCAAGGCGGGACACGATGCTCGCATCGCTTGTTCGACGGCGCCTTGCCGGACCGACGCTTGGCCTCCGTCCCTGGCTGGAAAACTTACGCCGAGCCCCTCTAGTCGCCGGCGATACCCGCCTGAGCCCGAACTGCAGCGGTCGTCTTGAAATGCAGTTTCACCAGCTCCGGCAGGACCGACGGGCCCTTCTGCCTGACAAGATCGACGGCGATCTCCACCACCTTTTTCGAGGCGCCGCGCGGGATAACCAGGTCCTCGATCTCAAGCCGTTCGGCCATCGCCTGCAGTTGCCGGACAAACTCGGCCCGGGCCAGAATCGAAGCCGCCGCCACCGCAATGTCGGCCTCGGCCCGGGGCCGCTGCTCCAACTTGATGCGCTTGCCGCGGTCCATCAGCGCTTTCAGCACGGATGACTTGCGGCCGAACTGATCCGACAACGCCCGCGGGCAATCCGGTTGTTTGTCGAGCAGATTCTCCAACGCCCGTGCGTGGCCCCAGGCCAGAATGCGGTTGACGTTGTGCATCTTGCTGTACATCCGGTTGTAGGCCGCATTGCCGATGCGCACCACGGCGAATTTGCCGCCGACCGCAGCGCGAATCTGCTCATCGAAATCGAGGATCTTCTTGTCGCTCTTGATGTTTTTCGAATCCTGCACGCCCGCCTCGAACAAGGCCCGGGCACTCTCTTCGTTAACGTAGCAGGCAGCGATCACCAGCGGCCCGAAGAAGTCGCCCTTGCCGCTTTCGTCAATGCCGGCATGCGGCTGAAACATCTCCGGCTGCTCTTCCATGGCATAGAACGCTTCGTAGCCGAGACGGGCCTCCTCCAGGACTTGCGGTTCCAGGGTAAACTGCACCAGTTCCTCTGTGCCTTTGCCCTGGATCACCAGCTTGCCGCTTTCGTAGGCGACACAGGTGGTCTTGTTCTTGCGGGCCCGATACAACGCGTACGGGGCGTCATCCAGTTCCCAGCCGTCCTGCTCGAGCAGGAAACGCAGTTTCTCAGCTTGTTCCGCGGTGATTTCCTTGACGTAGTTCGTTACCGGCATTGATCGTTCTTTCCTGTTGTTCAGCTATAGGCCGACGCCGACTCAAACAGCTCGCAGTGTGTGGGATTGCCGCCCGGCTGAGAAGCCGGACTGCCCCCGGCAACACGCCAACTGATTTCTGCGCCGGTCCTGAAGATGATGACTTGGCAAGGACGGCCTGTCAAGTGGGGCAGGCATTGACTTTCGCCTTGAAAAACGGCATTGTACGACAACGACTCAATGCTGCCGGAGCTCTCCCGATGCTGCGCCCCGTTCTCATCCTGATGCTCGTTGCCGCGGCCGCGCCGGCGGCCGAGAAGGACGCCCGAATTGCCGCGAAACTGGCTTTGAAAAAAGACCAGCAGGTAACCTACATCATTCTCAAGCGTCAGGTCTACGCCCGCGGCCTGAACAATCGTTCCGTCGTTGTCGCCCAGCGCCAGCGGTTCACTGTGAACAAAGTCACCCAAGACGGCTTTGATGTGCGCCTCGATTTCACCGCGGCCTATTACAAGGAGAGCGGGCCGCGCCGCAATTTCAAATACAACTCCACCACTGCCCGCGGCTCGCCGCCCCGGGATGCGGCCTTCACCGCCGGACCGACCGGACAACACCTTCGCGTCACTATCAGCCGCAACGGCAAGGTGACCAAGGTACAAAACGCCGACAAGGTGGTGGCTCAGACGAAGAAGTTCTGGCAACAGGCGGAACCCGTCGAGAATGATTCCATGCGGCTGGAGGCGGAAACCTGGAACCGGCTGATCGGCGCCGAGGCCTTTCAGAAGAGCCTGCAGGACATGATCAGCTACCTGCCCCGGCAGGAGATCACAGTCGGCAGCGAGTGGGCCAATGAATCGCAGGTCGTCGAGTTCTACCGGCTGCGGTCCGTCAATCAATGGAAGGTCCAGAAAGTCGCCAGGGACACCTTCAAACTGGCGCAGACGGCAAAGCTCAGTCCGCACGCGGAAAACCGCCCGGTCCATTTCTCCTGGGGCGGAGACCAGGGCAACGCCGGATTCCGCGTCTCCGTCGAGTACAAACTGGAGGGTACCCGCAACGGCGAACACATCATCGATCGCCGAACCGGCCTGCCGCGCCTGCTGCACTGCAAAAACAAACTGACCGGCGACATGAGCTTCTCGTTCGGGAACAAGCCGTCCGTGCAGAAGATTGAGATCGAGGAAGAAGAAATCGTGGTCGATGAAGCGTACGCCGGCAAACTGCAGTTGCCGGCCTGGGCCCGCATCAAGTTCGTTATGCCCGGAAAACTCACGAAGGAGCGGACGGCGGCGTTGACGGCGTTGGTCAGACAACTGGGGGCCGAGGACTTCAAATCCCGGGGCAAGGCCCGCCGCGAGCTGCAGAAGGAGGGAGTGAAGATCCTGTCGTTCCTCGAAAAGTACGAAGATGATCCGGACCCGGAAATCCGCACCACCGTCCGCAAACTGATCCGCGATCTGACGAAGTAACACGCCCCTCCCGGCGACAGACGCCCGATACTCCTAGTCGCAGGCAAGGCCCTCCACTGCGGCTGTCAGCAACGGTATTGACCGGCCGCAGAATTGCCGTAATGCCGGCAAATCCCCCTGTTTCCCGGAACTCGGACTGGAAATCAGCGTCTTTTGCATTAACGTTAATATTGAAACCGTGCAGCGGATGAGAAGGACTTGCAGGCCATGAACCAGTATGTTGTTGCAGAACCACAGACAGAGACGCCGCGGGGGAAGAACCAGGGAAACGCCATGTCCGAGTATGTTGTGGCCCGGAACCACCCGGCCGCCGCCGACACGAATCCCGGGACCCCGGAGCTCCCGCTTCAGACCATCAGCGCCGCCGCCGCCCGGGTACGGCCCGGCGATACGGTCATCGTGCATGCCGGCGTCTACCGGGAGCGCATTTCCCCGGCGCAAGGCGGCACGGCAGACATGCCCATCACCTTCCGGGCCGCGGTCGGCGAGGAGGTCTTTCTGCGCGGCAGCGACGTCCTGCAGGCGGACTGGCAGCCGCTCGACCCGGAGCATCCGGTCTATCGCGCCGCCCTGCCCGCCGAATTATTCGGGACGGCCGCCTACAACGGTGTCTGCGATGCGGCAGTATACGGCGACTTCAATCCGTTCCACTGGAACTTCAACCGGGCGGTACCGGCGCGTCCCCACGGGGCCGCCGTGGCCCAACGCCGGGCGAAGGTCGAGAACTTCGAACGGGTCATCGCCGCAGACAGCAGCGGCACCGGCCGGCTGGATGTGCAGCGCAAGCTCGATGCCGCCCGCAAGGAACTGGCGCAGTTAACCCGCGAGGACAATCCCCGGTACCTGACAACTCTCGGTCAGGTCTTCGTCGACGGCCGTCCGCTGGTGGAAGTCGAATACCGGAAGGACCTCCTTGAGTTGCCCGGCACGTGGATGGCCGGGCCGGAAGGCAAGGATCTGCTTGTCCATTTTCCGGCATCCCATCGTCCCGTCGCCGACCGTCTGGTGGAGATTTCCACCCGGCACACGGTGTTTTCCCCGCTGCAGCGGCATCTGGGATATATCACGATCCGCGGTTTCACCATCGAGCACGGCGCCAACCACTGGCCCACGTGGGGCAAGCAGGGGTGGCCGCAGGTGGGACTGATCAACTGCCGCAGCGGCCACCACTGGGTGATCGAAGACAACTGCGTGCGCGGCGCCAAAGGGCTCGGTATCGACTGCGGCAGCGAAGGCAGTTCGGAACACATCGAAAATCGCGACAGCTTCGACCCGGAAGCCGATAAGGACCGAGTCGGGTACCACCGGATCCGCAACAACTGGATCGTCGACAACGGCCATTGCGGCATCGCCGGCATCCGTCATCACGGCACGCGAATCATCGGCAATATCGTCGAACGCAACAACAACACCGGCTACACCTCGCCGTGGTGGGAGTTTGCCGGCATGAAGTTTCATTTTCTTTTCGACGGCCTGATCGAAGGCAATCTGATCCGCGACAACGAAGCCCACGGCATCTGGCTGGACAACCAGTTCCGCGGCACGCGGGTGACCCGCAATGTGATCATCAACAACCTCTGGAGCGGCATCAATGTCGAACTGGGCCGCGGCCCCGTGACGATCGACAACAACATCATCGCCTACACCCGGCAGGGCGACGGCATCTACGGCCACGACGTCGCCGATGTGAAGATCTACCACAATCTGATCTACTGCAACGCCAACAACGGCCTCTGGTTCGCCTGGTGCACGCCGCGCGTCGAACCCGAAGACGGCTGCTGGGATATCCACGCCTTCAACAACATCATCGCCGGCAACAAGAACTGCGCCATCGGCTATCCGCTTCCCTGGACGGCGGCCGGCAACAACCGCTCCGACCACAACCTCATCGCCGGCGGCGGCGAAACGCTCGACGAAGGTTCGAAGAACCTGCCGCCCCAGTTCCAGATCACCAATACCAGCCACTGCGCCCGGGCTGAGCATCTCTGTCCGGGGCCGGAACTGCAGACCGCGGAGAACGTCGCCCGCAATGTCGCCCGACGGCTGACCGCAGCGGGCATCCCGACTGCCGACCAGCCCAATATGGAGCTCTGGCAGGACGACTTCCGCCTGCCGCTCAAACTCTGGCAAGCGGTGCTGCAGCAGGACCGGCACAGTCGGGTGTTTGCCGTCAACCGCGACGGTCTGCAGTCGCGCCTGGTATCGTGGCACATGAACCTGGGGGATGTCTTCCGCCGCGTCGACTGCGAACCGATCGCCGGCGTCGACCGCGACTTCCTCGGCAATCCCATGCCGGCCAATCCCATGCCGGGCCCGTTCCAGACTCTGGCGGACGGCGACAATCACATCATGCTCTGGCCCGTCCGCGGCATCCGTTGCACCTGGCCGCACGTCTAGATGGGCTCGGCGTAGGTTTTCCCGCCAGGGACGGAAGCCAGGCGCCGGTCCGGCCAGACGATGCCGAATACGTGATGCGAGCATCATGTCCCGCCTTGGCGGGATAAATTTCGTGCTTGCCCCGCTTTGCGGGGGCAACGCCGCCGGCCGGATGCCTGGACCCGCTCTCCGAGTTGCCCGTTTTCGGGCT
>CAYLNH010000139.1:0-18111 GCA_964384625.1 uncultured Lentisphaerales bacterium
TACCGGTGACAGATCCGCAAGTACCGCAGGTTCCCAACCTCTTGAGAGTCGGGACGGGATGCCGAGGAAGGCAGCAGGCGAGGGCTTACTCATTCCGAGCTGACGGATTGCACTCCCGGTACTGCCGGGTATTGTTTGCTTCCTTGCTTAACTCTGACGGAGTCAATCGACGAACGTGAGTTTCACGATCACAGGAGGGCTTTTCGGCGCCGGCCTCGTTCTGGCGGCAGGCCTGCTCGGCATCGTCCCGGCCCGCAAGCCGGACCTCTGGCGTACGGTCCCGCGCGACCGCGTTGCCGGCGCGGTGATCGGCGTGCTGTGTCTGGTCTGGTCGGCTCTGCTGGTGCAGCCGCTGCTGCAGGACGCTCTGCCCGGGCTGGCCAGGCTGCTCTGGATCATTGTGATCGTCGTCAGTGTCGGCTCGATCCTCTATCTGGACTATCTCTTCACCCGAGCGATGGGCGGGCTGCTGCTGCTGTCGACCACACATATCATGCGCGAAGCGTTCATCCATCACGCTCCGGCCCGCTGGCTGCTGTCGATCGCCTGCTATGTCCTGGCGATCGCCGGCATGTTCATGATCGGTTCGCCCTGGCGTTTTCGCGATCTGCTCAAGCTCGTTGCCGAAAAACGAAAGCACCGCCACCTCGTGGCCGGCGTGCTGCTGGGCATCGGCCTGCTGGCCATCGTCATCGCTGCCGCCACCCGTGCACCGGCCGCCGCGTGATGGGCGACTGGGACCTCCTTACCAGGCTGGGCGTACACCTGCCCGACGATTTCGACGCGCGCATCCAGACGTTGTACAAGCTGGTGCTCGACGCCAATCAGACGCATAACCTGACGACGATCACGGGGCCGCAGGAGTTTATGGTCAAGCATGTGGTCGACAGCCTGCTGGCGGCGGCCGCCTGTCCCGCGCTGCAGTCCCAGGAACTCACGCTTGCCGATATCGGCTGTGGCGGCGGCTTTCCGGCCTTGCCCCTGGCGCTGGCGTTCAGCAACCTGCAGCTTACCGCGATCGACTCCACTCGCAAGAAGGTCGAGTGCGTCCAGTCGTTTTTCGCGGCCTTGGGAATCGCCGGGACCGGCGTTCACGGCCGAGCCCGCGAGTTGGGCCGGCAACCCGAGTACCGCGGCAGGTACCAGGTCCTCACCGCCCGGGCAGTCGCGCGGACTCCGGTGCTGCTGAAAGAATGCAAGGGCCTCCTGGCGCCGGACGGCCTGATCATCGCGTACAAGACTCCGGATCAACTCGAGACGGAACGCGGCGCCGTCGAACGCGATGCCCCGCGCCACGGGTTGTCGGCGGAGACCTCAGACATCTATGAACTTCCCGGCGACTGCGGCTCGCGCCAGTTCTGGATCCTGCGAAAAAGCTGAAAGGAGATATCGATGGCAAAGTATGGTTCGACACTGCTGATTATTCTTGCTCTCGTCCTGTCCGGGTGTGCCACGCCGGAGGCGAAGCTGAAACGGGCGGACAAGCATGTCCGCAACCTGATCAACGAAGACATTTCCTGGAGCAAGTCCATCGGCGGCCTGCAGGCCGAGATCAAAGGACAGCCGGCCGTCAAGTTGATGCAGCTCGGGCGCGCCGCCAACGAGCCGCTCTTCGATTCACTGCAGAACCCGGACAAAACCATTGCCGCCCACGTCCTGCTGACCAAGATCAATCTCGACCGTTACCGACTCAGTGAGAGCAGCTTCAACGGACTGCGGCTGCGCATCGGCAGTGACGGCAAATACGAACCGCGAGCGGCCGACATCGAGAAGGTCATCGACTTCTGGGAAAAGGAGCTGGGGTATCGCGCCATCACGGTGCAATAGCCCGGCGGCGGCAGCGAGGGCTGAAAACGCAGCAGATCGCTGGTCGGAGAGCAGACAAAAAAACCAACGCCGACAGCAGTCGGCGTTGGTTTCTGAAAGGGACTTGAGCGGCGTCAGGCCTTCTGGATTTTGTTCGACCGGATGCAGGCCGTGCAGACCTTGACGCGCTTCACGCTCTGGCCGTCGCGGATGCGAAGGTTCTGCAGGTTCGGCTTGAAGGTCCGCTTGACGTTCTTGACCAGTTGCAGACCGATGCCGCCCTTTTTCTTCGGCAAACCGCGGTGCGTAATGCTGCCGCCGACGGTTTTGCCCTTGCCACAAACATAGCATTTTGCTGACATAACTACCTATCCTTCCGGCCACCGCCTCGGAGTGGCCGCTTGCGATTCACATGTGTTGGTGGGATGGCTGGGACTTGAACCCAGGACCCACGGCTTAAAAGGCCGTTGCTCTACCGCCTGAGCTACCATCCCGGCAGGGCTCAGAAAAAACAGAGGGGTAATGTAGGCACAGGTTTGAGGTGGCGCAAGTGCATTCCGGACAAAAAAAATGTGCAGCCTCACCCCAAACCCAAGTCGCTGCCGCCGGTCGCCCATTGGGTCAGGATGGTAAGCAAAGCATCGATATCCGCCAGGGCCGCGCGTTCGACCGGCGAATGATTGCCTTCGGTCGCGATCAACAGCGCCAGAACGGGACACGGCAAACCCAGATGCGGAAAGGCCCGCGAATCCGTACCGCTGTAGTTATAGACTTCCGTCTGCAGCGGGACGCCGGCCCGCCGGAAGGTCCGGCTCAGCCGTTCACGTTCGGCCGGGCTGAGGATGACCGAGGCGTCGCTCAAGGTCAACACCGGGCCGCCGCCCAGGAGGACCTCCTGCGCTTCGTCGGCATAGGTCGCGTCCAGACAGATCACCAGATCCGGCCGGGTTGCGGCGGCGAGCACCGGGGCGCCGAAGCCGCCCATTTCCTCGCTGGTGGTGGCGCCGAGAATCAGCTGCACCGGCAGCGGCTGCCGCAAGGCGCGGCGGTGCGCCAGTTCGCTGAGGACAAAGCAGCCGATGCGGTTGTCCAGGAACGGCGACAGGACATAGGCGTCGCAGACGACCTGGGGTTGCGCCCGGAAACACAGGCGGTCGCCGGGCTTGGCCCGGGCTCGGGTTTTTACCGTGAACGCCGCCTCGCGGTCGGCATCTTTGTCTTGGCGCAAGGTCAGCGGCAGTCGGCGCTTTCCGGTCTTCAGGAGGACTTCCGCCTGCCGCCCCGGGAAACGCGGCGATCCCAGGCGCACACAGGTCAACATGCCGTCCTGCAGCGCCGAGACGCTGTAGCCGGGTGAATCCATGTGCGCGCAGACCAGAACTTTCGGGGCATCGGCGTTTGCCGTCGGCCAGACCGCGGAGACGGCGTACTTGCCATGGCGTTCCACCGTCCAGCCGGCGGTTTCGAAATCCGCCGTCAGCCAGTCGCGGACTTCGCCTTCGTCGCCGGGCGTGCTGTGGCATTGCAGGAGTTCGAACAACTTACGCCGGTTCACTGCGGACTCCTTCCTCGGCGGGCGGCAGGTCGGCGCGGGCGGCCAGTTCGTCCAGTGCCTCGCCGTCGGCAACAGCCTGCTCCACGACTGCATCCGCCTCTTTTTCATCGGCGAGCACGAGTATGACCAGGTCATGGTAATTCCGCGACCCCAGCTGTTCGAGATAGGTCTGATGCTGCTCGGCGAAGATCGGCACCAAGGCCTTGGGCAGTTCGCCGAGATGCGAGAACTTACCGTCCAGTTCGCCAGCTACCGCCATCTCGACGTCTTTCAGCGTCAATTCCTCAATGTCCTTAGCCGGCACCCAGCCGCCGTCGGCGACATCGGTGAGAATGCCGTGGGACTTGAGTGTATGCATCATCTCCTGGATCAACCGAAACGGCACGTGGCGTCCCATCTGGAAGGCCTCGGTGCGCCAGGGGCCGCCGCCGGTGCGGAATGCCTTGCAGACCTCGAGTACAATCCGGAACGCCAGGCGCCGCCGGAGCGCATAGGACACCGTGTGGGCTTCCTGTTCGAGGACATAGGTGTCGTAGTTCTGGTAGGCGAAGCTGATCTCCGCGCCGAACAGGATGATCACCCAGTTGATGTCCAACCAGAACAGCGCAACCGGCAGAGAGGCGAAGGCGCCGTAGATCGCGTTGTACCTGGTCACCCAGAACTGGAAGTTGATACAGAAACGCTGCCACAGAATCCACATGATCCCCGCCGACATCGCCCCGATCAGCGCCGACCGGAACTTCACCTTGGTGTTCGGCATGAAGACATAAAGAAACAGCAAGGCCCCGATGATGCCGAGCACGCCGACACAGCGCATCAACAGGCCGTACAGCAGGTAGTAGGCATACCAGGCGTGGAAGTTGCTCTGGATCTCGATCGAATTCGGATTGTCCTTCGGCAGCAGATGCGCCATCCACTGCTGCAGCACGTCGGTTACCCGTTCGCTTGCCAATGTCGTGTTGATCGAGGTCGCCAGCAGGATGAGGAACGGCACGACAAACAGAATGCTCAGGTAATCAGCGAATTTGCGCCGCCACGTCCGTCCTTCTCTGACGCCCCAGATGCCGTTCAGCGTGATTTCCACCCGTTCCATGACCTTGATCATGGTGAACAGGATGAAGACGCAGCCCAACGACCCCAACGCCACGAAACTGGTCTGATCCACCAGTTCCAGCATGCGTTCGATAAACAACTGGATGTGTTCCGGGAAGTTGGAGCGGGCATACCTGAGAATCGTGAATCGCAGTTGCCCGTCAAAATGCAGACCTTTCGCCGCGGAAAGCACCAGTGCCAGACACGGCACGATCGACATCAACGTGATAAACGTCAACGCCGACGCCTGCAGGGCGCATTTGTCCTGCACAAAACCGCGCACCACGATATAGCCGACCTTCAGTGCATTCAGCGCGGCCCGCTTGAAGAAGGGCATATCCGACAGATCCATCATCCAGAGGTCATGGATAACGAATTGTTTCCAGCGCTGATAGCGATTCTGCAGTTCCGTCACCATCGTATCACTTCGGGGTAAGGGCCGGCGCCGGAATCATCCGGCACTGTGTTCCGCAATTGCCTCGATTGCGCCGTGGCATTTTCGGCGTTCCGCTTCGTCAGTCTCGCCTCCACAAGCAACTTGCCGCGGTCGTCGTTCATGCCGTGCCGACAACCCGGGCCGCTCCCATCAAAGCGCCGGCTGCTTTCGGCGCGGGCTCTGAGGGGCAGTTCTCCAATTGCACAAATATAGCGCAATCCCGGGGGATCCGCCACTCGCGCTGCCGCCCGCGCGGTTCGTTCAGAAGTAGCCGGGCAGCCACTTGCGGTGCGGCGGCGACGGCGTCTGCGTCCGGCCGTTGACTGTATCGGTCGCGGCGACGACCTCCGCCAGCAACTGCTCCGTCAGGTCGCGCTTGACCGACGCACAACCCGGTTCATTCCACAGGTTCACCAATTCATCCGGATCGCTCAGGCGGTCATACAATTCGCCGGCATCCTCCCCCAGATACCACGTCATCTTCCAGGCATTCGTCGTAATGGTCCGCACCCGCATGGGGACAAAGTCGTCGTCGTTTTCCGTCAGCGCCGTGTTGCGCGGCAGACTGCCCTGCCCCGCCAGAGCGGCTTTCATCGACATGCCCTGCATGCCGGCCGGCTCCTCGACGGCGGCCATCTTCAGCAACGTCGGCGCCAGATCCACGGTTGACGCCATCTGCTCGATCACGCGGCCGGCCCGTATTCCCGGGCCCGCCATAATCAGCGGCGTCCGGATGACACTGTCGTAGTGGAAGCCCTTGCCGACCAGGCCGTGGTCGCCCAGGTAATCGCCATGATCGGTGACGAAGACCACGATCGTATTCTTCTCCAGCCCGCAGTCGCGCAGTTTGTCCAGGACCCGGCCGATGCATTTGTCCATCAGCGTCGTCATCCCGTAGTAGATTGCCTTCGTTTTCTGCCAGTCCGCCGTCTTGAATTGCGAGTAATCAGCCGCCGGCGTCCCGATAACCCGGTCGCTCTTCTTTCCTTCAACGAACTCCGAATAGCGGCCGTGATAGGTCTTCACCTGCAGGTCCGTCGGGTCGATGGTTTCCGTCACCGGCGGCAATGGTTCCGGCATGTCGTCGGCATTGTAGAGCGTGTCATAGGGTGCCGGCACGGTAAACGGATGATGCGGATCCGGAAATGAGACGTGCAGGAAGAACGGTTTCAGATCGTGGGCCGCCTGATCCAGAAACTCCGCCGCTCGATCGGCGATGTACTCACTGGAGTGCACCTCCGGCGGGAACGGCCACTCGTGTGTTTCCGGGCCGCCGTCGGCGTTTACCCCGGGCGAACACTTCTTCCGTTTCTCCAGGCGTTCGCCGCGATCCGGCACGCGTTCCAGGAGCCACGGCGTATAGAGATTCCCAAAGCACCGGGCGCCGTGGCCGTTGACCAGGTCAATCTCGTGAAAGCCGAAGTAGTCACAGCTGCCGTCTGCACGCCGCGTCTGCTCGACCTCGTCGACTTCCGCGCCCTGTGAACGCAGGTGAATCTTGCCGATGGACACCGTGCGGTAGCCGGCGGCCCCCAGGACATGCGGCAGGAACCGCGGGTCGTCCGGCGTCTGGCAGCCGACCATACGACTGCGCATGGCGGCGGGATAGCAGCCGCTCAGCACCGAGGCCCGACTCGGTGTGCAGGTCGGCTGCGTCACCATACACTGGTTGAACCGCGTGCCGCGTTCAGCCAAGGCATCGAGATTCGGCGTGTGACAAATGGTATTGCCGTAACACCCGAGGGCGTCGGCACGGAGTTCATCGGCGAAGATCAGAAGGATGTTCGGCTGCATGGGCTGCTCTCTTTTCGTCAGTCTCGGTCATCATCGTCAAGGAGATGCTCGACTCCTGAAGTCTACTGACACCCGCAAAACGGGGAGTCAAGTTGAAATGGGCGGAGGACTCCTGGAAGGCCCAACAACCATCCGGCAGCAATAGGGAAGCCCGGCAGCTGCAGCTCCGGGCGGCTGGAGCGCCGGCATCCTGCCGACGCCGAGAATCAGGGATCCTCAGAGATCCACGATCGCATTGCGCCCCTTCAGTTCGCCCTGCAGCCGCTTGACATCGACATCCTTGATCTCGCCGTTCTCTGCGGCAGTCCAGGCCGCGGCGATGCCCGCGGCTTCGCCCATGGCGAAGCACGGGGCCATCACCCGCAGCGGTCCGAGTACGTCGCGCTCGACGCTGACAGCGCGTCCCGGACAGATCAGGTTGGTCACCGGTTTCGGCACCATGATCCGGTAGGGAATCGGTGTGAACCGGGGCTTGGCTACCTGGTTTTCATTCATCGGCTGACAGCTGGGTTTCTTCGGATCCGGCAGATCCCAGCCGTAGGATGTGTAGCCGATCACATCATCAAAGTCGCGGGCGCTGACGACATCGTCAACCGTCATCATATAGCCACCGACAATCCGGCGCGTTTCACGGATGCCCAGGTGCGGCGCGATCCAGCGCAGTCGTGCCCGGCTGAAGCCGGGGAAATGCCGCTGCATGAGATCAAACAACCGCATCGTCTCCTGCCGACCGCGAATGATCCCCTGCGTAATGGATGCGCCGTCAAGACCGTCCACATCGCACAACCGACTGGTGTTGATCATAAAAACATCGTCGTCCACCACCTGGAAGCTGATGAAGATCTCGTAGGGAAACGTCCATTCACCGGTTTGACGCAGTGTCTTGATCAGCTCCCGAAATCGCGGCGTATCGTTCTCGTCGATGTACTGCCACAACGCCTGCCGATCAACCCGGTCGACGCTGAACATCAATGTCGCCGGCGTCATCAGGTGATCCTCGTCGCGACCGATGGTCACGTCACAGCCGCTGCGGGCGGCAACGTCGGCATCGCCCGTGGCGTCGATCACGCAGCCGACCGGCACGGTCTGCAGTCCGGACTTGTTGTGAATGACAACGTGGGTAATGCGGTCGGCCCGGACAACGGCGTCGACAACGGCCGTGTCATAGAGGAGGTCCACGCCCGCCGCCGCCATCTTGTCGTCGAGCAGTTTTATTGTTGGCGGCACGTTGAAGGTGACGCCGTGGACCAGCCCCCTGTTCCAGCCGAACGGCGTGTACCTGGCGTCCCCCGGCGTTTCGGCCAACGGATCGGCGGCCCCGCCATTGGCCAGCAAAGCGTCCACCAGTTCCCGGAAGACGCCGCCGACGCACCATTCATTCTGCGGCGTCCGGCCGCCGAGCCACATGGTTACGCCGCCGGAGGTGCCGACGCCGCCGAGTTGGGCAGTCTGTTCAAGCAGGAGGACCTTGGCGCCGGAGCGCCGTGCAGCCAAGGCTGCAGCCACACCGGAGGGGCCGCCGCCGCACACGATCACATCGCATGATTCGAGACAGGGAAGGTCACGGGTATATCGGCGAAAACTCATGTCAACTACCTCACGTTTCAGTTGCGATCGGCACGTTGTTCACTGTTTCGAAGGCCGGCTCCACGTCACGATCGGTCTCCAGTTGTCGACGCAGTCGATCGACCGCGACATCGCGGGCAAGCGTGCCCGCGTCGAGACTCATCGCCGCGGCCACGCCGGCGGCTTCGCCCAGACTCTGGCAGGTCTGCTGAATTCGCAGACTGGCCTGTGCCTGGCGCTCGGCCGAAATACAGCGGCCGGCAACGAACAGATTCTCGATGCCGGCGGCGACGATGCAGCCGTAGGGGATGTCAAAGTATTCGCCCGTGCGCAATGCGTCGATTCGTTTTTTGTACGCCTCCGTATGCCGCGGCACCGCCGGGTTGTCGTAGCTGTCGCCCGGCCAGATATCAATGTCCCAGGAGCTCCTGGCGATGCCGTCGGCCGGACGCTTCCGGAATAGAACGGCGTCGTCGTCGGTAACCGTCTGCACGCCGTGGATACGCCGGGAGTCGCGCAGGCCGATGTGTTCGCTGGTGCCGAGCAGATAAGAGTCCTCGTAGCCGGGGATGTACTTCTTTGCGAACGCCGCACACTGCCGCGCCTGCTCGCGGCCCTCGCGTTCGGCCCGGGTGAAATCAAATGGATCCACCGGATTCACCTCAAGCACGCGGCTGGCAACAGCGTTCAGTTCACGGCGATAGCTTGGACAGCTCTTGAACGCGCCGGAGACGGCATACTGGATTGCCCGCCCATTCCGCACGACCGGCGAGTCGAACTCATCCTTCGCGTTGGATGCCGCCAGTTTCTTCTGAAGGTCTTCGCGCTGCTGCGGCGTGTAGGATTCCGGCCGCTGCGCATTGCCCAGACGATAGATCTTCGTCATCGCCTGGTTGTATGGATGGACGCCGTCGCCCTGTTCCCAGGGGACGCCGGCGGCATCACAGACAATTCCGTCGCCCGTGGCGTCGATCACCCGCTTCGCCAGGATCACCTGGCGGCCGGCGCGGCTTTCGATCACGACGCCGACAATGACCCCGTCTTCGATCAAGGCGTTTACGCACCAGGCATGATGCAGCAGGCGAACACCGGCCGCGGCAAGCATGTCGTCCCAGGCGTACTTCACGACCTCCGGATCCACCCCGCTGCGGTAGAGATAGTTGTTGCCGTTCTGGCACATGATGCCGTAGTCGACGACGCCGCCGCGGGCGCCCACGGCTCGCATCCAATCGTGCCAGACGCCCTGGAAATCAACGCAGTTGGTCGAGAGAATGTGAAAGACCCATTGCGTCACGGTCGCGCCGCCGAGATAGCCGAAACGCTCCGTCAGCAAAACGTCGGCGTCGTGGCGCGCCGCACCGAGAGCGGCGGCACAGCCGGCGGCGCCGCCGCCGCAGACCAGTACATCGCACTCGGTCAAAACGGGAAGTTCTCGCGCTGGAATCAAGATCGTCATTAGGACAACTCCGGCACGTCTTTGAGCAGATCGAACGCCGGCTCGACATCGCGCATTACAGCCAGCCGTTCGACGACTCTATCCGCGTCCAACTCGCGCGGCGTCGTAACTTCGGAGAGACTGATTGCCGCCGCCGCACCGGCTGCTTCGCCGGTGGCCATACACGTCTGCTGGATCCGCAGGCTCGCCTCCGCCTGATGCTCCGCCGACAGGCAGCGCCCGGCCATCAGCAGGTTGTCGACGCCCTGCGCCACGATCGCGCCGTACGGGATGTCGTAGTACTCGCCTGCCGCCAGGCGCCGCCGCCGTGCCGTGGCGACGTCTGACTCCCGGTCTACGGCCGGTCGGCTGTAGCTGTCGGCCGGCCACACATCCACGTCCCAGGAACCACGCGCAATGCCGTCCTCCCGTTTGCGGAAGCTCCAGACATCGTCGAAGGTCAAGGTCTCAATGCCGTGCAGCCGGCGTGACGATCGCAAACCGATCTGCGCGCTGGTATCAAGCAAGTACGCGTCTTCGTATCCCGGCACGAAGCGTTTCATCGCTTGCGCCCCTTCCCAGGCTTGCGCACGTCCTTCGCGTTCGGCGCGGGTAAAGTCGAAGGGATCCAACGGGTCCACCTTGAGAACACGGGACAGTACGGACAGCGTTTCCCGACGGTTCTCCGGCAGCCGCCAGTGTTGACCGCGACAGTAATTCACAAACCGCGTCTTCTGGCACAGCGGCTCAGTATGGAACTCGCCGGCGTCGATAGCGGCCGTCAACTGGCGCTCTATCTCGGCGATCTCTTCCGGCGTCGGGCGACGACCGATTTCGACATTGCCCAGGCGGAAGACTTTGGTGCAGGCCATGGCCCACAGGTTCTTGCCGTCGCCCTGCTCCCACGGCACGCCGGACTGGGCGGCGACAATGCCGTCGCCGGTGCAGTCGATCACACGCTTTGCCAGGATTGCCCGGCGGCCGGCCCGGGTTTCCGCCAGGACCCCCTTGGCAACGCCGTCTTCGACCATCGCAGTGGCGGAATAGGCGTGGTGCAGGATGTCCGCGCCGGCTGACGTCAGCAGTTCGTCCCAGACGAATTTCACCTGTTCCGGATCGACCGAGCTGTCGATATGAATTCGTTCCCAACTGCCGTTGAGATCGCGGATCGCGTCGCGCTCTCTCAGGGCCCGGGCGTACTCGTGCCAGATGCCTTGGAAGTCGACGCCGTTGGTGCTGAGAACGACGCACACCAATTGCGAAACGGTAGCGCCGCCGAGATAGCCTTCCTTTTCGACGACCAGAGTTCTGGCGCCGTTGCGCGCCGCCGCAATGCCCGCGGCACAGCCGGCCGGGCCGCCGCCGCAGACAACAACATCGTATTCAGCCAGTACAGGGATCTCTCGGGATGGTTCAATGTGGGTCTTCATGGGTGTCAGGTGTCCGGTTTCGGGTTTGGGAAAGGAAGCGGAGTTGAACTCCGCGCTCCGTGTGCGGCTTCGCCGCAGATGAATCACCCGAAGTACCCGTTCTTTCCTTCGATCACAGTTGGTTTGTTCTGCAGAAGATGCTTGAGGAGCCGCAGCTCAAGTTCTGTGCGGATCTGCCTGTATGCTTCCTTCTCATAGAGGTTGTCGGCTTCGCCGGGGTCTTGCTTGAGATTGTAGAGTTCGCCGCGGTCGTTGGCGTGAGAGACGAGTTTCCATTTGTCCGTCCGCACCATATGCGCGTCCTCGATCATGCTGTGAACGCAATTCCGATGCTCGTAGGAACTGTCGGTGAACGCCGGCGAGAAACTGTGACCGGATACCGCGTGGACGCCTTCCGGCAGCGGCACATTGAGCAACTCACAGACCGTTGGATACACATCCAGCATTTCGATCAACTGCGGCATGACCGTGCCGCCATGTTTGTCCTGCGGCAGACGCAGGACAAACGGGCTGCGCAACGAGCCTTCGTAGTTGTTGTGGAACTTGCCGACCATGTTGTGCTCGCCCAGCTGCTCGCCGTGGTCGGACGTGAACACAACGATCGTGTCGTCCAGCAGGCCCGCGTCTTTCAGGGTGTCCAGCAATCTGCCGATGCATTCGTCGACCAATGTGCACATGCCGAGATAGGTGTGGATGATCTCCAGTTTGGTGGCGTCCGGAAAGCCCTGCCATCGGGCGCGAGTGATCCCCTGGATCGCCGGTTTCGTCTCTTCCTCATTCTCCGGCACCGCCGGGATCGAGATTTCGACATCGGCATACATCTCCTTGAACCGTTTCGGCGGGCACTGCGGCGGATGCGGCGCATAGATGCCGACGAACGCAGCGAAGGGAGCGGCGTCATCGGCCCGCGACGTCACGTACTCAGCAAATTGACTGCAAGCCAGGAAGTCGCAGTACTCGTCTTCGGACCGCGTGTACGTGCCGAGGGTTGTCACGTCCGGCGGCGTGCCGTAGCCGTGCCCCACCGGTTCCATGGCCGTGTCGATGTCGTACTGAATCGACCGGAAGCCCGGGTTCATGTTGTGCGTTTTGCCGAATGCCACCGGATCATAGCCGTGGTCCTTCAAATGGTGCCCCAGATCGCGTTCGTGTGCCGGAAACTCGCAGCGGTTGTTCCAGAGCCCGATCTGATGCGGATACTTGCCGCTGATGAATGATGCCCGCGACGGACAGCAGATCGGATACTGACTGAAGAAGTTGGCGGCGGTGATGCCCGCCGACCGCAAGCGGTCCAGGTTCGGCAGCTGCACGAAGGGGTAGTTCTCATGGAGCGTGATGTCGTGCCGCATCTCGTCGGCCATGATGATCAACAGGTTTTTCATCATGCCTTTACGATGCGTCCCCTGAAACCGCCAGACAATGGACAAATCCACGATTATAGTGTACTTTTTCAATTAATATGGCGGATTCATCGACATCTGGTACGCGCCGACAGGTGCGCGATCTGATCCAGGCGTTCGAGACGCTGCTGGCTGCGCGACTGTGCATCATCGACTATGTCGGCCGGCTGGCGCGCTTCATCCCGGCCCGGAGCAGTTTCCACTCGGGCCGGCATTGCATCTGCGTGAAGGAACAGTGTCGGGAGAGCCGCCAGTGCGGCACGTTCGACAACCAGGTCGTCCCCCAACGCCTGCGGCGGCAGCGCTGCGCCTTCTGGAAGTTCTGCCATGGCCGGATCCTCGAACTGTCCACACCGATCATGGATGCGGATGTCGTGATCGGCTCGGTGGCGCTTGGCCAATACCGTTGGCCGGACGGCGAGGACCTGCCTTCGGATTTTCTGACAACCGGACATCGAATCCGGGTTCCCGAGTCCGACCAGCACATGTGGGATGACCTGCCGGCCCTCACGGAGGAAGAGCGCCGGCAGCGCGAACAGGTCATGCGCGCCTTCACTGACCGTCTTGAGCATCTGATCGCGTCAAGCAGTTCCACCCCGAAGGAGGACCTGTCGCGCCGGGAGCAGGTGGAGTTGTTCCTGAACAAGTACTTTCCCCGCAATATCCAGCTCTGCGACCTGGCACGATCGCTGTGTCTTTCTGAGTCCCGGACAGGTGAATTGGTCCGCGAGCTTTTCGGCCAGGGCTACAGCAGTCTCCTGCAGGAAGTACGGATCAACCACGCCAAGGACCTCCTGGCGAACACGGACTTCATCGTCTCCGAAGTAGCCGAGCACTGCGGTTATCGCGATGTCAGCTATTTCCACCGGTCCTTCAAGCGGTTTGTCGGCAGCACTCCCCTGGCCTATCGCCGGGAGTGTCAACGGGAGTTGCAGGTCTGACTGTCCTGAAAGGCCTTCTTGTCGGCAGCTTTCATAAAGGCTTCTTCGGCGGAGATGGTGCCGGCGTCAAGGAGGTCCTTGAGCGAGCCGTCCATACTGCACATGCCTTGTGCCTGGCTACCTGCAATGATACTTCGGATGTTGTTGATCTGGCCTTCGCGAATGGTGTTCGGCAGTGCTTCATGGCGCAGCAGGATTTCGTGAACCGCCGCCCTGCCCTTGCCGTCGGCGGTTTTACAGAGCAACTGCGAGACGACCGCCGCGAGGCACTCGGCGAGCATGGTCCGGATCTGTGCCTGTTCGTTGGCGGGGAAGGCGTCGATGATGCGATCGACGGTTTTGGGCGCGTTGTTCGTATGCAGCGTACCGAAGACCAGCATGCCCATGGTGGCACAGGTCAAGGCCAGTCGGATGGTTTCCAGGTCGCGCATCTCGCCGACCAGGATGATGTCGGGATCGGCGCGCATGGCACTGCGCAAACCGGCGCCGAATGTTTCCGTGTGGATGCCGACTTCGCGGTGCACGACAATTGAGTTCCGGTTGTGGTGGACGAACTCAATCGGGTCCTCGATGGTGATGATGTGTTTGTTGAAGTTCTCGTTGATATAGTCGATCATCGCGGCAAGCGTCGTGGACTTGCCGGACCCGGTGGGACCGGTGACCAGGACGAGGCCCTCGTGGTAATTGCAGATGGTCGCCAGGGTTTCGGGCAGGTTCAGCTCGGCCATGGTGAGGATCCGACTGGGAATCTGCCGGAACACGGCGGCCTGGCCCCAGTGATTGCGCAGGTAGTTGGCCCGGAACCGGGCAACCCCGGAGATTTCATAGGCGAAGTCGAGATCCCCGGTTTTCAGGAATGCCGTCCAGCGCTTCCGGGGGCAGATCTCCTCCAGCAGTTTGAACATTTGATCCTTGTCGAGCGCCGTCGCGTTCTCCAGGGCGGTCAGGTTGCCGTGCACCCGGATTTTCGGCGGCAGGCCAACAGTCAGGTGCAGGTCGGAACCGCCGGCATCGAGCATCTGCTGGAGGTAGGCATCGAGTTCAGCCATCAGAACAATCCCCATTTCTTTTTGCCGGCAGCGGACGCCTGGGTCTGCACGGTATGTGCGCCGGCGTCTCCCAGTTGCTTCTGCGACTTGATCCGGTTGCGCACGCCGCGATCGCGAATGTACATGCTGGCGACGGCGTCGGTGATCCGCTGCTTCTGCCAGAGTCCGAGGATGTAGGTATCCATCAGGCACATGCCCTGTTTGACGCCGGTTTCGAGGACGGCCTTCAAGGCGTGAGACTTGCCTTCGCGAATCAGGTTGGAGACGGCCAGGGTATTCAGCAGCAGCTCGCAGGCGACAACCCGGCCGCCGTCGGTACTGGGCAGCAAACGCTGGCAGACAATGCCGCGCAGGCTTTCCGCGACCATCGCGCGAATCTGCGGCTGCTGCGCCGGCGGAAACACGTCCAGCAGCCGGCTCAGGGTCGTCGCGGCATCGGCGGTATGCAGCGTGCCGACGACCAGATGGCCCGTCTCGGAGGCGGTGATCGCCATTTCGATGGTTTCCAGGTCGGACAATTCGCCGATAACGATAACATCCGGATCTTCGCGCAGGGCTGCTTTCAGGGCGGTCTTGAAGTTCTCCGTATGCCGGCCGACCTCGCGTTGGGTGACGTTGCAGTTGGCGGCGGTCTGGATAATCTCGATCGGGTTTTCAACCGTGATGATATGGTCGCGACGGTTGCGATTGAGTTCGTCGACCAGCGACGCCATGGTCGTAGTTTTGCCGCAGCCGACGGGTCCGGTTACGAGGATCAGACCATTGTGGAAGTCGAGCAGCTGTCGGATCGTATCAGCATTGGTGAAACCCAGTTCCTCGAGTGACCGGATCCTGTTGGGCACCACGTGATAGGTGCCGGACGGCCCTTCTTTATGAACCATCAGATTGACTCGGAAGCGGTTCCGTTCGCCCAGCGCCAGGGCCAGGTCATAGTCCTGTTGTGCCAGGAACGCGTCCTTCTGATCGGCGGTCAGCAGGGCGCAGTTCAGTTGTTCGGCTTCTTTTGCGGTCAAAACCTTGTCGGCCAGGAATTCGAGCCGGCCGTAGTGTCGGGCAAACGGGCGGGCGCCGGCGGAGATATGCAGATCACTGGCGCCGGTCATCTGCGCGGACAGGAGGAGCTTGGCCATTGACTCTTTCAGTTCCTGGTCAGCCATCGATTCGATATTCTCGAAGTCAAAGGCCTCGGCCTGGATATTTGCGATATCGAAGTCGAGCAGCGTCGGCGCGCGCGTCTCGTTCTTTTTCTGCAGCTTCGGCGTGGTTTCGACGGGCGGTTCACCGGCCCGGGTGGCCGCCGTTGCGGCCGTTTCTTCTTCCACGTCGATCGTAGAGCTCATCGAGATCTGTTTAATCACTTTGGACGCGGCCGGCTGCTTCTTCGGGGGCGGCACGGGGGCGAGGTCGACATCGGGCTGCGGTCCGAACTGTATGGTCTTGATGACCTTTGACGAACCGGGAGCCGCGGCGGGTTCCGGTTCGGCGGCGGTCGGCGGCGCGGGGGCTGAGTCCGTCGGCGGCGGGGCGGCGGCCTCCGATGCGGGGGACGGGGCCGCAGTCTCCGTGCTGCCGCGCTTGCGAAACGGGATGGATTTGCGTTTCTTCTGCCAGGCCGGTTCCTCGCCGGCGAAGACATTCATCGGCGGCGGCCCGCCCGTTTGCGCTTTGCGCCAGGCTTCATTGATGATGGCCTGCAGGCGCTCCTTGCTGCTGCAGAAGTCGTTGGCAAGCAGGGTCTCGGCAAACAACAGCAGATCCATACGGTCGCCCAGGGCGGCGGCGATCTGACGGCAGACGGCCGAACTGACCAGGCCTTTATCGGCACAGAGATATGCGAACCACAGGATATCGTTGGTCACAGTATTGCCGTTCTCCCTATCGGTACTCCGGGTTCAGCTGCGCCGCGTCGTCGCGGGCGCCGTCACTGATCATCCAGGATGATCGTGGCCGTTGCGTCCGGTCGGTCCCCGACCTCATCGGCCAGACTGAATTCATTGCTCTTCGCGAGCGTGTTCTTGGTAATCCGGTACAGGTACGGGAACTGTTGCCGGAGGTAGGCTTCCAACGTCTGAATCGTGGGGCCGTAGCCGTCCTTGTAGATGATGTACTCGAGGCCCTTGGCCAGTTCGGAGGTGGAGGTATAGCGCCTGTTCGGGTCGACCTGCAGGCAGGTTTCCAGCATATCGCGCACGTCCGGATCGAGGTCGCCCGGCAGCCGCTGCCATTCAACGTTTCCGTTTTGCGCCATCTTCTCGTGGTCCTCTTCCGTTTCGCCGAAACGGATCTTGGCGCCGGCCAGCATTTCGAAGAGCACCGCGCCGAGCGAGAAGATATCGGCGCGGTGATCCACCGATTCGCGTCGCGCCTGCTGCGGCGACATATAGGTGAGCTTGCCGACCAACTGCTGTCGGCTCTCAAGGATGCCGGCGGAGACCACGGCAATCCCGAAGTCGGTCAGTTTCGGCAGGCCCTCGGTGGTAATCATGATATTGTTGGGGCAGACGTCGCGATGGACAATCTGCAGCGGCCGGCCGTAGGTATCCTTACGCGAGTGCGCGTAGGCCAGGCCGCGGGCGATGCGACTGGCGATGAAGATCGCCAGTTCACGGGGGATCGTCTTCTTGGTTACCGTCGTATGAAACCGGATGAACTCGTGCAGCGACAAGCCGTGGACAAACTCCATGACGATGTAGTAGCCCTCATCCATCTCGCCGAGCTGATAGATCTGGACGATGTTCTCGTGGACGAGGTTCGCCACCAGTTTGGCTTCCTGGATGAACATATCCACAAACCGCTGGTTGCTGGACAACTTGGGCAGCAATGTCTTGAGCGCGACGATCTTCTGAAAGCCGTTGACCCCATCCTGAATGGCCTGATAGACGGATCCCATGCCGCCCTCGGCGATCTTCTTGACGATGCGGTAGGTGGTCTGATCGTGAATCGCCTGAAGCATATGATAACCTTGCTGAAGGTACAGTGTTACGCTGGAACCGGACGGGCCATCCGGAGACTCTGAAGGAATGTAACTCCGGGGGACATGAGCGCAAGCGTGGCCGCTCAAAAGAGTGGGCTCAAGACGCGATCAGCAGCAAAGCGCAGCCACCGCCGCAGCAGAGCAGGAAGGCGATCAGATCGGCCGCCGGCCATATGATAATCGACCGGCCGATGCTCTCCCGGTAGATCAGCTTAATCGTCAGCGGAAACCGATAACGCGCAAACCGATATTGATCCACCCCGGCAGCCGTCATACATCCCCTGCAGTTTGCGGGCCCTGCGGTCCGTCCAGGCGCGAGCCAGGATCGATGCCGCCGCGGCAAACAGAAACCGTACACCCAACAACCATCGCACAGTCACCGGATGGTCTCGGCGGAAGTCTTTCCGCCACGGATTGCCCGGGCTTCGAGGCCCGCGGCAGGCGGTGGAAGGGTTGTGTGCTGCAGCACATGACCATTTCGCCAACGCCCCCCGAGCCCGGAAACGAGCAACTCGGAGAGCGGGTGCAAGCATCCGGCCGGCGGCGTTGCCCCCGCAAAGCGGGGCAAGCACGAAATCTATCCCGCCAAGGCGGGACACGATGCTCGCATCGCTTATTCGGCATCGCCTTGCC
>CAYLNH010000140.1:0-18042 GCA_964384625.1 uncultured Lentisphaerales bacterium
AAGTACGGATCTGTGCGGGGGGCTGCCCGTAATGGGCAGTCCCTACCGCGACAAACGCAATCAATCTCACCGCCCGACTTGAGCGTGCGTGCTTGGTGGATGGTGTACTGATGGATAATCGAACTAGTGCTGTGTCAAGCTTAAATCTTAGGATTGAATTACGGTGCGTGTTGCTCCATGTTGCTATGAGCATGGAGGGCTCATATCATGGAGAAAAGGTACATTGTTCGTCTCTCGGCCGAAGAAAGAGAAGTACTCCGGCAGGTCGTGAAGAAACTCAAGGGCACATCGGAGAAAGTACGGCGCGCACAAGTGCTGCTGAAAGCCGACGCCGATGGTCCCAACTGGACCGACAAGAGGATTGCCGAAGCATTTTCGTGTCGGACCAAGACCGTAGAGAACATTCGCCGGCGTTTGGTGACAGAAGGTTTTGACGCTGCACTGAATCGGAAAAAGAGAAAGACGCCTCCACGGCAGAAAGTGCTCGACGGGGAGCAGGAAGCCAAAGTTATTGCAGTACGCCTTGGCGCGCCCCCCGAAGGATTTACGAACTGGTCATTGCGTCTTCTTGCTGATCATGTGGTGGAACTGGGCATTGTTGATTCAGTCAGCCATGAGACGTTGCGCAAGACTCTAAAAAAAACGGAATGACCCGCCGAAAGATCCAGTATTGGGTCATCCCACCTTATGCCAACGGCGAATTCGTGGCATGCATGGAGGAGGTGCTGGAAACCTACGCCAAACCCTACGACGGAGCGTTTCCGGTTTTGTGTATGGACGAACAGCCGGTGCAATTGTTTAAGGAGACCAGAGTCCCGATTCCTGCAAGCAGGAACCATCCTCGAAGGGTCGACTATGAATACGAGCGGGCGGGCACTGCGTGTATATTCATGTTCGCTGAGCCACTGGTCGGCTGGCGAAAGGTGAGTGTGCGTCCACGTCGTACGAAAGTCGATTGGGCTTTCGAAATGGACGAACTGCTCGAAACGAGATACGCAGACGCCGAGAAACTCATCTTGGTGTGTGACAACTTGAACACGCACACCAAGGGTGCGTTTTACGAATTGTTCCCACCGCACAAGGCGCGTTCGAGTGTGAAGCGTTTGGAGTTCTGTTTTACACCGAAGCACGGCAGTTGGCTCAATATTGCGGAGAACGAACTGAGTTCGATGACCCGTCAGTGCCTCTCAGGCCGGCGCATCCCTGACATTGACATACTTCGAGACGAAACCGCTGCCTGGGCGCAATCAAGCAATGACAAGCAAAGAGGCGTCGACTGGCGATTTACCATTGAAGATGCGCGACAGAAACTGAAATCGCTCTACCCTAATATTAAAGATTGACACAGCACTAGTCTCGGAGTCCATCATGTTCCGACACCTTTGCTACACGTCTGTCCTGATCGCCGCAACTCTATTGGCGCTGGGCGCCGAAGCTGCGCCCAAAAAGAAAAACAACAAACGCGGAAAGAAGAAGAAGACGGTGGAAGTCCAGCCAGCGAAGCCGCTTGTGCTTCCCCTCGAACGCTTCGTCTACGTCCGCGGCGAAACGGTCCCCCTGGCCGTCCGGGAAGGCGCCGGAACCATCACCCTGAAGCCCGTCGACGCCAAGTCGGCGAAGCCCGTTCAATTCCGTCTCGACGGACCGGCCGTCCTCGACACCACGACGCTGGCGCCGGGAACCTATGAGGTCCTCCTGGACGAAAAACCTGCGATGCTCAAACTGACGCTGATCGAGCATCAACGGAAGTCGGCCGGCGCCTTCATCAACGAGCAGGTCTGGCCCGTCCGGGAAGAGGACTGCTTCGCGCCTCTCCGGCAAGGTTGCGGCGTCAACGTCTTTATGACCCTCGGCAATCGCGGGGGCTACGAGGCGATCAACCGGGACCTCGACCGCCTGCTCGAATTCAAGGCCGGCTTCTTCATCAGTCCGACGACACGTCCGACGAGCTTCAAGCCGGCTCGCGGCTGGCAGTGGGAGTTGGACAACTGGATCATCCGGCTGAGCCAGATCTCTCAGTCGCAACTGCGCTACCCGGCATTCAGCGGCTTCTGCTATGAGTGGGACGCCGGCAATGTCGTCCGGTCGCCGAGCATCTTCTTCATCATGGGCAAGATGGATAAGGAATGGCGGCAATACCAGAAGGACTCCAACGAGGCGCTCTACAAGGAGTTCACCAAGCGCACCGGTCTGCAGCCGCCGACCACCAGGGAGATCATCCAGTACGCCGCCGCGATCAAACGCCCCGAGTACGGACCGATCGTCGACCTGCCGTCGTTCCGCTGGATGCAGCGCGTCGCCAAACACATGCCGCCGTTGCCAGAAGAGAAGATGGCCGACCTGAAGAAGCGCATCGTCGCCTGGCACAAGTATCTCATGGGCCTCTACGGCGAAGGCCACCGGATGATGGGCCAACACCTCGACCGCATTGACCCCGCCATGGCGCATACCGGCAGCGTCAACATCGACCATGGCTCCGTCAACCAGGGGCACTTCACGCCGGCCAACTACCAGGGCCTGAACATCCGCCATATGAGCGCCTGGAACGACCAGACCGGCAAGAGCGATTACATCCATCAGTGGCTGCTGAGTGGCGCGTTGATGAACACGACCAATCCGAACAACCAGCCGATCTGGGTTGCGCAGGGCACCGGCATCTCACACGGGCAGGCCGGCAAGACCGTACGCTCGATCGCCCACAACCTGGCTCAGAACGGTACCGGCGTCGGCTCCGCGGCTGAAGGCGGCTTCGCCTGGATCAAGGGCCCGAAGTTTGATGTGATCAACAACGCCCAGGATTTCATGCACCGATTCTCGGCACTCGCTGTCCACGGCGACGGCGACCACGGCGTTGCCATTCTCTACTCGATGGAGAACTTCGCGCCGCGCGTCGCGCACGAAGGCCCGCTGACCCCCGCGTGGCAGGCGCTCCTGACGCTGACACGGCTGGGATACACGCCGCGCTTCGTGACGGAAGAGGACATCCGCGCCGACCGGCTCAAGAACTACAAGATCCTGACCGTCTGGGATCAGCAGTTCCCGCTGCCCGACGATGTCACTGCGAAGATCAAAGCCTTCACCGACGCCGGCGGCCGCGTTGTCGCCGACGCCTCGACATCCGTCAAGCTGCCCGGGCTCGAGAAGCTTGAGGTCGGCGTCTGGAGTACCGAAGCCCGCCATGTCTACGGCTGGGGCAGCCCAAACCTGGCCCTCATGCCAGGCGGTATGCCGCGCGTCGGAGAGTACGTCCACCATCGTCTGGCGCCCGCCGTAGAGAAGGCACTCGGCAATACCGAACGCGCGCTCTATACCCAGGCTGACGGCGCGACCTCGGACGTCACGATCTGCCAGATCAAAGGCGGCTCGGACGCCACCTACGTCATTGCGATCAACGATTCCTGGGACGCCAACCACTGGAGTCACATGCGCTGGCATCAAGTGGAGGAAACACTGAAGCCGAACGGCATCGCGGCCGGGGCTATGCGCTACGATCTCAACGAAGAGAAACTGATCGGCGCGGCCGACAAGGCGTTCAAGGTGGACCTGAAGGCGACTACCGCCCGAGTCTTCGCCGTCCTTTCCCGACCGATCGCGAAGGTGGACCTGAAGGCCACCCAGGAGCTGCCCGCCGGGAAGCCGTTGGCGATCCAGGTCCGTTTCTCCGACAACGCCGGCAAGCCGTTGAAAGGCGTGCTGCCGTTTCATCTGACGATCGTCCGGCCGGACGGCTCGAACGCCTTCGAAGGCTATCGCAGCACGAATCAGGCCGGCGACTTCCGCTTCGTCTACCCGGTCCCCGTCAACGCCTCCGCCGGCAACTGGACCGTGCAGCTGCGCAGTCAGCTAACCGGCGACCTCGTTTCGCTGCCGGTCACGGTGAAGCCCAACGGCAAGCCCGTCGTCCGTGCGTTGAGGGACCGGGTCGTCGTGCGTCAGGGCGCGGCGCTTAAGGAACTGGTCAAGCAGCCGCTCGACATCGTGCTCATCGGAAAACAGCAACCGGCACACGCCGCTGCCGCCGCGAAGGTCAAGGAGATCCTGAAGAACGCCCGCATCGTCGAGAACCCGGTGAGAACCAACTACACCCTCGCCTACGTCGCGACCGAGGCAGAGAAGGCCGAGAACCGGAAGGTCGACGAGGGCAAGGCCCTCGGGAGGATTGTCCTGCGTGCCCATCAACGCGAGCACTTCTACTCGCGAAGTTCCGCCTTTCGCTACGGCCGCAACGTGGTTCTGCTGGACCTCGTCAACGTCGGCAAGGACTGTCCGATGGCCGAAGTGCTGGACTGGCACGGTTTGCTCTGGCCCCGCGTGTCGGCGGCGTTCCCCGGCAAGGGGAAAGCCGTGGTGCAAGTCATCCACGACATCTTCGATCCGGATGCCGACGTCATTGTCATTCAGGCAATGGACGCCGAGGGCCTCCTGGAAGGGGCGAAGGCGCTCGCCAAGGTCCCCGAAGACTGGGTCGGCACCAGCGTTTCCAACGCGCGTTTGGCGCTGATGCAGCAGTGGAATGCACGCGGCGGCGTCACCATGCCGAAGATCAACGATCGCTTGACTGACAACGGTTGCAGGTCCGAACAGAAGCCGGACCCATACCGTCTGACGGTGCAGAACGTCCCGACCAAAGCCAGTGAACCGAAGCTGCCGCTGAAGGCTGGGCGCAGAGGGTTCAGGGCGATTCCGAAGGAGTTTGACGTGAGGAAGGAAGTCTATGCGCAGCAGCGCGTCGGCGACACCTACATCAATTCCCAGGGCACCCCGGGCAACCCGGACCTGCGCTTCTGTGAAGCGGTCCTCGTCCCCGTGGCTGTAACGGATGCCGGCGAATACCAGATCACCGTCACCGGCCAGTTCCGCTACTCCGACCGCCTGCCGCGGAGCCAGGGAAGCTGGGAAGAGATCCTCAAGGTTTACGACGAGGTCGTCCCGAAAGAGCGCAAGCCGCTTCATTGGGAGATCCAGCTTAACGACAAGACCGTCGGCAAGTTGACGCCGTCGAAGACGGAGAAGCAGGATGTCCCGATCGAAACGCTGCCTTTCTACAGCAAGAACAAACCCAAGTCGGTCAACGAGGAAGTTGTCAGCGAACTTTCCGCTACGATCAAGCTTCCTGCCGGCAAACACGAGGTCCGCCTGATCTATCGCAACATGATCGACGGGCAGTTGAATAGCATTAACATAGAGAAGAAATAGACAACCAAAGGGTCCGACGCGTCCTTTCTTTCGTATCACGAGCATCCCTGCTCGTGTTCCGGACATTAGCAGGAATGCTCATGATACATCCGGATTGGCATGCTCGTGTTCCGGACATGAGCAGGGATGCTCATGATACATCCGGATTGGCATGTTCGTGTTCCGGACATGAGCAGGGATGCTCATGATACATCCGGATTGGCATGCCTGACGTTGCGGAACAGAGACACTACATACTATGAACCATACACTACCCATCCAAGATACGACCATCACGCCGCGCATCAGTGACGGCTTCCTCCAATCCATCGGCAGCGTCACCGTCAACGATGTCCCGCTCCGCAGCGACGCAACGCGCTTCCTGCCGTGGTTCGATACCTTCGAACAGGGCGTCTTCAATCGCTTCCGGCTCGACGACATCACCACCGACGGGGACACGCAGGTCCTCCTGACAACGGCGATCGGCGATTCGGATTATCCGTTCCGTGAACGACGCGACAGCTCCGGTGACATCTGTTTCCGCGACACCGGCTGGGACGATCCGCCGCTGGAAAGCGCTCTGCGGATCTGTTTCAAGCCGGCTGCCGAGACCATCGACGGCCGCGAGTTCACCGGCTTCCGCTACTGGTTCGAGTACGACAACCCCGACCTGCCGATCCACCGTCTGCTTGACCGGCAGACCTGGGAACTCGGCGGTTCGCTGGACGGCGTGACCAGCGTCTGCCGCAACTGGTTGACGCCGCCGCGAATGGAACTGGGGCGCGACGTCACCTGGTCCACCGTCGGGCTCGACGACTGGGCTTCACTATTGCCCGGAAACATGTGGGGCCGCTGGTCGCTGCTGCCGGGATTCGATCTGCAGTACAGTGATCGCGGCGTCTTCGTCGCACACTTTGATCGCCTTTCGTTGATCCGCAGCGCCCTCGAAACGCGCGCCGGCGAGGACCAACTGCGTTGTCTGGATTTTCATTGGTTCGAGTTGTCGGGGCAGGTGAAGACAAACCCCAAAACCGCCTTGTTTTGTCCCGGCAAACTCGACCATGTCGATGCGATCAACCTATGGACGCACTTGCAGGATCGGGAAGCCGCGATGGTGCGCGAGCAGTTCGGCGCCCCCGAGGAAGAGCCGCCGGCTGTCTTCTTCGGCGACAACCAGTGGACGGACTACCACTTCGACCACAGCTATGAGGCCGTTGTCGAAACCGCGTCCGAGTTCGGCGGCGACTGCGTCTTCATCGACTCCGTCTGGCAGGGCGAGAACGTCACGACCGAATGGTGTGACGAACAGTCGAAAGCCGATCCAGACCTGACGATTCACAAATTCAACTTCATCAACATGTGCTGTGTGATGGAGTGGGAGGTCGCCAATGAGAAGGGCGGCGAAGCCGGCCTGAAGGCGCTTTGCGATCGCGCCGCCGAGAAGGGCGTCAAAGTCATCACCTGGATTGCGGCCGCCAACAGCCCGCGCAGCGAGTTGTTCATGAAACTCAAGAGCGATGACGGCACGTACGAGCACGGCTACGCCGCGTTTTCTTCCGGTCGTCACGACTGGACCAGCTATCCCAATTCCTACACGCCGCTGAACATGGCGCATCCGAAGGTCTGGGAAAACTGGATGGATAAGATCGTCGGTGTCTGCGAACGCACCGGTCTGGCCGGCGCGCTCTGGGATTCCTACTGCAACATGGGCTGGTGGCAGGTCGACTACGCCGGCGGCACCATGCGGCCGAACGCCGAGGAGATCGCGCGCGGCTACTTCGAGATGTCGAAACGCGGACTCTATGTTGTGCCCGAAGCGCTGGTCACGTTCTCGAACCACTCGGCCGTCGGCTTCCACGGTGGCAACCGCTACGCCGACGACCAGTTGGCCTTCGGCTACAACAGCAACGAATCCATGCATTGGACGGAAGACGACGACCCGAAGAAGCGCTGGTGCCAGATGCATCGCATGATCCGCGGCGAGATCGGCCCGGAACTCCTCTTCAGATGCTTTGCACACAAGCGTTCGCCGTCATTCAACTTCCACAAGATTCCGCGAGATCAGTGGGATCCCGATGCCGTCGCGGCGATGAAGGAATGCATTGCCATGTACCAGCAGCACAAGCATCTCATGCAGACGCGGACCGTCCTCAAAGACGACGCCGGTGTGCTGTGGACAAACGACGCCGGCGATGCTATATTTTGGTGCCACCGAGACCAAGCAAGGGAGATCCTTGGAACCAGGGAATCTGTGGTGGACGGAATGACTGGCGAGGCGGTCGAGGAGCTCAAGGCCGGCCGCGTATACCGATTCCGCGAGGAAACCGCAGAAACGCGATCCTCAGCTCTGGAGACCACGTCATGTCGGGACGGGAACACGTACGCGAACTGATTGCACTGCTGACCTGTCGAGGCGTAGGCCCGACCTCGCAGGAGGGCGGGACGACGCGCTCGATGGGGTTCACGCACATCGAGCTTCTGGCGTTCCACGGCGTAGCCCAAAGGGCGACCGTGTCCGGCGAAGCTCTTGAGCGAAGACGGAAGCGCTTGATGAGGTTCACGCTCATCGAGCTTCTGGCGTGCCAAGGCGTAGCTCGCAGAGCGAAGCGCTCAATCAGGTTCACCTTGATTGAGCTTCTGGTGGTGATCGCAATCATTGCGATTCTGGCGGCTATGCTGCTGCCGGTTCTTGGCCGTGCAAAAGAGACCTCGTTGCGATCGGTCTGCGCGTCGAACCTGCGGCAGTGGGGGATCATGGCGCACGACTTCGGGAATGACCACGACGGCTACTACCCGAAAGCCTACAGCGGGCAGAGCGGAGAATACGGCATTCGCGTACCGGGCATGCTGCTCAATGACGTGGGCGGAAACTACGGGGCCTTCGGTGAACTGACCGGCAGCGACAAGAAGAAGCGAGGGACTTCGCTGCAGGTCTTCGCGGAATACGGTTTGCCGAAGCCGATGTTCTTCTGTCCCGGCACCCGGGAGTCCGAATACGGCCGCGAACACACCGCCACCAACCACGGCGCCTGGTCACCGTTCGCCACGATCTGGTACATGTACATGGGCGGCTACCCCGACCGCGGCGCCGACGATCAGTGGTCCGTCGCCCGCTGCAGGAGGTCCTTGACTGGATCGCCGCCAACAGCCGCTACCGATTCGTCGTCGATCCCGAAATCGACACCGCGCAAACCCTGACGCTCAGCATCCGGGACGAAGATATGGACAGTATTGTCGATGTCCTGGTGCTCGCCTGCGGCTTCCGTTGGCGCCGGCAGGACAACACGATCTACATCGATAACTGAACAACCTGGAGAGAATCATGAAACGCCTGCTCTATAGCCTGATTGCCGCTCTGCTGGTCAGCGGCGCGACGTCGGCGCAAGATGCGAAGACAGTCACCCTGACGTTCGACAACACGCCGCTGGCGACGGCGCTCGCCGAACTCGGCAAGGCCGGCGATATCCGTTTTGCCTATCAGGACGAGCAGCTGCTGGGGGCGCCGGCGGTAACCCGGTCCTTCACCGGTCGCGAGGTGCAGGAAGTCCGGCACGAACTCCTGGCGCCGCGCGGTCTGGCGGCAGTGCACTCGAAGGATCCACGGCTCTTCGCCGTGGTCCCGCAGGACAGCCCGATCGGCATGTGCAAAACCGCCGGCCGCGCCATGCGGATCCTGGGTCGGATGATTCTCAAGATCGACAAGGCGGAGATCAGGGACGGCGAGATCGTTGTTCCCGGGTTTGGGACGGACGACGAACGGCGGCTGGTGACCGCCCTCGACGAACTGCAGGCGGTGGAGGACTATTTCAAATTCGTCAGTCTGCCGCCGCCGCTCGCCAAACGTCTGGGCGAGGCGCGCAAGCTGCTGGCCTCCGCCGATCCCGAAGCCAGGGCCGGTGCGGCCTACGCCCTGCGCCACTGGAACATCTTCGTCACGGCCGGCAATCTCAATATCGGCAGGAAGACGCAATCGCTCAGCATGCTGCCGGCAGCCGACCGCAAGGAGGTCCTGGAACTGGTGGTCGCGGCACTGAACGACAAGGACCCCCTGGTGCGGGCCGCCTGGCTCTATCTGTTGGGACCGCCGCATCCCGCCAACATCCCCACCGCCGCCGCGACCCGGCTGCGTCAGGTGGTGATCAACGGCCTGGACGACGACGATCCCCTGATTCGACTCGGCGCCGTGAACTGCCTGCGCCTGCATTCGTGGTTCACGGATGTAGAGCAGGGCGAGGCGGCAGCCCGACTGAACAAGCTGGCCGAATCCGATCCCTGCGGCGCCGTGCGTCTGTTGGCGGCGAAGAACGCTCCCCTTCTGGTCCCGCGCAATCGTGAAGCCCACCGCCGGTTGGCGCTGCAACGGATGCAGGACCGCAACCCGATCATCCAGGTCGCGTCCGTTGTCGACGTCCAGCTCGCGCTGCCGACGCGCCGGCCGGATGACAAACGCATTGAGCAACTCCCGGCGCCGGCACGGGCCTACGCCGATGTCCTCCGGCGGATGCGGGAGGCCGGCCGCAGCCTGCCGCGACAGGGCGCCGGGGACAAGATCTTCCCGAAGCAGGTCAGGGAATGGCTCCGGTCCGACAATCGCTATCGCCGGCTCTTCGCGGTTGTCGCGATCCAGAAGAGCGTGCATTTCACGTCCCGCTACCGTCACCGGCAGCACAAGCTGCCCCCGGCCGTCGCGGCGGCCCAGAGCTGGGTCTGCGAACTTGTCAAGAGCGACTCGCCGATCCTCCAGCGTCAGGCCGTCGAATCCGCCCTCCTGGTCGCCGGCTATCATGTCGGGGGTGGCGAGGAACGCCGTCGCGCCGCCGCCGCTGCGGTCGCGGAATTGCGGCATCCGGACTGCCGTCGGCGGTTGACCGCACTCAGCGGTATCGTCCGCCACTTGCGCCGCCACGGCTGGGCGATCACGCCGGATCTGGCGGCAGCCGGCCGCGAACGGCTGCAGGCGCCGTCTGCCGTCGAACGGATGTACGCCGGTTTGATCTACGGCTGCGTCACGCCGGCCAGGGAGGTCCTGCCGATTCTCGAGGCAGCCGTAGAACGAAAGGACGAAACGCTGGCGGCGGCGTTGGTCGAGGGGGCTGCCTGGCGCCCCAAATACCTGCGCTACCACCCGGATGCCGCGCCCGGCGGCAAGCCTGCAGGCGCCATCGACGAGCGCTTCATCCAGTTCGCGCTGGCGGCCGAGCACACGCGGCTTCAGGCCCGCCTCTGGTGCGCCACCGATGAAAGTTTCCCCGTAAGTCGAAACAATCTCTACCGACGGATGAACAAAACCGCCGCGGATCGTCTGCTGGACGGCGCCGCGCCGGACGCGATGGCCTTCATTCTTTTTGACGCCGGCGTGGCCGGCAAGGTCTACCCGCGCAGTATACCGGCAGAGCGTTACGGGAAGCTCCTGGCGGCGGTCTTGGACCTGGCCCGTTCAGAAGCCTACAGCGACGCCGTCTGCCGGTTGGTCCGCCGCCGGCTGACGATGAAGTCGTCCTCCTTTCTCACGGACATCAGCCGCCGCCGGGCGGGGACCGGCTGGGGCGCAGGGGGCAAACGGCAACCGCCCGCGGCGCTGGTCCAGTTGACCAGTCTGGCGTTCCGGCAGACCGACTGGGAAGACGCTGCCGAACGAAAGGACGCGCTTGCGGCGCTGACCGTTTTCACCGAAAGCTCCAGCTGGCAGCTTCAGAGCATCCTCGCGCCGGTCATGAAGGACGTCAAGAACACAATGGCCTATCCGGATGCGCGCCCGCTCCTGGCTGTTCTCGTGAAGACGATCGTGCAGCGGCAGACCGGAGGGGACCGGCTCGATCTCGATGCGCTCGGCGTCAACGCCATGCAGGAGACGTTGCTTGCCGCGGAAAATGCGGCGAGCAGACTCCCTGTACAGTTGGCGATGATCGAACGCGGTGACGCCGCCGTGATCAAGACCGTCACCGCCGCCTACAGCCGGGATGAAGTTCCCGCGGCCTTCCACGGCAAACTCTTCCGCTCCCTGCTCCACGCACACAAGCTGGTTCCGGCCGGGTTTGTCGCCGAAGAACTGCCGAAGTTCGCGAGTAATTCCGAGCGTCCGCTTGAGGCACGGGCTGCCGCCCTCGATCTGCTGGCCAACAGCACGGCGCAGCAGGAGTTGTTCGCGGGTTGGGCGACGAAGCACCTCAAGGCGCGCGGTGACTTGACGGCCGCCGTGCTCGGCCATGTTCGGGCGCTTTCTGCAGGGACCAACGCCTGGCATAAGAAGAAGGGGGCCACGCCCAACCGCATCATGCCCGGGCAGATCCTGCACGGCCATGTCACCCGTGGAACAACACGCTGGCAGTTCCGCCGGCAGCAGCAGGCGCCGCCGGCATGGATCAAGCCCCTGGCGACACAGGTCAAAGCCTGTTCGAAGGATGACGAACTCGATGTCCGCGAGCGCCTGAAAGCCTATCACGCCTACCTCCTTCTGACGCCGGAGACGGCACTCCTCGAGCCGGCGCTCCAGCTTGACACCCAAGGCGTCTACCGCGCCCAGGCCGCCGGGTCTCTGTTCCAGACAGCTCCGGAAACCGAGGTCTACGCCAAACTCCTGCCGCGCTACGAAACCCTCTCAGACATGGTCAAGGCAAAGCTGGCGCAATCGGCTATGCGCTCGCCGAAAGCACCGAAGGCCATGGACTTCGTCCGCCGCGTCTTCAACGACGACAAGCTTCGTCGGGACAGAAGGAACTACTACTTCATCCTGACGACGCCGCCTCTACCCAAGGACAAGACACCGGAGGTGGAAGCTCTCCTCAAAGAACTGAGAGACGACCCGAAGTACGGGCGCTATGCGCGCTTGGCACTCGGCGAGAAAAACGCGATGCAGACGGCCCGCGGCAAACCCGATCCCGCCCTGAAGCCCAAGGCGAAAGCGGCGCCGCCGCTGCTCAAGACCGATGAACGCTCGCGCACGCTGGCGGCCGCGCCCGGCTTCCTGCTGATCGGCGGCGGCCGCAAACTCTCCCTCTGGGACGTCGCCGGGGGAAAGACGCTTGGTCGCTTTCCGGACATGCCGGAGGACGTCTACGCCGTCGCTGTTGGCCCCCGGGCCGAACGCGTCGCCGTTGCTATGCGCAACGGCAAACTCGCTCTGTACGATCTCGATTCCGGCAAGCGCGTCCATGAGTTGAAAGGCCACGGAAAAACAGTCTATGCCGTCGCCTTCACGCCCGACGGCAAACAACTGATCAGCGGCAGTCTCGACGGCAGCGTCCGCGTCTGGGACGTTTCCAGCGGCACGCAAGTGCGACAACTCGACGCCAACAAGGGCGTCCGCACGGTTGCCGTGTCGGCGGACGGCAAACTGGTTGCGGCCGGCGACCTCGACCGCAAGGTCTACCTCTGGGACCTGAAGAACGGCAAACTGAAGCACAGCCTGGCCGGCCATCGCTTCGGCATCCGCGATCTCGCCTTCGACCCCGGCGGCAGGTATGTCGCGTCGGCGTCGGACGATCTCACCGCCAGGGTTTGGAGGGTTGCCTCCGGCAAGTTGCTGGCAACGTCAAAGGGCCACGCGAGCCTGGTCACCGGCGTCCTCTTCATCTCTGCGGAGCGATTCGTCACCTGCAGTGTTGACGGCAGCATCCGGCAGTGGCAAACGACGGACGGCAAGGCGGTGGAGCCGCTGAAGAAAGACGCCGGCGAGGTTCTGGCGATCACCCGACTGAAGGACAAGCTCTACTATCTGGAACTGGACGGCAGCGTGCGCGTGCTTGACCTGCCGTGATTGGATCGGTCTTGCGCCGCCGGGAATTGGCACAATACTGGCGTCCATGAATTCGATCATGGCGTAGCAGGCGGCGCGGGCGATTTGGAATCCGACGCATCGCCGGGCTGACGCGCGCGACACCACATCCCGAGCTGACGCCACCGGCTATGGTCGGCCGCCTGCCGGGCTCCTGCCGGCGCCGAGGACGGCAAGGAGATGCTTGTGGACCTGGTCTTGGTCGGCGGCGCGGACGACGCGGTGGGGGCCGTCGGGATGCGGTTCGAACGCCGTCGCCGCCGTGACTTCGTCGTGGTCGAACGGGGCGCCGTCGGGCAGGCGGTGATCAAACAGCCGCAAACGGATCCGGCCGGTTTCGGTCGTGACCAGGCCCGCGTCGAAAACCATGGAGACGGTCAACGGGTCGGCGAGACCGACGTGGTCCTTGCCTTTGGTTTCATTCCAGCCGCCGCAGGCCGCGCGCACGCCGTCCATGGTTTCGTCGGCGAAGATCCGCTCCAGTTGCGCCGCCTCCAGCGGCTTTCCCCGAGCCGGCTCGATCGGCACCAGCGTCAGCTGTTCTGCCAAACGCTGGAAACAGATCCCCGCCGCCACCGGATCCAGGATGACGTTGCATTCACCCACGGGCCGGTCCGGCGGATAGTCCATGGCGCCGCCCATGCTCACAACCGCCTGCAGCAGGCCAACCGCTTCAGGATCCACCAGCAACAGCAACGCCAGGTTGGTGAATTGGCCGATGGTGATCAGGGTGACCTCGTTCGGGTGTTCGCGGATCACGCGCCGCAGCAGCTCCAGCGCCTGATTGGGTTGGTAGGTGCGCGCCGGCTTCAGGAGGTCCTTGCCCGGCCAGGGCCGGACCGGATTGTGTTGCCAATAGTGGTTGGCGTAAAGCGGCTGGTCGGCGCCGGCGGCGATCGGGATGTCGGCGCGGCCCAGGCGCGCACAGATGGCGTCCGCCATCGCCGCCCGCCATTCCGCGTGCAGACCGACGGTGGTGACCCCCAGCAGGTCACAATCGGGCTGGCGCAGCAGGTAGGCCAGGGCGATCGCGTCGTCCGCGTCGGTGCCGTAGCCGATGTCGGTGTCGAGCAGGATCTTCATTGCCGGATCTTCCTTTGCTCCTTCGTCGACTCTCGCGGAGTCGGGTTTCCCATAACGTAATGCAATGTTGCGGTTTTGCTTTGCTCCGCGCCGCGGAATCCTGAACCTGCCGCCTTCTATTCATTAAATGATAGCCCTTGATTTTGCCCGGAAATTGGCAATATTCTGGAACTGGAGGGCGGTTTAAGGGGTCAATATACAAAGTTACTAGATAACTTTATGTATGCAGACGGCTGCGACGGCGGCCCGGACAAGGTTTGATGCGATCACTGTACAATTTTTGCTCCCGGCGGCCGGGACGGCTGGGGCTGACCGCGGTGCTGCTAGCCGCGGCCGGGCTGGCGGGAGCGGCCGAACCGGTGCTGCAGTTCGGCGCGAAAGGCCTGGATAAACTGCAGTGGGGCGGCAACAACGTCCTCGGCGGGCCGGCGTTCGGCGTCGATCGGGTGGTGCTCGAGCGTCGGGACGGCCCGCCGGACGAGCTTTGGGGCCACCGTTTTACCAGCGGCGCGGTCAAGCCGACGAAGGTCGAGGTCGACCAGGGCAAGCGTCGGGTTCTCAACCACTATCCGTGGGGCCGGGCGGAACTGTTGTTCAAGCCGGCGGCCGACCGTCTGGATCTGGTGTTGACGCTGCATGCCGGGCCGCAGGCGATCGCCGATTTCCGTCTGCGGCTGCTGTCGTTCGGCCGGGCGCCGGGGTACGGCAACGGCGCGGTTTTCCAGACCCTGGACCGGCCGGTCTGGTACCAGGTCCCCCTGGAGAAAGGCAAGGTTCTCGTGACTTGCGAGACGTTTGATCAGCCTTTGCAGTTTGGTTTGAGCCGGTCGCGCGGATCGCGGCGGGGGCAACACAGTCTGATTGCGCTGGGCGGGGTTGCGGCGGCGAAGCCGGGCACCCGGATTGTGCCGATCATGGGCGTGCCGCACGTGGCTGCGGGAACGAGTCTGCGGCTGCGGTTTGTTCTGCGGTTCGCGCGCCGGGAACAGCCGGACGCGGTTTTGCTGCAGCCGTTTTTCGAGGCGTTCCGGGCGGCGCAGAAACCCTTTCAGAACTGGCCCGACCGCCGGCCGATCGGCAAGGTCATGATCCCGGCATCGCCGCGCAAGGTGACGCTGGCGAACGTCCACGGCTGGTTCGACGCGCCGAAGATGGCGATCGGCACGCCGGCGGGCGACGCCGAATTCCGCAAACGCCTGCTGGAGCTGGCCGACAAGGCGGTTGCCGGTCTCAAGCGGGCCAGGGCTCAGGGCGTTGTGGTCTGGGACATCGAGGGTCGCTACAGCTATCCGGACTATCCCTACGGCGCCCCCCGGCATGTAAAGGATATCGCGCCGGAGATGGATAAGCATGCCGATGCGTTCTTCCAGAAGTTCCGCGACGCCGGCCTGAAGACCGGGGTCTGCATCCGGCCGTCGCTGGTGTTCTACTCCGAGCGCCGTCAGCGTTGGACCCACGGGCCTGGTTATTACGACCCGAAGCACGAAAAACTGCCGGGCGTGGACGGCGTTTCCGCGGCCGCCATCGCGGCGCAGCGGTTCTATCCGCTGGCCGAACGGCTGGCCGCCAAGATCGCCTATGCGAAGAAGCGCTGGGGTTGCACGATCTTCTACATCCACGACAACGGCTATTGGTTCCAGGCGGCGCCCGGGCGCGAGCCGGAATGGATCCTGTTCGACGCCGGCACGCTCCGGCGTTTGCGCCGGCTGCATCCGGACGTCCTGCTCATTCCCCGCTACGCCGATCGGCACTGGCGGCCGATGCGGGCGGCGGAGTTCCACAAGGCCTTCGAGAAACATCAAAGCATGTCGCCGCTGATCGATCCGTTCCGCGGCTTCGGCTCCGGCCGCATCGGCGGCGTGCCGACGCCGGACTGGGTGCTCGGCAACGGGTTCCGGGTGCGCCACCACGGTCACGGGATTCATCGGACCCGCGCCGTTGTCGGCCCGCGGCATCTGCTGCACCAGGCCTACTGGGCGAACGCCGCGCCGTACATCGAACTGCAGCTCAAGCGCCGGATTCGCGAGCACATGCTGACGCTGGAGCAGCACATGGAATACTCCCATGAGAAGGCCGAGGCCATGGCCGCGGAGGAGGTGCCGTTCGAGACGACGCCGTCCCGGGTCCGCGACTGGATGCCCGGCGCCTTCTCGGTCAACGACGTGACCGGCGCCGACACGGCCATCCGCCGGACCGAGTTGATTCGCGCCTCGGCCTGGGGCGACATCCTGATGTGGGATGCGACGGGCGACGCCGGCGGAATCCGGGAGATTTATGCGGCGTCGCTGGGTAAGCAGCAGCGCGTCTGCCGGCTGGCGGAGCACCTGGGCCTGATCAAATACGACCCGGCCAAGCCCGTCCTGCCGGTGGCCTTGATCTGGCGCCGCGGCGAATCCCTCGACACCGGCAAACTGGTCCTCGACCGGCCGGTGCCGGGTGATTTCCGGGCGCGCGTCGCCTATGCGGCCGACCGCAAGCGGGCCCTGCTCATGCTCGCCTGGCGCGGCGGTCCCGGCCGGAACATCCGCCTGCAGCCCGGGTTGCCCGGGGTGAAACTCGCCGGCCCGGACTATGCTGTCTGGGAGATGCCCGGCGGCGTCGCGGTCAACCCGAAAGCCCCGATCCGGGTCCAGCCCGATGCCGTCGCCGGCGTCAACGCCTTCCTGCTGGACAGCACAAACGCGGTAAAACCGGGCCCGGACGGTCTGGTCCTGGGCGTTTCTTTTGATCGCAGCCCGGCGCCGGACCTCGGCGGCGGCCCGCCGGCGGCTCGCCGCGGCGGCACGGTCACCGGCGGCGCCCTGCAACTGGGCGGCGAGGAGGCCCTTTACAACGTCGTCCCGAGCTGGCATGCGGGCACCGTCGAATTCGATCTCGAGGCGCAGTCGATCGGGAAGGCCGGTCTGCCGATCCTCGCCTTCCGGCATCACATCGACCTCGAGCTGCGGCTGACGCCCGGCCGCCGGGGCAACGGCCTCGCGCTGCGCGTGCGCGAAACCACGCCGGCCGGCAAGACCGAGGAACGCCGGGCCTTCGCCAAGTTTGCGAGCGGTCGCCGGCATCACGTCGTGCTGGTCTGGGACATCGGGCAGTATGTCCTCTATGTCGACGGCCGGCAGGCTGCGGCCATCACGGCGCCGGCGGCAACGCGCAATCGCGACGGCTCGGTACTCGAACCGGGACTTGTCGTCGGCGGCAAGGGCAGCGGCAAGGGGGTCCTTGATTCACTGCTGCTCTACGACTGGCCGTTCACCGACAAGCAGGCGGCGGCGCGCCGGCGGGTCGGCAAGCTGCAGCCGCTGCCGCGCGAGCAGGCGCCGAATCTGCGCGCCTGGGTCTGGGGCAGTTTCCCGAAACAGGTTTACGTCGGCGTCAACGCCCGCGCCGCGCCGCGTTGGGGAGAGGCCGCGGGTTTCGCTATTCGTTTGTACAAACGTTCCGCCGGCGGCCGCCGGCAGGTGGCGGCGGCCACCGTGCCGGCATTCGGCGGCATGGCGATCGGCGCCTTGAAGTACCACGTCGCAAAGACCATGGAAAGCGCCAACCCGATTCGCAAGGGCGACGGCGGCGACGGCGACGACGGCCCGGAAATGGGTCTCGGCGATGACGACGATTTCGGCGATTTCGCCGAGATCGACAAAACGATCGATACCGGTACGCCGTACGCCATGGACATTATCCCGCTGCCGGCCGGCAGCGGCCCGCCGAAGCGGACGATTCTGTTCTCCGCCGGCAAGGACGGGCCGAGTCGGAACCGGTGGTAATCAGAAAAAGGTGATCGGTGATCGGCATCGGTAATCAGAAGAAGGTAATCGGCAATCGGTAACTCAGATCAGATGCACCCGACAGAAGTCCTGCGGACCGTCGCAGACGGGCTGCTTCCGAGCGTGGCCGCGGTCGTCTCGACCGCGCCTCCCCGACTTCTGTCGGGGACATCAGATCAGACTGTCGCATGAAATGATATGATCAGAAATCGACAAAATCGAATCATCAGTTGTCTCGTTGTGTCT
>CAYLNH010000141.1:0-18019 GCA_964384625.1 uncultured Lentisphaerales bacterium
CGCGACTCTTGAAAGTCTCTCAAAATGTGAAGTTATTTCCGCGCGGACCCTTACCGGACGCCTGAAGGATGTGATCAACCGTGGGGGTGAGACGATTGCCCCGGCCGAGGTGGAGGACGTTTTGCGCACATATCCCGGGTTGCAGCGGGCCGGAGGCGACGTGCAAATCATGGTTTTTGGAAGGGCACATGCCAAGCTGCAGGAATGTGTGGCGCTTGCGGTTGCCCCTCGTTCAGCTCAAGTAAAGCTCCCCGAGATCCGATCATGGGCGGCGAAGCGTCTGCCGACGTCAAAGTTGCCGCAGACGATGGTCTTGTTGCCCGAACTGCCTCCCGCCGATAGTGACAAGCGGATGCGGGCCCGGTGCGTCAACCGATTGCGCACGATGCTGCCGCCGGGGGAATTGCATCATTTGCAGGTGTATACCCTTGCGAGTCTTGCTTCAGAGCCCGAACTGGTCGAGGAAACTGATGCAGCACTGTTCACTGTGACGTCCGACAGTAGGGTTGATGCTTCAGACACGACCACCGAGTCGATATCCGCCATCGCAGGTGAGCTTCTTGGGGGCTCTGTTGAGGTTGGCCCGGACACGCGACTGGCGGAGGCGGGTATAGACTCTCTTGCCGCAGTCGCGTTTTCGACGCGGCTCAGCCGGCAGTTTGGCGTGGATCTGCCGCCCTGGGCGATCAGCGATTTCCCGACGCCGCGGGCCCTCGCTTCACAGCTGTCCACCGCAACGTCTTCCTCCGCCAGCACGCATCGCGCCGGTGCGATCGCTCTCCTCGCTGAAACGCCTGATCCGGCTGCGGTCCCCAATGATCGGCGGCGCATCCTCATGCTTCACGGCGAAGCCGCCGATGCTCATCTCATGAAGCTGAACATGTTGGCAACAGGCTGGTCCCATAAGTTGGCGGATGTACTGCGGTTTGTGTTCGTTGATGCGCCTCATATCTGTGCGCCCAAGCCGGAGTTCCACACCGTCGCAGTGAAGGCGGGTCTCTACAGAAAGCCGGAGTACCGCAGTTGGGGGGCAACAGCCGTGAGTACGCTCGAGGCGAGCATTGCCGCAATTGAGACTGCACTTGACAAACTCGGACCAATTGACGGAATCGGGGGGATCTGCGATGGCGGTCTGGTGGCGGCACTGATTGCCGCGAAGCGCCCTGACCTGCGGCTCTACATGAACTTTGCCTCGAGCCCCCCTGGGCGGCTGCCCACCATCCTGCAGGAGCGCCCCTGGTCCATCACTGCTTCATCTTTACACCTTATCTCGCCACAAGATGAAGTTCTTTCGCTCAAGGAGCTCCTGGAGATCCCGGCCCGCTGCACGAAGGCGTTGTTGCTGCAGCATGAGTATGGTCACGCGGTACCGCGGTTGGACGCTGCACTGAAGCGTGCCGTGCTTTCCGGACTTGCCGGCATCACGGAATCAGTCTAACCCGAGAATTTCGGCCTCTCCTGCCGCGTCGACGCAATCGGCTGCGATACCTGCGCTGCCGGTCCCGGCCACATTCGGGGACTGCAGCTGCAGCGCCCTGCGACGCCAGGATACGGCAATGGTTGACGGCGTCCCCTCCAAGTGCTCGCGACGGAGCCGGAAACGGCGCGGCGTGGCGGGCGCCAAAGAAACGGGCCGGCCTGATTGAAATCAAGCCGGCCCGGGGGAATCAACTGTTCTTTATCGCATCAGCCTTCTTCGGCTTCCCTGGCTTCGACGGCAGCGACGATCTGCTGCTGGACGTTGGCCGGGACCGGGTCGTAGCGGAGGAACTCCATTTCGAAGGAGCCGCGGCCCTGGGTGAGGGATCGGAGCTGGTTGGAGTAGCCGTGCATCTCGGCCAGGGGGACCTCGGCTTTCGTCACCTGCAGGCCTTCATCGGATTCCATGCCCAGGATCCGGCCGCGGCGGGAATTGAGATCGCCGCTGATGTCGCCCATATACTCGTCGGGCGCGGTGATGGCCACTTCCTGGATCGGCTCCAGGATGATGGGTTTGGCCTGGCGGACGGCTTCGCGGAACGCGGAGCGGGCCGCAATCTGGAAGGCCATGTCCGAGGAGTCGACGGCGTGGTGTTTGCCGTCGTAGACGGTGGTCTTCACGTTGATCACCTGGCAGTGGGCCAGGGGGCCTTTGCTGCGGGCGTCGTTGACGCCTTTCTCGCAGGCGGGGATATAGTTTTTCGGGATGTTGCCGCCGACCACGGCGTTCTCGAATTCTTCTTCATCGCCATCCTGCAGAGGCGCGACGCGGAGGGCGACTTCGGCGAACTGCCCGCGGCCGCCGGACTGTTTCTTGTGGCGGTAGCGGTGGTCGCCGTTGCCTTGAATCGTCTCGCGATACGGGATTTTCGGGGCGCGAAGTTCGACCTCGACCTTGTTGTTGGTCTTGAGTTTCTTGATGGCGATACTGAGTTGGGTGTCGCCCATGCCGGAGAGCACCATTTCGCGGGTTTCGGACTGCCGCGTGAAGACACAGGTGGGGTCTTCGTCGCACAGCTTCTGCAGGCCCGAGGCAATCTTGTCTTCCTCGCCGGGCTTGGCGGCGTAGATGGCGTAGGACATGTTCGGTTTGGGGAACTCGATGGGTTTCAGCGGCTTGACGGCGCTGCCGGCGCCGACGGTGTCGTTGATCGCCGTGGTGGTCAGTTTCGGGATGGCGACGATGTCGCCGGGGCCGGCCTGGGAGATGTTTTCCTGCTCTTTGCCGTTCAGGACGATCAGGCCGCCGATGCGTTCTTTCTCGCCTTTGGAGACGTTGAACACCTCTGCGGCGTCGGCCTTGAAGGTGCCGGCGAAGACGCGCATGACGGTGAGTTGCCCGATGAACGGGTCGACCACGGACTTGAAGACGAGGGCCTGCCCGGGGCCGTCGGGGGTGCATTCCACTTCGCCGTCGCCGGCAAGCGGGACGGAGCCCTGCCGAGTGGGGTTCGGGCCCAGGTTGACGATGCCGTCCATGAGTTCTTCAACGCCGAGGTCTTTTTCGACGCTGCCGAAGAAGACCGGGACGAGGGAGCCGTCCATGACGGCGGCATGGAGACCTTTGGCCACCTCTTCCGGCGACAGTTCTTCGCCTTCGAGATAGCGCATCATGAGTTCTTCATCGGATTCCGCGGCGGTATCGAGGACAGCGCTCTTGTAGCTTTCGGCGAGGTCGGCGATTTCGGCCGGGGCCTCTTCGCTGCCGAGGACATTGTAGACGGCGGAGAGATCGGCTTCCTTGCCGATGGGCAGGGTAAAGGGAACGCAGGTGGTCTTGCCGTAGGCGGCCTGCAGGGAATCCAGGGCCTTCTGGAAGTCGGCGTTTTCACGGTCGAGCGTGTTGACGAAGACCATGCGGGGGCAGTTGCGTTCGCGGGCGGTGCGCCAGGCGCGGGTGGCGCCGAATTCGAGGCCGTTCACGCCGTCGACGACGATGAGGGCCAGGTCGCAGACGTTGAGGCCGGCGGTGGCGTCGCCGATGAAATCGGGGTTGCCCGGGGTATCGATAAAGACAAACTGGTTGTCTTTCCAGGTGCAGTTGAGGTAGGACGCGGAGCAGCTGTGCTGGCGTTCCTGTTCTTCGGGCCGGAAGTCCGATACGGAGTTCTTTTGATCGACTTTTCCCTGGCGGGTGACCTTGCCGCTCTTGAACAGCATCAGATCCGAAAGGGAAGTCTTCCCGCAGCCGGCGTGGCCGGCAATCGCGAAATTGCGGACTTTGTTGACGTCGCAATTGTTCATCAGTTGAGTTCCTCCTGTGGGTTGACGTCGCGCTCTTCGCAGGGGCACGCGGCAACAAGCAGCCGGCCGGCGAAATCAGGGAATCAGCCCGTCTCGAGCGCAATCCGACAACAATACTAACAACCTTGCGATTGTAAACCCCCGCCTGCCCGGAGTTGCGGTTTTTTTTCGGTTTTGGACGGTGTCCGCTATAATTTCACGGGCTGTGTCGTATAGTATTGGGGTTAAACGCGTAGTTTTCTGGGAGCCTGCGGCCGGTACGCCGGGAATCACATTTATCCATGGCATTTCTGACAAGTCTACTTAACAAGGATCCGACCCTGGCTGACTGCCGGGTTGCCGGGGCTACCCATGTGGGGCTCGTGCGGAGTTCCAATGAGGACAGCTATCTGTGCATCAACTCCCCCTGGAGCAATGCCGTTCTTGTCGGTGTGGCCGACGGCATGGGCGGGCACGAGTTTGGTGAGGTCGCCAGCTACCTGGTGATGAAATACGTGCTTGACTGCTGGCGGCGGCGCGGCCGCAAACCGTTCTCGGCCCGGGAGGATGCGACGTCCTTCATGCACGACGCGCTGCACCGGGCGAACGCGCACATCTACCACGTCAACCGCGAACTCAAGATTCGCTGGTGCATGGGCACGACCGTAACGATGGGGATCTTCTTCGAGAACAAGGTTGTCTGCGCTCAGGTCGGCGACAGCCGCTGCTATCGGATGCGCAAGAAGAAGCTCCGGCAACTGACGGTCGACCAGAGCTGGCGTGAAGAGATGGTTCAGAACGGCATCATGAGCGAAGAAGAAGCCTCGAATCACCCGCTGTCGAATATGTTGACCAACTGCGTGGGCGCCATGAAGACGCTCAAAATTGAATATACTGTGGAAACGGTGCATCCGGGCGACCGTTACCTGTTCTGTACAGACGGATTGAGCTCGGTGGTCAAGGGCGACCGGATCGCCAAGATTGTCCGCGACAGCAGCAAACCGGAGTACGGCGTGGAGGAACTAACCAAGCACGCCCTGCGCTGCGGCGGGACGGACAACATCACGACCGTCTGCCTGTTCACCTGATGTAGTCAAGGCTGTTCATGCGTTTCCAGTGTACATTCTGCTTTACGATCATTCGGGATGACGGCGAGCAGCCGCGGGTGTCCTGCCCCAACTGTCACAAGCACGTGGCGGTACCCAAAACCCCCTTTGAGACGGGCTGTGTGATCGACGACTTCGTGATTCAGAACGTCATCGGCTACGGCGGCATGGCGACGGTGTATCTGGTGCGCCAGTTGTCGATGGACCGGCCGGTGGCGCTGAAGGTGTTGTCGGACGAATACTACCAGCGCGACAACTTTCGCCAATCGTTTCTGCGCGAGGCCAAGGCGGCGGCGCGCTTGAACCATCCGAACCTGATCCAGGCGATGAAGGTGGGCGAGGAAGACGGCAAGCTGTTCTATGCGATGGAGTATGTCGAAGGCCAGACGGTGGCGGACAAGATCGAAACTGAGAAGAGCATGGACATCGACATCAGTCTCAACATCACCCAGCAATGCGCCGAAGCACTGCACACCGCGTGGTCGCAGGAGGGGCTGATCCACCGAGACATCAAGCCGGACAACATCATGCTGGCCGAGGACGGCTATGCCAAGATCATGGATCTCGGCATTGCGATCCGCGTCGATCAGGCGGAGAAAGTGGACATCTCCGGGACGCCCACCTATATGGCGCCCGAGCAGTTCCGGCGCGAACGTCTTGACTGCCGGACGGACCTGTATTCGCTGGGGGCGACTTTGTATCACATGCTCGTCGGCTTCCCGCCGTTCGACGGCGAGACGGTGCAGGACATTGCCCGCAGCCACATCTTCCAGCCGCTGGACTTTCCCGAAAGCAACCTGGTTTACCTGCCGCAGCGGATCAAACGGCTGATTTCGAAAATGATGGCCAAGGACCCGGCCGAACGCTACCAGGACTACGAGGAACTGCTGGGCGACATCGTCGCGATCCGCAAACGTCTGGCGCCGGATGAAGACCAGGTCCCGAGCGTGCACACGATTTCGTTCAGCAAATACCGACTGCACGAGAAGATGGCGGAATCGCCGTCGGAGATCTACCGCCGGCGTTCGGACCGCAAGCGGAAGGTTGCGATTGCGAAGGAGCAGCGCACCCAGAAGGACCGCGGCATGAAACTGGGGCCGTGGATCCTCATCAGCATGCTGCTGGCGGTGATCGTGTTGCTCAGCCTGGGCGTCGTGGTCATGCAGCAAGGTAAGAAGAGCGCCTTTGTGAATCAGGTGGACAGTTACCTGATGGAGCGTGGCGAAACGGCGCTGCAGCTTTCCGACCTGAACGCGATCGAACAGGCCATCTCCGAGGTCGAAGCCGTGCTGGCTGCCTGTCCGGAAGATCCGACGGCCGGCGAACGCCAGGCGCGGGCCGACCTGCGTGCCCACCGGGAACTGCTGCGCGAGAAACGGATTTCCGTGCGTCAGAAGATGATCGACCTGCAGCGCGACCAGTTTGAAAAGGACTTCTCCGAATATCGGGATGCCCTGGACCAGCTTGGCCGCGACCGCCAGAAACTTGAGCAGGAGAAATCCGAGCTCGAGGAACGCCTGAAGGACGCCGACAACAGCAACAAGGGGATGGCCGCATTGCGGCAGAAACTCAAGGCCGCCGAACGTCGGGCAAAGAAGCTGGAGAGCGACCTGACGGCCCTGCGGCAGGAATTGGCGAACACGCAGATCAAGGCATCCCTGGACTTGCGCTACAGCCTGGAATGGCGGCTGATCAACCTCTGTCGCGACTACGAGTTCGAGGCGGCAATGAAGGCCGTCAGCGAGGCGTTGGAGCGGGAGCCGTGGCTGAAGGAATGGGGCGCCCGCAAGCAGAAGCAACTGTTGAATGCGACCCGGATTTACCGGCTGGTCCACGACAGCGGCACGAAACTCAAGGGCCAAACCGTCGGGCTCGGCCAGATCCTGGCGATCGACCAGACGACCGCCCGCATCTCCGTGACCGAAGACGACATTGTCACCATCGAGGAGGTCGACATTGCGAAGTTCAAGCCGGTGGAGTTCGTCAAACTCGCGGAGAGCCGCTGGCAGCAGGACATACCATATGCGATGGCGTCCTATGATTTTCTGTTGAGCACAGGCGATTTCGTGACGTTGCGCCAGCGCAAACTGCCGGGTCCGGCGGCCGATCAGTTGCGCCAGCACGTTGAGGGCTGCTTCCGTCAGGTGACGGACACGATTCTGGCCCACTTGCGTTCGGGCAACCGGAAGTATGCCTCGTCGTTGTACCGTGTGGTCAAAGGGCGTTACGGTGACATGCGCGAGTTCCGGCAGTACGATGCAGAACTGTCCGAGGCCTTTCGCCAGGCAAGTAAGACGACAACGCCCTGACCCGTCGGGACTTGCCGTAAAACGCCCTTCTGGAGTGCGGCTCACGACCAGGGGCGCGGCCTTGAAATCTGAGCTGAAACGGGTATAGTACACCGTCTTGCGAAGCAGGTCTAAACAGGATTGTCTGCCATGGCGCGGGAGTATGTAAAAACAGATACGATGCGGATCAAGATATCCGCGAATCCGTTTGCCGCCGAAGAAGAGATGACCGGGCTCGACATGATTGCCCAGGACAGTCAGCCGGAGGCAAAGGAAGAGCCGCAGGCCTTCGAACGGGACTTCAACGAATTGCTGGACAGCGTTTACGACGCTGTCATCATCACCGACACCAAAGGGTTGATCACGAAATTCAACGCGCGGGCGCTCGAGTACTTTCTCTATGAGAGCGACGACTTCAGCAAACTGAACGTATTGAACGTGATCTCCGGCGCCGACGAGCACACCCTGAAGACCGTGTATGAGACGCTGTCGAGTGAGCGCCGCATCTTTATCGAGGGCTATTGCATGCCCCGCGAAGGCGATCCGTTCCCGGCGGAGATCACCGTCAGCCTGCTGCACGTCAAGGGCGTGGAGCAGTTGTTCTTCTTCATCCGCAACGTGATTGTCCGCGTCAAAACGGAAGAGGCGTTGCGTAAAGCGCAGCAGGAACTGCTGGAGACCGCCCACCACGCCGGCATGGCGGAGATCGCCACCGGCGTATTGCACGATGTCGGCAACCTCCTGAACAGCATTAACGTGTCGTGCGAGTTGATTCTCAGTTGTCTGGAGGACTCTTCGCTGACGTCCTTCCTGCGGGTGAATAATCAGGTGCGGAAAATCGAGGACCTGCCGGGCTACATCGCCAACGACCCGAAGGGTCAGAAGCTGATGGAGATTTACCAGGGAGTGGGCGAGTGTCTGGCCGGCGAACACGAGCAGATTGAGAAGGAATCCGAGAATCTCAAGGCCAAGATCCAGATCGTCAAAGAGGTCATCAGTACGCAGCAGACCTACGCCAAGGCCGGTCTGTTCGAGGAACAGGTGCAGCTGGAGGTCCTGGTGGAGGACGCGCTCGCCATTCTCAAGAGCACGTTGGAAGCGGAGAACCTGACGATCGAGAAGACCTTCGACCCGGTGCCGAACGTGAAGGTGCAGAAATCGAAGTTCGTCCACATCCTGCTGAACCTGCTGAAGAACGCGCGTGACGCGCTGATGAACGTCACCGACCGCCCGCGTCAGATGGATATCCGGATCAAAGCGGACAACGCTTTCGCGACCGTGTCGGTGACGGACAACGGCGAGGGCATTGCCCCCGAGGCAATGGACAAGATTTTTACCCATGGTTTCACCACCAAGCAGTCGGGCCACGGGTTCGGGCTGCACTCCTGTGCCAACCTGATGACGGAAATGGGCGGGAAAATTCAGGTTCGCAGCGATGGTCTGGGCCAGGGCGCCACATTCTCGCTGACCCTGCCGTTGGCGAAGAAAAGCTGAGGACGCGATGGCGGACGAAGAGCTGAGCTTCCAGGAACAAAACCAGCGCATTCTCATTGTCGACGATAATCCGTCGATCCATGAGGACTTCGAGAAGATTCTGCCGACCCAGCCGCGGCGGGAGCGGCATCTCGATGAACTGCTGCAGGAGTTCCTTGACGAGGAAGCCGAAGAACGGCCGGCGCAGCTCCTCACCAGCTATGAGATCGACCATGCCTACCAGGGGGAGGAAGCCCTGGAACGCATTCGTGAAGCGGAAACGCAAGGACGTCCTTATGCGGTGTTGTTCGTTGACGTGCGGATGCCGCCCGGATGGGACGGCATCGAGACGATCAAACGCATCTGGAAGGAGTTTCCGCATAACGAGGTGGTCATCTGTACGGCGTACTCGGACTACTCTTGGGAGGAGATTCTGGAGCAACTGGGCACGTCGGACCAGCTGCAGTTCACCCGCAAACCGTTTGACGTCGTCTCCATCAAACAGATGGCTCTGGCGCTGACGAAGAAGTGGAACCTGGCGAAACAGGCGCGCGAGTATACCGAGCAGTTGGAGGCGCAGGTGGCGGCCCGGACGAAGGAGCTGCGCGACAAGATCGAGGAATTGGAGAAAGCGCTGCACGAGATCAAACAGTTGCGCGGCATTCTGCCGATGTGCGCCTGGTGCCACAAGGTCCGGAATGACGACGACTACTGGCAACAGGTGGATGAATACCTCAGCAACCATACGGATGCGGACATCAGCCACGGCATCTGTCCGGAGTGTTACGAGAAGATGATGAGCCAGTTGGACGGCAAGACGGGGGAAGAGCAGTAACTGCTGCCGTTGCGGGACGTTTCAGGACACCGGGACAAGCTGTTTGATCACGGGCCCGCGCCAGTCTCGGCAGTGTTGCCTGCGTTTCCGCGGCGTTACGGCCTGGGGCTGTCCTGCATGGTCGACTGCCTGCGGATGCAGCGCCAGAGCTGCCATTGACCGCCGTGGCGATCGCGGCGGGACGGCCAGACCGCTTCGAGCAGGAGCCAGTCGGGGACGCCTTCGCCGTGGACCTCACTGAAGATGCGGTGGTGTTGTGGATAGTAGCGGCCGCTGTCGGGCGGTACCAGGAGGTGCAGTTGCTCGTGCTCCATGTGTTCGTGCAGCACATAGGGGTTGAAATCAAGCCGGCAGACAAATCTGCGACCGGGCAACTCCCGATTGTTGTCGGGCCGGGAATAGAGCACGGCGGGCCGCAAGCCATACACCAGGATGCGCGAGTCCTGCCAGCGGCTGTCCACCAGGGCGACGATTTCGCGACGACTGGGAGCGCCGGGATCGGAGAAATCCTCCAGGTCGAGAGCGTCTTTCCGGAACACCAGCATGCCGCAGCCCAGCAGCAGGCCGACCGCTGCGGGAAGGCATCGGCGCAGCGGCTGTGGGCTGGTCGGAACGCTGGCGATCTGGAGCAGAATCGGCAGCAACCCAACCGTGGCGAGGACGAAGGCGCCGCCGATGAAGATGCGGCCGCCGTGCTGCATGAGGTGACACAAGGCCGACGCGGCGGCCAGGTGCCAACTGAGACGGGCGGTCAGGGAAATCGGCCGAATCAGCAGGGCGACCAGCGGCAGGCAGACGGCGAGCCCGAGCCAGACCAGGCGGGCGCCGCGGGCCGCGCTGGTCCAGAACTGCGCCGCCTGGAAAAACTCGCCGAGACGGCGGAATGCGAAGAAGACGTCTCCCATGACGAGATGGTTGAACAGGAAGAACAGCAGTGCAGCATACAGCAGCGGCATCAACACCAGAAGTGCCGGCACCGGCGGTTCGTCCCTGTGGCGGCGGCCGCGCAGTACCAGGACCAGAGTGATATTCGCGGCGAAGAGCATCCCCGCCAGCCCGCCGAAGACAAGGATGCCGGCGGCGATGGCGGCGATGATCAGGTCGCGCAACCGACCGTCGCGTTCCCAGCGAGCCACATGGCAGATTGCGGCGGCCAGCGGTACGGCGCAGACCCAGAAGGGGTCGGCGACGAACCAGTAGCCGGAGAACAGACCGTCGGCGCCGGGCGTCAGCAGAACAAGGGCAAACAGCAGGATGCCGACAACCGCGCCGACCAGGCGCGGGAAGTAGATACGGGTGGTGCGGATAACCAGGCAGAGAACCCAGACCTGGGCGCCGGCGATGACCAGCCGGTTCGGCGGCGGCAGGAAGCGGACGGCCTGCAGCGGGCTGGCAACCAACTGGCAGACCGCGGGCAGCGGCGAATATTCAATGATTCCCGCCAACGCCTGTTTACCCCAGTTCTGCTCGGCCAGCAACGCCCAGGTGACGGCATCGTAGGCCGCTTGTGATTCGCTCAGGTGAAACGGCAGCGCCAAACGCAAGCCGAACAGCACAACAACCGCCAGCAGCCAGAATACACGCGTCTGCCGGACGGCGGGATCAACCAAGCGCGTGTCGGCATGTGCCGTACCGTATAGGATTCGGCCCAGGAATGCATGCATTCGGCAAGTGTCTTGTGTGTTTGTCAGGCCTGCTGCACCGCGACCCGGAGGTCGGATGGGTGATAAACGCAGACAATACCACCGGCGCCGTTGAATGCAAAGACCAACGTTGTGTGGGGGCGATCAGCGGCGAATGCCGCGATGATACTCCTGCAGGGTGCGAACGTCCATGCGGTCCATATCGTGGATCGCCTCCAGACCGCTGACTGCCGCCTGCAGCCCGGCGACGGTGGTGGTGACCGGGATGCCGTGGATGACGGCGTCGCTGCGCATGCGAATTTCATCGACCATGGGCCTGGCGCCTTCGGTCGGTGTGTTGATAATCCAACTGACATTCTCGTCGGCAACCATGTCCAGGACATTGGGGCGGCCGGCGGAGATGCGGAAGACGGCTTCGCACTTGATGCCCTGGTCCCACAGTGCGGTACTGGTGCCCAGGGTAGCGTAGATCCTGAATCCGAGGTCAACCAGCCGGCGGCACAGGGGGACCGCCAGTTCCTTGTCTTCGTCGCGGAGGCTGACGAAGATGTTGCCGGTGGAAGGCAGGGCGTTGCCGGCGGCGACCTGGCTCTTGAGGTAGGCCAGGCCGGTGGACTGATCAATGCCCATGACTTCGCCGGTGGACTTCATTTCCGGGCTGAGGATGATGTCCTGTCCGGGGAATCGGACGAAGGGGAAAACCGCTTCCTTGACGCTGACATGCTTCGGGGTCACTTCCGCAGTGAATCCCAGATCTTTCAGTTTGGCGCCGGCCATAACCAGGGCGCCGAATTTCGCCAGCGGATAGCCGATGGTCTTGCTGACAAACGGAATTGTCCGGGAGGCCCGCGGGTTGACCTCGAGCACAAAAACGTCGTCGCCGCGGATGGCGTACTGGATGTTCATCAGTCCGACGACATCGAGTTCTTCGGCGAGGGCGTAGGTATGGCGGCGGATCGTCGCCATGGCATTGTCGGAGATGGTCTGGGCCGGGATCATGCAGGCACTGTCGCCGGAGTGGATGCCGGCCAGTTCCACGTGCTCCATGACGGCGCCGATGACCGCCGTCTCACCGTCGCTGATGCAGTCGACGTCAACTTCCACGGCATTCTGCAGAAAGCTGTCGATCAGCACCGGGCGTTCTTCGGAAACGGCGACTGCTTCTTCCATGTACTTGCGGAGGTACTTCTCTTTGTAGACAATCACCATGGCCCGGCCGCCGAGAACGAAGGACGGCCGCATCAGCACCGGGTAGCCGATCTTGTCGGCGATCGCGACGGCCTCGTCGACGTTGGTTGCGATGCCGTTCGGCGGCTGCTGGATATCCAGTTTCTGGGCCATCTGCTGAAACTCGTCGCGGTCCTCGGCGCGTTCAATGCTGTGCGGCGATGTGCCGATGATGTTGACGCCGTTTGCTTCCAGGTCCTTGGCGAGATTCAGCGGGGTCTGGCCGCCCAGTTGAACGATGACGCCCTGACACTGTTCCTGTTCGTAGATATGCAGAACGTCCTCGAGCGTCAGCGGTTCGAAGTAGAGCCGGTCGCTGGTGTCGTAGTCGGTACTGACGGTCTCCGGGTTGCTGTTGACCATGATGGTTTCGTAGCCGGCGTCCTGCAGGGCGAAGGACGCGTGGACGCAGCAGTAATCGAATTCGATGCCCTGGCCGATGCGGTTCGGGCCGCCGCCGAGGATCATGATCTTCTTTTTGTCGGAGGTGCGGTTCTCGTCCAGGTCGCCGTACGTGGAGTAATAGTACGGCGTATAGGCGACGAACTCGGCCGCGCAGGTGTCGACGAGGCCGTACACGGGGCGCAGGTCCTGTTCATAGCGAGCCGCGCGAACCTCGTCCTCGCCGGCATCCAGCAGAAACGCGATCTGTTTGTCGGAGTAGCCCATTTCTTTGATCTGCCGGAAGAGAGCGGGATCGTCCTTCAATGCGTCAACGGCGCCGGCGGCCTTGATCTCATCTTCGTAATGGGCCAGTTCCTCCATGTGGTTGAGGAACCAGGGATCGATGCCGGATAGCTCATGCACCCGGTCAACCGACCAGTTGCGGCGAAAGGCCTCACGGACCATGAAGACGCGGAAGGCATTCGGCCGGGTGATCTCAGCTTCGAGCTCCGCCTCGCTCATCGCTTCGAAGCGCTTGTCTTTGCCGTCGGCGCCGAAGCCGGCACGGCCGGTTTCGAGGGAGCGCAAGGCCTTCTGAAACGATTGCTTGAAGGTCTTGCCGATGCTCATGGCTTCGCCGACGGACTTCATTTGAGTGCCCAGGGTACTGTCGGCCGCGGGGAACTTTTCGAAGGCGAAGCGCGGCACCTTGGTCACGACGTAATCGATGGTCGGTTCGAAGGCGGCCGGGGTCTCCTTGGTGATGTCGTTGGGCAATTCGTCGAGCGTGTAGCCGATGGCGAGTTTGGCGGCGAACTTGGCAATCGGGAAGCCGGTCGCTTTGGAGGCGAGCGCGCTGGAGCGGGAGACCCTCGGGTTCATCTCGATCACGACAAGGCGGCCGTCTTTCGGGTTGACGGCGAACTGCACATTGGAGCCGCCGGTTTCAACGCCGATCTCGCGCATGACGGCGATGCCGGCATCGCGCAGGGCCTGGTATTCGCGGTCGGTGAGGGTTTGCGACGGCGCCACTGTGATGGAGTCGCCGGTGTGTACGCCCATGGCGTCGATATTCTCGATCGAGCAGATGATCACGCAGTTGTCCTTGCGGTCACGCATGATCTCCAGCTCATATTCCTTCCAGCCGAGGACGGATTCTTCCACCAGCACTTCGGTGGTCGGGCTGTAGCGCAGGCCGCGGCGGCAGATCTGGTCGAATTCCTCCATGTTGAAGGCGGTGCCGCCGCCGGTGCCGCCGAGGGTAAACCCGGGACGGACCACGACCGGGAATCCCAGGGCTTCCGCGGCTTCGCGGGCCTGTTCCAGCGAGTGGCAGGAGTAGCTGCGGGCCACTTCCAGGTCAATCGCTTCCATGGCCTGTTTGAAGAGATCGCGGTCCTCGGCCTTCCGGATGGCATCGGCATCGGCACCGATCATCTCGACGTTGTAGCGCTTGAGCAGACCGCTCTCGGCCAGTTCCATGGCGAGGTTGAGCCCGGTCTGACCGCCAAGGGTCGGGAGCAGGGCATCCGGGCGTTCGCGGCGGATAATCTCGTGCAGGATATCCTTACAGAGCGGTTCGACGTAGGTGCGATCGGCAAACTCCGGATCCGTCATGATGGTGGCCGGGTTGCTGTTGACGAGGATGACCTCGTAGCCTTCTTCCTTGAGGGCTTTGCAGGCCTGGGTTCCGGAGTAATCGAATTCACAGGCCTGGCCGATGATAATCGGCCCGGAGCCGATCAGCATGATGCGATGGATATCTTCCCGTTTCGGCATGAATGTCCTTAGTTGTTGTCCTTGGGCTCGCTGACCTTCATGGTACGTGTGATGTTGCCTTCACGCACCTTGGGTACGACCGGGTAGTCGCAGGTGAAACAGGCCGCGCAGTAGTCTTCTGGTTTGGTATGTACGACACTGCCCAGCATCCCGTCAAGTGAGAGATAAGCCAGGCTGTCCACGTTGATCAGTTCGGCGATTTCCTCTGTTGTGTGGTGGGTTGCGATCAAGGCGTCGGGGTCGGGGAAATCGATGCCGTAATAGCAGCCGCCGACATGCGGCGGACAGCTGACGCGCATATGGACTTCCCGGGCGCCGCATTCACGCAGGAGACGCACGCGCTCGCGACTGGTGTTGCCGCGGACGATGCTGTCATCCACCAGCACAATCCGTTTGTCCGCGATCGCGGAGCGAATGGGATTGAGCTTGACCTTCACCGCGGCCCGGCGGTCGTCCGCGTTGGGCTGGATGAAAGTACGGCCGACATAGTGGTTGCGCATGATGCCCATGTCAAATGGAATTCCGGAAGCTTCGGCGTAGCCGAGCGCCGCAAACATGCCGCCGTCGGGCACCGGCATGACGACATCGGCTTCGACCGGGCTCTCTTTGGCGAGCTGGGCGCCGAAGCGTTTGCGCACGGTGTAGACCTGCTCGCCGAAGACCAGACTGTCCGGCCGGGCGAAATAGACCAGCTCGAAAATGCAGTGCGCCCGGCGCGGGGCATAACTGATGGTCGAAGACTCCTGGGTGCCGTCGGCCCGAATTACCAGAAACTCGCCGGGCTCCACATCGCGGACATACTCGGCGCCGAGCAGGTCGAACGCGCAGGTCTCGCTGGAGAAAATGATGCTGTCGCCCTGTCGGCCCATGGCCAGCGGCCGAAAGCCGTAGGGGTCGCGGGCGGCGGCCAGACCGTCCTCACACAGGGCCAGCAGAGAATAGGCGCCCTCGCAGTTGATCAAGGCGTTCTTCAGTGCTTCCCAGGGGGCGTCGTCGTGCTCGTGGCTGCGGGCGGCCAGGTGCAGGATCAGTTCGGTATCCGTGTCGCCCTGGAACAACGCGCCCTTGGTCTTCAGCCGGCTGCGCAGCTGGCAGGCATTGGACAGTGTGCCGTTGTGCGCCAGAGCCAGATGCCAGTTGCCGAAATTGACCGCAAACGGCTGGGCATTGACCAGCGACGACCCGCCGGCGGTGCTGTAGCGCACATGGCCGATGGCCATGTCCTGTTCGGTTTGCCACCATTCCTTGGGCAGCCGCTGGAAGACGTCCGCGACCAGGCCCATGCCTTTCTGCAGTTCACAGCCGTTCGGCCGTCGCAGAAAGATGCCGGCACTCTCCTGGCCGCGATGCTGCAGCGAGTACAGCCCTTCCCGCGTGACGCTCGCCGCTTCCGGGTGATGGCAAACGCCGAAAACGCCGCAGTATTCGTGCGGTTCGTCCCCCCGGAGGGACAACTCCTGATCGATCATGTTTCGTGAGTGGGATGGCCGCCCGACAAACAGCCGCTGGTTACGTGCAATTCTACTTCTTCTTCCGGCGCTTCTTCGAAGCGGCCGCGATGAACTCGCGAAACAGAGGATGGGCCTTCAGCGGGGTGGACTTGAACTCCGGATGGAACTGGCAGGCGACAAACCAGGGATGCCCATCAAGCTCCATGATCTCTACCAGTCGGCCGTCCGGGGACAGTCCGGAAAACACGACGCCGTTCTGCTGAAGTTCTTCGCGATACTTGTTGTGGACCTCAAAGCGATGGCGGTGGCGTTCGCCGATGTTGACGCGTTTGTAGGCCTTCCCGGCCCGGCTGCCTTTGCGCAGTTTGCAGGGGTAGGAGCCCAGTCGCATCGTGCCGCCCATGTCGACCACTTCCTCCTGGTCCGCCATCAGGTGGATGACCGGATGCGGCGTCTGCTCGTCAAACTCGAAACTGTTGGCGTCCTTCAGCTTACAGACGTTGCGCGCAATTTCGATGACGGCGCACTGCATGCCCAGGCAGATGCCGAAGAACGGAATCTTCTTCTCGCGGGCGTAGCGGATGGCTTTGATCTTGCCTTCGATGCCGCGCTGACCGAAACCGCCCGGCACCAGAATGCCGTTGACGCCGGACAGCATCTTGGCGGCGCTCGAATCTTCCAGTTCTTCGGACTCGATCTGACGGAATTTGACGCGGACGGAATTGGCGATACCGCCGTGATCCAGCGCTTCGTAGATGCTCTTGTAGGCGTCTTTCAGCGACATGTACTTGCCGACTACGGCGATCTCGACCTCGCCCTGGTCGGGGTTGATGTAGGTGTCGACCATTTTCCGCCAGTCGGTCATCCGCAGCGACCGGACGTGCAGTCCGAGCTGCTCCAGGGCATAGGTGTCGATATCCTGATCCGCCAGTTCCAGGGGGACCTCGTAAATGCTGTTGGCGACGTCGACCTCTTCGAAAACCAGTTCCGGCGCGACATTGCAGAAGAGCGAGAGCTTGTCCCGGTGTTCCTGCTGCATCGGCCGTTCGCAGCGGCAGACGAGCAGGTCCGGAAAAATGCCGATTTCGCGGAGAATGCCGACCGACTGCTGGGACGGTTTCGTCTTCATCTCGCCGGCCGCCTTGATATACGGTACCAGGGTCAAATGGATGAATACCCCGTTCTCGCGGCCGATCTCCTGGCGAAACTGACGGATGGCTTCCAGGAACGGCAGGGATTCGATGTCGCCGGCCGTGCCGCCGATTTCGGTGATGACGATGTCGACGTCCGGCGTGGCAATCGAGCGGATCGCGTCCTTGATCTCGCCGGTGATATGCGGGATGACCTGAACGGTCTTGCCGAGATAGTCGCCGTGGCGTTCCCGGTTGATCACATTCTGATAGATCCGGCCGCTGGTGTAGTTGCTCTCCTGCGCGCAGTAAACGCCGGTGAAACGCTCATAGTGCCCCAGATCCAGATCCGTCTCGGCGCCGTCTTCGGTGACGTAGACTTCGCCGTGCTGATACGGGTTCATCGTGCCCGGATCCACATTGAGATACGGATCCAGTTTCTGCATCTTGATGCTGTAACCGCGGCGCGACAGCAGCAGACCGATCGATGCCGCGGTGATTCCTTTGCCCAGGGAAGAAATTACCCCGCCCGTGATGAAAATATACTTGGTGTTCTTTTCTGCGCCTCTCATGCCTCAAACAGTCCTGCTTAGCCTCTCATGGTGCACGCGACAGCGGCTCGCAGCCGCCCATGAAACGCTAAGATAGTGGAAGTTGAAGGGCATGCAAAAGGGAATCGCAAACGATTTTGCTGTTTTTCGCAAACGGCTGATGATGAACGAGATATGCTCTGGACTCGACGTGTCGGGATGAATCTGTTTTGCGACAAATTTGTCAAAGCCGGCAAAGTTGCACAGACAATTTTGTCGGTCCCGGCACAAGGGCGCTCGGAGCGCGGGCGATGCCGCGGCAAAGGCGGGGGCGGCGGGGTTTTTGCGCGGGCAACAAAATACGCCCTGCCGGAAGGGCAGGGCGCGGGTGAATCCAGAGCTTACGGGTGCAACCCGTCAGTCGATTTCGATAACCAGGCCGCCGCCGTCGGCGCCGGCTTCATTGAGGTC
>CAYLNH010000142.1:0-16234 GCA_964384625.1 uncultured Lentisphaerales bacterium
TGGCGAAAATGCTATGTGCTGCAGCACACAACCCTTCCGCCGCCTGCCGCGAGCCCCGAACCCCGGGCAATCCGTGGCGGAAAGACTTCCGCCGAGACCCGACCATTTCAAGAGCGGTTATAGCCGCTGTCTATGCTTCTTTCCCTTTGATACCCAACCTTTGTTCCGCCTGTTCCGGGGCAGGATCTGACGAAGGTGGAATCAAACAGGCGGATCGAGAAGACGGCTGCAGTATTGCTTCATCTGCCGGGGACGCCGTGTCACAGCTCCCTGCCGGCGGCGGATTCCATTACGCCAGCAGTTTCAGGAAGGGCAGTTCCGCCGGCCTGTAGGACCTGTCCACAGCCTCGATAAACACCTCTTCGAGGAACAGAGCCTGCGGCGGCGCGGTGTCGAAAGCCACCCCATCCGCCGTTCCGGCCAGCAGAGCGTCTACCGCCGGCGGCGCCAGACGGCCGCAGCCCACAGCCGCCAGAAAGCCGGCGAGCCGGCGCACCATACGATAGAGGAAGCGGTCGCCGATCACCGTCAACAGAATAAGCGATCCCGCCTGGCGCAGGTGGACGGCGAACAGCTCGCAATGCGGCTGCACCGGGGCCTGGTTGCGGCTGGACACACTGAAGCCCGAAAAATCATGCCGTCCGAGCAGCCGGGCGGCCGCCTGCTCCATCGCCGCCGCGTCGAGTTCCTGTGGTACCGACCAACAGTATCTCCCCCAGAACGGGCAGTCGCAGACGCCCCGATGAAAAACGTAGGTATAGGCTTTACCGGCGACGGCATGACGAATCCGGAAGCCCGGTTCCTGTTCGGTGCAGGCCAGCACGCGAATGTCGGCGGGCAGCCGCGAACGCAGGGCGCGTCGGACGGCGGCGGGCGGGATCGGCGGCTGCGGCGGCGGCAGGACAGTCACCATCTGGGCCAGCGCGTGAACTCCGGCATCCGTCCGGCTGCAGCCCTGGACCTCGACGGCATCGGTGTTCAGGAGGTCCTGGAGAGCTTGGGTGAGGACGCCCTGCACGGTCGGGCGATCGAGTTGGATCTGCCAGCCGGCGTAGGCGGCGCCGTCGTACGCGACGCGAAGCAGCCAGTTACGCGTTGTCGGGCCAGTAGAGGATGGCGCCGCAGTTGCCGCAGGTTGCTTCATGAGTGGTTTTCGCCTTCAACTGAAGGTCGGGGGGGATCTTCAGGTAGCAGCAGCCGCAGCCGCCGTTCTCGACGGGGACGATCGCCTTACGGAAGCGGCCTTCGGTCGGTTGCGCGATCAGCCGGGAATAGAACCGCATCAGATCCTCGGGCACGTCCTTGGCCAGTTCGTCGCGTACTGCCTGAATCTGCTCAATCTGCGCGGCGCAGTTCTTCTCCCGCACATCGAGGTCCTGTTCGGCGGCCTCGATGCGCGCGTGCATCGCCGCCTGCTCTTTCTTCGCTTTCTCCAGGTCCTCCTTGGCCCCCTCCACCTGCTCCATCAGTTCGAGCTGCTGATCCTCATATTCGACAATCTTCTGTTTCTGCCCTTCGACCTCGGCCAGGATCGCGCGGTACTCGTCATTCTTCTTCACCTCGCGGGACTTGGTCTGCAGTTGCAGGATCCGTTGCTGGCAAGCCTGCACATTCGCATCGAGATCGTTGATCCGGCTCTGGATCTTCTGCATCGCGGATTTGGCGATTTCGACTACGTCATCAGCCGACTGCAGCTCGGAACGAATCTTCTCCTTCTCCTTCGGGACCGATCGGATCATCTGGTTCAAGTCCGAGATCCGCTGGTCCTTCTCCTGGACCGCCAGCAGCTGGCGCAGAACATCATCCATAATACCGCTCTTTTCAGGGTAGCAACTTTCACGTCGGATTTTGGGAAGCTTCTATTATAAGTGGCGCAACGAAGGGAATCAAGGCAGGGGAGCCACTGATTCGTAATGCATCGGCTTCGGGGTGGCGCCGGCCGGCTCGATTCGATGCGCCAGTGCCCGGCTCGCCGACCCGCCATTCTCCCTCTCGAGTCGGTCGAGACCGCCGGCAATCCGCAGCCGCCACTTCCGCAATACACGGGCTCCATGCATCCGGGCCGGCCGCGCCCTGTGCGCCTCCTCCCGGGCCCCCGCCTCGGCCCGGGCGAAACCCGTCGGCGGGCGGCGGGCGCACAGAGAACACCCGGGATTGACGCATTACTCCGACACAGCTGGGGATTTCCCGGGGGACGCCCTTATGGTAATACCGGAGATCAACCGCATCAGAAACAGGACGACCGGATCATGCAGAACACCGAACCAGCCTTTCACCCCGCCGATATCATCACCGAACCCGGACCGGAATACGCCGACGAGGAACGTCTCTGGCAGGGCATCCCCGGCATCGAACGCGCGCCCGGCGGCCGGCTCTGGGCCTGCTGGTACAGCGGCGGCGAAGGCGAGGGCCCGGATAACTACGTGGTCCTCGCCACCAGTGCGGACGACGGCGCTGCCTGGAAGGCGCCCGCCCTCGTGGTTCATCCGCCGGCTGATCGGGTGCGCGCCTATGACCCGGTGCCGTGGGTGGATCCACAGGGGCCACTCTGGGTGTTCTGGGCGCAGAGCCAGGAGTACTTCGACGGGCGCGCCGGCGTCTGGTGTATCTGCACGGAAGACCCGGATGCCGAGAATCCCGCCTGGTCTGATCCGCAACGTGTTGCCAACGGCATTATGATGAACAAGCCCATCGTTTCCAGCAAAGGCGAATGGCTGCTGCCCACCGCTGTCTGGGAGAGAGAGCCACATCGGCCGGAACTCGCAGGCGAGCGATTGTCAAACGTCACGGCCTCCACCGACCAAGGGGGCACGTGGGAGTGGCGCGGCGGCGCCGACGTGCCCGAGCGCTCGTTCGATGAGCATATGGTCGTCGAATTGCAGGACGGCCGGCTGTGGATGCTGGTGCGCACCAAGTATGGCATCGGCCAAAGCTTCTCTGGTGACGACGGCCGCACCTGGACACCCGGCGAGGACTCGGGCATTCCCGGACCGTGCTCACGGTTTCACATCCGGCGGCTGGCTTCAGGACGATTGCTGCTCATCAACCACTACAAGTTCACCAAGCGCTCACACATGACCGCACTGCTGTCCGACGATGACGGCAAGACCTGGCAGGAGGGCCTGTTGCTGGATGAACGCGCCGGCATCTCCTATCCGGATGCAACCGAAGCACCGGATGGTACGATCTACGCGGTCTACGACCACAACCGCGGAGACCACTATGCCACTGGCAACGAGAAGGAGGTCCTTCTCGCTGTCTTTACCGAAGAGGACATCCTCGCCGGCCAGCCGACATCGGACAAGTGTCGTCTTAAAGTGGTGGTCAACCGCGCCAAGAAAACGAATCCGGCATCCGGCTCACGTCGCTGACACGGGACACGAAACACGGAACACGAGACACGGAACACGAGACACGGAACACGAAACACAGAACACGAAACACAGAACACGGAACACGAGACACGGAACACGAGACACGGAACACGGGACACGGAACACGAGACACGGAACACGAGACCGGCTGCTTTTTCGCGTCATTGTTGACGCGCATTCACCTTCTTGTAGCCTGCTTCGCTGATGGCGACACGGAAGCCGAGATAAATGTAACCCGGATAGTTGGGGTTGTTGTACTCGCGATCGGAACAGCGTGAACCCATACCGTAGTAGCCCCAGCTGCTGCCGCGGATGCTGCGGTAATGGTAGGGCTTGTCGTTCAACGGATCCTTCTTCGCCTTGTCGTTGTAAGGCCCAAACCAATCGGCTACCCACTCGCCGACGTTGCCGGCCAGGTCCATCACACCGTCGCGACTGGCGCCGGCCGGATAGCTCCCGACCACCATGGTGCCCTCTGCCTGCTGACTCCGGATCTTCGGACTGAGTGAGAGCGCGTCTTTGCGGCTCATGAAGTTGCCGTGCTTCTGCGGTACCGGCTTGCCGTTGCCCCAGGGATAGGTGCGTTCCTCGCCGCGGCCGCTGGCCACATATTCCCACTCAGCCTCGGTCGGCAGGCGGAAGCCGTCGGCCGACATATCCACCGTCCACTCGCTCTTCATGCGGACATTACCTTTGCGATCCTTAACCGGCTTGCCCTTGCGATTCAATCGCGGCGTCTTCTTCTCGATGTAGACCGGCTTCAGGCCAGCCTGCTTCGACAGCCAGTTGCAGTAGTCGCGGGCTTCGGTCCACTTAATGTAGATGACCGGCTCGCGGTCACGCCAGGAGTAGCCATCACGGAACTTCCGGTGTTCCGGCATGAAGCGTTCGAACTCTTCGTTGGTCACTTCGTATTTGCCGATGGCAAAGGTCGAGATTGTTACTTTGCTGACCGGCGCTTCATCGGGTTCAGTGTCTTTCGATCCGAGTTCGAAGGTGCCGCCGGGAATCTTCACCAACTCAGGGTGGACCACCGTCCGCGCCTGCGGCATTGCGACCGGATCGACCTTCACCAACTCGATGGCCTCGACAGTCACCTGGCCGTTGTCGTCGTTCGACCGATGCGTGGCATCACGCGCTTGCGGGTTGACACTTGCCTCCCACGTGAGCTGCAGGAAGGAGGTCTTGTCGTACAGCGACCACAGAACTGATGCCGTGGCCGACTCCTTGCCGGTCGGCGGGAAGAACATGGGGATGTAGTACGGGAACTGCTTCGGCGCCTGCTTCGGGCCGTCGGCGACCAGCGTCAGCCGCGCATCTTCGCTGCCGGCGTTGCGATAGCGAAAACGAATGTTGTACGTCCCCGTCTTAACACCTTTCACCGCAACCTTGAAGCCGCTGCCGGCTTTCTCCAGATTGCGCACGCCGCCGTCCGCGACCGCGGCGCCATTCAGCAGTTCTGCCGACTTCACCTCAATGCGCGTCGCCGGACCGACAACGGCGCCGCCCGCCCAGGTACGGTTGCTCAGGTGCTTGCCGTACGGACTGTTTTTCTCGGTTTCCTTCGCGATAATCTCGCGGCGCCCGACGACATCAAGGAGGACCTTGCCGTCGCGTTCCAGCTTGAAGGTTGGCACGCCGGGCGCCATCGGCAGTTCGTAGTGCGAAACGCCGGCGGGCGCATCCAGCTTCTGGTCCTTGCCGACCTTGGCGATTACCGTCGCCGGCTTAGTCAGCACTGTCGTGATGTAGACGCGATCAAGCGCATCAGCGTGGATCTGGTCGTAAGGATACTGCTTGGACAGGATGTCGACCCACTGCTTCTTCGTTTCGTCCCAAGCCTTTGTCAGCTTCTGTGAACGACTGCGGTAGGTGTAGAAGATCTGATCCTGCGTGATCGCCGGCCACTTGCCGGTCTTGTAGTAAGCGGAGCCATAGGCGCCGGCAATCAATACCGCTTCGTCGCGGTTGTAGTACTGCTTACCCCAGCCGCGCTGCCAACGGTACGGCATCAGGTTCGAGTCTTCGTTGTAGTCGTTCCAGGTGATGACCGAGACCAGATCCGCACCGTCGCGACGCGCCGCTTCCCACTGGCTCAGGTAGCCGTGCATACCGTGGTGGTCGCGCATGTTGGCGCTGTTGTACGCGAAGCAGACGCCGGCCATGTAGCGCTTGCCCATGAATTGGGTAGCACGGCGGGCATTGGCGTTCAGTCGCATCAGGTCACCGGTCTGGCCGTCGCATGAGAAATGCCAGAGACCGTCCATCAGCGGGTAGCCGCGAAACAGGCGCTGGGCCGTTTCGACACTCCAGGACATCACGAAGCGGCCGCCGCCGTAAAAGCCCAGATAGCTGACCGGGTAGCCCTCATCCTTCAGCTTCTTCAGAATGTCGTGGTGCGCTTTCTGATTGCCGCCATAGATTGCCATCACCGGTTTGCCGTCGAGCCGATACCAGTTCGGATGCTTGTGGTACTTCTTCACAAACTTCGGGTAGTCGCCGGTGCCAACACTGTACTCCGGCGTCATCAGGAACTTGAAGTCGGTGCCTTCCGCGGCTTTGAACATGCGTTCGACGGCGGCTTCGTACCCTTTGTTGTAGGAGCCGAAGTCCAACAGAAAGCCGTCAATGCCATGGCGTTTGGCCAGTTCATACTCCTGTTGATAGAACTCGACGTTATTGAAGAAGCAGACCATGTAGAGCGCAAAGACCGCTCGCGGCCGCGTCGGAACCGTTGGCTTTTCCTGTGCCGGCAAAGGCGCAGTCAGGACGAGCAACAGTAGAAAGAAAAAAGACCTTTTCATAACTATCTACCTTCCGTATTCAGGGAGATTTGCTGCACCCCTCCGGGGTGCTGTTGTGGGGGGGGGACATTCGGACCCCGGGTTGAAACCCGGGGCTACACGACAACGCCCCGCCGGGGCGGGAGAACGGCGTTGTGATGACAATTCGTTTCGGCCTCAACGGCACGTGGAGGGGGCGTCCGACGAAGCCGGGTGACACTCTTCGCGTCAGCGAAGGGATGCACGACCACCCCACGCCGGGGCGGGAGAGCGGCGTTGTGATGACAATTCGTTTCGGCCTCAACGGCACGTCGAGGGGGCGTCCGACGAAGCCGGATGACACTCTTCGCGTCAGCGAAGGGATGCACGACCACCCCACGCCGGGGCGGGAGAGCGGCGTTGTGATGACAATTCGTTTCGGCCTCAACGGCACGTCGAGGGGGCGTCCGACGAAGCCGGATGACACTCTTCGCGTCAGCGAAGGGATGCACAACCCCACGCCGGGGCGGGAGAGCGGCGTTGTGATTGCGGTGAAATGTCGTTCAGTCCAAGAGACCATCCGGTTCCACTGCCATTTCAGGATTGGGGTTGATGGTGGGATCGGTCTGATTTCGGTATTCCTCAAGATTGCTTTTGCCGTCGCGATCGGGGTCGGCATCCGGATCAGCTACGCCGGCAGTCGAGAAGTCCAGCCACTTCGAGTACTTGATCTCCTCCGCGTCCTCCAACAGGTCGCCGCTGCGTTCCGGCTTGAACTTGCGTTCCTTGCTGAACCAGTACATCTCAAACCAGTTCGGCAGGCCGTCCTTGTCGACATCGCCATATTCGCTGTAGAGGAACGGCTTGGTCTTGCCGAAGTCCGCCTGCCAGTGCTTCGTGAACTCGGTGGAGTGGCAGACAAACCCATTGCTCTCGCGGAATGGTTTGTCGGTGATCGGCTCCGGGCTTTCCAAACGCACGTCCACCTTGCCGTCGCGGATGACTTCGGCAACAACGGCACCGGGCTTCAGTGGAAACTGCTCACGATGATAACCGGCCGGTGCGTCGTACTCGATGTTCCGCCCGGGTAGTCGGATCTTGCCGGGCTTTGTCAAAATGGTCAGGACTTCGAGGGCCCGACCGCGGCGGGCGCCTTCGTGGAACGGATAGACCTTGGCCCCCCGCGGATACTTGGCGTAGATGAGATAGACGCGATCGTGATCGACCTGCGGTTGCTTGCCGGTCTTCCACCATTGAATGTGGTAGCCGGTCAGATCGTACAGCGTGTAGCGCGTGTCGTATGCCGGAGCGATGTTCGTGTTTTCGCCGTAGTCATTCCAGGTGATCAACTGCAACAGTGTGGTCTTCTGTCTACGCATGTCAGCCCACTTGCCCTCAAGCCATTCCGTGCCCTTCGGGGAGTAGGTTTCGAACGGGATATTCTCCTTCTGGTACATGCCGATGGCCCCGCCCCATTCGGCGCCGGCGGCTTGCACCGCCTTGCCGACGACGGCGCCGTTCCTCACGTGCGAGAAACCGCCGAAGGCCTCGACATACCGGCTCAAGACCTTTGTCGCTTCCGTCAGCGCGCCTTTGGGCGCCGCCTTCCCATGCTTGAGAAAGAAGTAGCCGACGCCGTAGTGGTAGTAGATGTCCTGCCCAAGTTTCCGTTCCGCATCCAGGAATGCCTGGCCCATCAGATGCCAGCCCTGCGGCGACGTGATCCACTTCGCTTGTTCGTGCTTTGCCACGCGCGCTTTGCCGTACATGTACCCGACACAGTTGCAGGTGCTCATATAGCCGAAGACCAGCGGCTTGCCGTCGCGCCGTGCCAGCTTGGGACTCTTGCCGTATTTGTCGAGAACATAGCGAACGGTGTCGACGATGCTGCCGCCGCACATGGCGTCGATACAGACGGTCAGCTCGAATGGATAGTCCTTCGTCTCCGCCACTTTGAACAGCAGGTCCAGCGACTTCCGGGCGTCATTGCCCCCGGCCCAGGCGTTGATGGCAAACCCGTCAATGCCAATCCGCATGGCGCGGCGGATCTCGAGATCGGCGCTTTCTTCCTGCGTCAGTTCCTTGTCCGGCGGGACCAGATCGAAGTTGCGCACGTGGGCGCCGCGCTTCATCGCGTCGTCCTTGCTCTCATGCCGGAAATGCTGAGGCAGGTTCAGGCGCTCGTAACGCAGGGGCCCCCGGCCGGCGGGCCAGCAGCCCATGTAGTGGGCAAACACTTTTTTCGGCCGCTTCTTCACCGCACGCTGCGGCGGCTGCACAATCAGCAGACCGTGTCCGACGTCCGGCCGTAATGTCTCGACGGCAGCAACGGCATGTATGTGCGCCAGCGTGCCGGCCGCCGGCAGCGAGATCGTGTCGGGAACATCGTACTGCAGCTTCTTGCCGGCCGGCAGCGTGACGCTGTACGGTCCGAGGACCTGCTTATTGTTCTTGCCGTCTACCGCAACGGTCAACTTCACTTTGACGTCGGCTGCGGCATCCCCGGCATTGCGGAGCAACACCTGGATTCCGGCCGGTTCGTCCGGGGCGTAAACCGCCTTCTCCGTTTGTACCTGGAGCACGCGGACGGGGCTGATGCGCTCAATCACAAGCCCGGCCAGGAGCAATCGATACGGCGGCAGCTTCCAGCCGGAAAGCTTGCGCAACTGCAGCTGCTTGTCCTCTTCCTCGTCCAGAAGGAGTTCGTCATCATCTTCGCCCAGACCCCCGCCGGGACCGCCGGCCTGCTTCAATTTCAGCATATTCAGGGCGTTCTGGCGTTGGGCGGCGTAGACCTTCCTGGCCTGATGCCGCTTCAGACCGCCCTTGAGATCGAGCATGCTGTCGCCGACGAACCAGCCGGCCTTGATCAAGACCGGTGGGCCGGCTTTCACGGCGAAATCCATGTACACCGAACGCAGCTTGCCGGGCTTCGGGAACGCCTTCTGCCGTTCAAATCTGCGGCTCGCTTTGTTCACCTGCAGCACCAATTCAACGGCGTCGACGATGAAGTTGTCATGCGGCGTCGTTGCCACCAGCGCATGGAGTCGATACCGTCCCGGCGCCAACTTCGTCTTCGACGCGGCCTTGAGGATGGTGCCGCTGCTGCCGGTGGTGAGATCCACGGCGTAACCGCGTTGCGCCGCGCGGGCGGCGGCAATCGCCTTCTCCGCAGTGCCCGGCGAAGACACGACCGGAATCGGGTCGGCTGCCGGCAACGGTGCATCAGCGGCTGCACATGCAACCGTAAAGGCAGTCAGCAGTATCGCGATTCGCTTCGTCATGAGGCGCCTCCCTGCATCTGCTCGTTGCAGCACTGCACCTGCAGGCGTAAACGGGCGACAGCTTCTTCCGGACTGATCCTGCCGGACAACAAGGCGCGTTCGGTGTCGCGCAAACCAAGCCGCCAGCCGCTTGCCGACAGACTGCCGACCGGCCACAACAAGGTCGTGGAACGCAACTGCTCCAGGAGGGCCTCGCGACCCATCGGGTGCTGGTTCAGGATGTCATCCGTCAACGCTGCAGACAGGATAGGCAGGTTGCCGTTGACCGCGCCGAAGCGTTTCTGTACGGTCTCGCTGAGCATGTGTTTGACCAGGTCCAGGGCCTTGCCCAACGCCGCAGTCTCGCGGTTGATCGTCAGAAAGGTGAGCTCCGCCGGCCGCATCGTTCCGGCGCTGACGGGCGCCGCGTGCACCGCCCAGTCAGAATCACAGGTGCGGGCAAACTCAACTGCCTGATAGCTGCAGTGCGACAGATACAACAACGCGCCCCGCGCAAACCGCGAAATGTCGTCGTCACGGCCGGCCTTGATTCCGGCATCAGCCAAGCGGGAGAACACATCTTCAGCGGTGTCATCGTCGAGCACGAAGGCGCCCTGCTCCGAACAACGGAGCGCGCCGGCGGTGATCAACAGGTCATGCAGGTGGCCGGTGCCGCGCATGGCGGCAGCCCCGCGGGCAGACAGCTTGGCTTCCGCCTGGCCCGCGGCGGCAAGGAGGTCCTGCACCGTGTTGATGGGGTGATCGGCAACCCCGGTTTCCCGAGCCAGGTCCCGATTGATGAACAGCACATTCAGGATTACCGAAAACGGCACGCCGCCGAACCCCGTCCCCTGCCGAAGCATCTCCTGCACCGGGCGCAGGCACTCGTCCACATTCACGCCGAACGCCGTGGGATCGGTCAGCTCGACAAACTGCTCCGGACCGATCGCCTGCATAACCGCCGGCGTGATTAACGCCACATCCACCGAACGATCGCGTAAGACCTCCTGCGCATGGCCGTCGGCACAGGTCAGGATGTCGATGCGCTCGACGTCGAGCTGCGGCCGCAGCGCGTCCAGTTCCTCACGCCAGATTGTCAGGTTCTCCGGGTACAGCTCGGTCAGATAAACCGTCAGCACGTCCTGACTCGATTGCGGCCGAGTGAAATAGTCGAGCCCGGGCGTGGCCGCCGGCAGTCCAGGCGCGGCAGCGCCGGGCACATGTGCCGGCGCATCGTCGGCGACGTAGGAGCCGCTGCGCGGCTGGATGGTAATCAGGCCCTGGGATTCCAACTGTTTCAGGGCGGCTTCGACAACGCGCTGACTGGCATGATAGAGCTTACGCAGCCGGGTCATCCCGGCCAGCCGTTCGCCCGGCTGCAGTTGTCCGGTACGGATATGATCAAGCAGGTCCGACGCGATCCGGTCGGCCTTCCTCGGTCGTTTGATCTTGGCAGCAGCATTCATCGCGACTCCACGGGCTTTACACCCTATCTACACCCCTTATGACGCTTCGCCCCGCAAGTGGTTCCCTTATTTGGCCGGAATTCTCGTGAGTCAGCCTCAATTTAGTCTGGGATCAGGATGGGTGCAGTTGGTGGACGGGGCGGCAAACAAGCCGGGATTCTGAGCCGCGGAAACAGACAACAGACATGACCGGCGCCCGGCGTCGGTCGCGAGGGTTGCGTTTTGCAGCGTTTTCGGTTACCTTACGTAAGGTGTTAACCAGCAACATGGAGGAGCTCAGCATGGCACACAAAGCACTTGGAATTGCGTTGGTCAGCGTCGGTCTTTTCGTTCTGGCGCTGCCGCTGCCGGCCGGTGAGAAGACCGCCGGAAAGCAGACCGCCGCCGAATCCGCCTCCCGGGAATTGGCGAATCGTCCGGAGGTGCTCTCTTGGGCGCGCGGCGATGTGTCGCGCGGTGTCGTGACCTTCCGGCGCGGGGGCAAGAACGCCCCGTTGTTCATCTGGGTGCGCGGCGGCAGCAAGGCCGTTGTCACCTTCCGCCGCGGCGGCAAGTATGACCCGCTGTTCACCTTTCACCACGGCGGCAACTACGACCCCCTCTTCAACTTCGTCCGGGGCGGCAGCCGGACGCGCGGTTGTTTCGACTTCCGGCGCTGACGGCGTTCTTGTTTCCGGCTAACGCAAAATGGGAACGTGGATCATCCCAAACGCCGCTTAACCAACTGCCATTCCAGGCTGGACCGTGACCTGCTTTTGTCCTTTGCGGTTGACGGTCCGGGTGTTTCCCGGCAAGATATCTCCTGCTGTACGGCTCAAACACAGGAGAACAATCCATGCTGCGCACCTTCAGCGAACACGATGTCCGTTACTGCGAATCTCTGGCCGGCCGGTGGGACTTCCTTGTTGCTGCCGACAAGAAAGACCGCAAGCGTCTGCCGGCATCGTACAACCGCACGATCCAGGTGCCGTCGGCCTGGGAATGTCTGCCGGGCCTGGAGAATTACCGCGGCACGGCCTGGTTGCGCCGGAACGTGGAGATGTGCGAGGGCATGGCTCTGCGCCTGGTGTTCGGCGGCGTCAGCCATACCGGCACGGTATTCGTCGACGGCAAGCAGGAGGGACAGCACTACGATGCGTTTACGCCGTGGGACGTGGTCGTCCCGTGCAAGTCATCCGACGATGCGGAAGTGGTGGTGGAGGTCGACAACAGCTTCGGCGACAATTCCGCCCTGCACAAAGAGAACGACTACTACAGCTACGGCGGCATTACGCGGCCGGTGGTGGCCGAATACGTGCCGCCGGTGTATATCGATCGCGTCCATGCCAAACCGGTGAAGCGCGGCCGGGCCTGGGACCTGGAGGTCACGGTACGGCTGAAGAACTGGTCGGCGGCGAGCGGTCGGCGGCAGGTGCAGCTCGGCATTGCCGAGGCCGAACTGGACCTGGGCCGGGTGACCGTCAGAGCCGGTGCCACCCGGACGCTGAAGGGCGTCCTGAAGGGCTTGGACGTCAATCCCTGGACCTCGGAAACACCGCAGTTATACGAACTTGTGGTTTACCTGATAGACGGCGACGAGGTTGTCGACGACCAGATTGATCGGCTTGGTTTCCGGCAGGTCGAGGTGAGGGGCAAGAAGATTCTGATGAACGGCAAGCCGGTCAAAATGCGCGGCTACAACCGGCATGAGGACCATCCGCAGTTCGGCTGCGCCCTGCCGTTGGCCGCGATGGCTGCGGACCTGGAGATCATGCGTGATCTCGGCTGCAATTTCATCCGGACCTGTCACTATCCCAACGACATGCGGTTTCTCGATCTGTGCGATGAGCTGGGTTTCTACGTCTGGGAAGAGTCCCACGCCCGCAACATCCCCTTCAGCCATCCGAAGTTTCGGGAACAGATCAAGACCAATACCGAGGAGATGATCGACTGGCATTTCAACCGACCGGCCATCGTGATCTGGGGCTGCCTGAACGAGTGTGACTCGGTCTCCCGCGGCGGCGCCCGGGAACACAAACGGGTGATCGACCTGATCAAAAAGCTCGATCGCAGCCGCCCGGTCACCTTTGCGTCGAACAAAGCCGACCGCGACCTCTGCCTGGGATACGTCGATATCGTCTCCTGGAACCGCTATGACGCCTGGTACGGCGGCGGCCCCGAAGACGTCGAACCGCGACTGCAGACGATCCTGAAGTGGCTGCACTCCAAAGCCAGCCGCGGCGGTAAGGGCAAGCCCGTCATCATGAGTGAGTTCGGCGGCGGCGCGATCTACGGCAACCGCCGGACCTGTAAGGCCAAATGGAGCGAAGAATACCAGTGCGACTGCCTGGATGAGTGCCTGCGCGTCTACCTGAATCATCCGGACATTGCCGGCGCCGCGATCTGGCAGTTCTGCGACGTGCGACTGACACAGTCCTGGTGGGGCTCACGGCCGCGCAATATGAACAATAAAGGGACGGTCGACGAATATCGACGGCCGAAGCTGGCCTATGAAACGGTGAAACGCCGAATGCACGAGGCCCGCGACAAGCAGGATCGCTGACGCGATCATCCCTCGGGGGCAAGCACCACCTTCACGCGGCGGCGACCGTCATCCCGCGGCTCCTCGTCATCCGTAATATGGACGGCGTTGTCATCGGCCAGGATATCCCTGGCAGCCTGGCACTCGCGCTCGGTCATCCACGGCAAGGTAACGGTTTCGCCCCAACGCTTGACTTCCTTGGCGGCGTCGGTCGCCTGTTGGCGGGCGCGTTCGAGGCTTTCTGCGGGCGGCTGTTGGGGTGCCGGCGGACGATCCCGGCTGTCCCGCCGATCGCGCCGATCGCGCCGATCCCGGCCGTTGCGGCCGCGGTTGTCCCGCCGATCATCGCGGTTCCGGCCGCCGCGTCGATCATCGCGTCGCCCGCGGTCGCGGTCGCGGTCGCGGTCGCGGCTGTCTTCGCGCCGGCGTTCTCGAGGTTCTTCGCGTGCTTCCGGGGCCTCCGGTTCGGTCTCCGGTTCTTCAGCGGCGGTCTGCTCCTCGACCTGCGGCTCTTCACGGGCCTCGACCTCGTCGGGCTCAGCCGGTGCCGGCGCTGCCGGTTCGTCATCGATGACTTCCGGCGGCGGCTCTTCGTCTGCCGCCGTTTCCGCCGGAGGTTCGGCTTGGGTCGCTTCCCGACGCCGGCCACCGTCAGAGCGGCCTTTGCCGTCAGAGCGGCCTTTGCCGTCAGAGCGGCCTTTGCCGTCAGGGCGGCTTCTGCCGCCTTTGCGGCCTTTGCGCTTGCGCGTCGGCTTCTCGTAACCGTCGATGTTAATCTGGATCCGCGCGTCGAAATCGGCGTCCTTACGCAGAATACTGTTCAACAGCAATTGAATTGCGGAAAGCGTCCGGCCCTTGCGGCCGATGATGCGTCCGGCCTCGTCGGAGGCGACGGTGAGGACGATGGTATCGTCTTTGCTCTCGGAGTTGACGGTTGCCTGCAGTCCAAGCAACTGGATCAGTTGGCTCAGGTTCTGGGCCGCCTGTTGCTCATGCTTCGGGTCGATGGCCATGTTGTGGTGGTCTCCTGTTTCAGTCAACCGCGACATCGGTATGGCGTCGCGGCCGGGAGTGGTGTTCCCTGGAATTGTTCAGTCTTTGGTCTTCTTCTTATTCTTCTTGTTCTTCTTCTCGTTCTTCTTCTTATCATTCGTCGTGCCGGTCTCCGCTTCGTTCTTCCGCTTCAGCATGCGGTGGATCATCTGGGACTGCACGATCGAATAGCAGTTGCTGATCGTCCAGTACAGCGTCAGCCCGGCCGGCATGCTGTAACAGATATAGACGAAGAACACGGACATGAAAAGCATCATCTTCTGCTGGCTGGAATCCGCCGAGGTGGGCATCAGCTTCTGCTGCAGCATCATGGCCCCGCCCATGGCGAACGGCAGGATGTTCAGCGCCATGCCGCCGAAAATCGGGATGATCACCAGCGTATCCGGCATCGACAGATCGCTGATCCACAGGAACCCTTCGTGACGCAGCGCGATCGAACTGCGGATGACATTGAACAGCGCAAAGAAGACCGGGATCTGGAAGAACATCGGCAGGCAGCCGCCGAACGGGCTGATCTTGTGCTTCTTGTAGAGCTCCATGGTTTTCTGGTTCATCAGTTGCGGGTCGTTGCCGTAGGTCTCCTTCAGCTTCGCCATCTCCGGCTGCAGCTCCTTCATCCGCTGCGACCACACCGTACTGCGGTGGGTGACCGGCCAGAACATGGTGCGGATGACGATGGTCGTCAGGATGATCGCCAGACCGTAGTTGCCGATGACGCCGCCCAGCGTGGTGATCAACCAGAAGATCCCCAGCGAGATGGATTTCATGACCACATTCATCGGCACAAAGCGCCAGAGCATGAAGCGGTCGTACTGCATGACCTGCTCCTGGTTGTTCCCGAGGGCCGCGAGTTCGCGGTAGATCTTCGGGCCCAGGTAGAAATTAAACTCATGGGTCTGCAGACCGTTGCCGGCGAGTGGTTCGGTTTCCAGCCGGACATAGCCGGCCAGGTGCCTCGGGTCTTTCTTGTCGGCCTTGGCCGGGTCGATCGGCGGAACCTTGAAGATCATGCCCGGCATCGCCTTCTGGTTGGAGAGCAAAGCGACAAAGTACTTGTTCTGGATCGCAACCCACTGGACCGGCGTTGCCGCCCATTCCTTTGTGTCGTCGTCGTCCGCGCCGAAGACGCTGCGCACCTGCTCCGTATCAGACTTGCTGCTGCCGCGCTCCAGGAACTGGACAGCCTGGTCGATGCCGCCGGCCCCCATAAAGCCTCGCGGCGTGTGCAACGGCCCCATGTACCCGGCGTTCAGCATCAACTCGGGAATAGCGACGGCTTTGTCGGAGAGGTTGCGGAAGCCGAGCGTGTAGTCCAGGCTGTAACTCTCGGGATCGATCTGCCAGGTCTGTTCCACGACGATATCCGTCCCCAGCAGATGCCGGGCGATCTTCAGTTTCACATCCGTCTGTTCCAGAATTCTGGCGTGACTGAACTCAAACTTGTCCGGTCGGCCTGCCGGCGCCAACATCGGGAAATCCTCGTGGCCGAGAACCATATTCCCGGCCGCTTTCTTCTCGAGCTTATGCCGGAGCATTTCGACCTTGACGATACCGCCTTTCTCCGGGTCGATGGTGATCACAGAGCGGCCGTCCACCGTCAGGGCGACGGGCTTGGCCGGCTCGAGATCGGCAAATCCCTCGGCGGGCACGGCCGGTTCGGTGTCGTCCGGTTTAGCGGTGTCCTCCGGCTGTTTGTCGTCCGGTTTAGCGGTGTCCTCCGGCTGTTTGTCGTCCGGTTTGGCGGTGTCCTCCGGCTGTTTGTCGTCCGGTTTAGCGGTGTCCTCCGGCTGTTTGT
>CAYLNH010000142.1:16334-17713 GCA_964384625.1 uncultured Lentisphaerales bacterium
CGTCCGGTTTGGCGGTGTCTTCCGGCTGCTTGTCGTCCGGCTGTCGGTCCACCTGTTCCTGTCCCTGTTTGTCGGGCTGTGGCCGGCGCTTGGCGCCGGACCGGCTGCCGTGCCAGAGCCAGAGGCCGAGCGCGATGAACAGGACGAATACAATCAGTTTGTCTTGTTTATTCATGAGCCATCATCTGCTGATTCCTGTCGTTGGACGCCGGTCTTCTCGGGAACCGGGTCGTAGCCGCCGGCACAGAATGGGTTGCAGCGCAGAATGCGCCAGGCGCCGAGGGCGATGCCTTTGATCGCGCCGAAACGACGCACGGCTTCGAGGGTATACGCGGAACACGTGGGCGTGAAGCGACACCAGCGGCCGAAGAACGGGGACAGGCAAAGCTGATACCCTCGAATGCAGAGAATCACGAACTTCGCCGGCCACTCTCTCATCACACATCTCGCACATCGAGAATCTCCGCCTGGGTCAGAAGTGTCACGGCCTCCGCCTGCAGATCCTGCAGACGACAGCCAAGGAGGTGTTTGCGGGCGATCACCACCAGCCAGATCGGTGTGGTAAACCCATGGCGGAGCAGACGGAAGGTTTCACGTATCAGGCGACGCGCCCGATTGCGGCTGACCGCGCGCCGGCTGTAGCGCCGGCTGACGATCGGCCCCAGACGACTCTGGCCGTCCGGCGCCGCGATGAACTTCATGAGCACACGGCGCCCGCGCAGAACCCGTCCCCGTCGATTAACTTGAGCGAATTCGCGTGAACGCAGCGGGATATGTCCCTGAAGATCGGCCTTGCCGATCTGGATGGGCCCGTCGGCCTCCGACATGGGAGCACCTCGGATCGAGGTTGGCAGTCCGGTCGCGGGGCGTCAGGCGCTCAGGCGCGCCCGGCCTTTGCGGCGGCGACGCTTGATCGTCGCCCGACCGTTCCGGGTGCGCATACGGGCGCGAAAACCGAGCCGGCGTTTCCGGCGACGGTTGGAAGGATTGAAGGTCGGTTTCATCGTGTTTTCCTCGTTACAGTTACGAACCATGCGGCCGTCGATCAGCACACGAAAAGAGAGCGGCCTCGGTTCCTGTTCGGTTCAGAATCTCCCGTCTCGCCGACCACCGCATCAGACAACAGTTCACGCCGGGAAATCGAGAGTAGAGCGCGTACCATAAACGTTTCGAGAAGTCTGTCAATCCGTCCCGGAGAATTAAGATATTGCGTCAGTCACGGGGGACGGCTTTCGCGTGCTGCTCTTCTGCCGCCGGCAGGCGCTACTCCCCGTCACTGACGCATTGCCCGTAGCTACACCTGCCGCGAAAAGCCTTCTGGAGACCCCCACGGCCTTGTGCTGGCCTTTTTGCACAAATCCTACTGGACAAACTGCCGT
>CAYLNH010000143.1:0-17603 GCA_964384625.1 uncultured Lentisphaerales bacterium
TCGCATATGCAGCAGCATGACGAGTGTCGCCTATTTGCATGCCGTATTAATACCCCAGGCCTGAAGGGCCGAATTACGGTCTCATACGAACGTAAGCTGAACGGTTTCGCGAAAAGATCTCCCAGCCTGCTGTGTGCGCCGCCGTTGGCGCTGAAGGCTTCCGCCAATACCGCGTTGAAGGCGCTCTGGTACAGCCCCAGCCTGCTGTGTGCGCCGCCGTTGGTGCTGAAGGAGGGTCAGTCAAACGCCCTGAACACCCCCCAATTCAGCGCCATTCCGGGCTCGCCCGAAGATTTCATCATTTCCTGCTGCGTCGCTGCAACTGGCTGCGATTGCTGCGTTAGCCGGTTTTGGCCATATTCCAATATGTCAAAGACTTCAGGGGCAGGTGCCCCTCGCCTGTCCTGCATTCACAACCATTTGCATCGACTCGCAACGTAACTCATGAAATCCTCGGGCTAGACCGGGACGGCTACCTGCTCCAGGATCTCGGTGATGATCTCGCGCTTGGCGGCGCCGGCGTATTTCGCCTTGGCGTCGAGCACCACCCGGTGGGCAATAACCGGGACGGCCAGGGCCTTGACGTCGTCGGGGATGACGAAACTGCGCTTTCTGGTGAATGCCAGGGCCTGGGCGGCGCGGAAGAGCATGAGAGAGGCCCTGGGACTGGCGCCGAGTCGCAGGCGGCTGTCGTCGCGGGTGGCGCGGACAAGGCTGACGATGTACTCGGCAACGCTGCTTTCGACCTCGACCCGGCGGATCAGGTGCTGGATGCCAAGGAGGTCCTTGCCGGCGGCCACGGGTTTGATCGACTCCAGCGGGTGCTGCAGCTGTTGGGCGAAGAGGATGTCCGCCTCTTCAGCGGCTTGCGGATAACCGATCTCGAGACGGATCATGAAGCGGTCGAGCTGGGCTTCGGGCAGCGGGTAGGTGCCGTGGTATTCGATCGGGTTCTGCGTGGCGATGACGATAAACGGCTGCGGCAGGGGTTTGGCGACGCCTTCGACGGTGGCCTGGCCTTCGGTCATGGCCTCGAGCAATGCCGACTGGGTTCGCGGGGATGCCCGGTTGATCTCATCAGCCAGCAGGATGTTGGCGAAGATGGGCCCGGCGCGAAACGAGAAATCGCCGGACTGCGGGTTGAAGATGGAGCCGCCGAGAATGTCGGCAGGGAGCAGATCCGGAGTAAACTGGATGCGGTTGTACTTGGCCTGCAGACTGCGCGCGAGAGCTTTGGCCAGCGTTGTTTTGCCGACGCCGGGGACGTCTTCCAGGAGGATATTGCCGCCGCAGAGCAGGGCGACGAGCACTTGATCGACCGGTTCAGCCTTGCCGAGGATGACCTGGCTCAGGTTCTCGCGCAACGCCTGCACCACGGCCAGAGCGGTGTCGTTGCTCTGGTCGGCGGCCGCTTCCTCAGGCTTCCGTTCCTGGTCCATTGTTGCTCATCTCGCGGTTTGCCGTACTGTACACCGGGGCGGGTGCATTTCGAGGAACAGGTCAAAGGAAAAGCAGGTGGAAGACCTTCTGGTACTGGTCGATGAATCCGGCGTTGCGATCGGCACGGCGCCGCGGCAGGCGTGCCACGGCGATCCGGCCAGACTCCACGCCGTCGCGCACGTCCTGGTGTTCACGGATGACGGCAAGGTCGTGCTGCAGTTGCGAGCCGCCGCGAAAGACGTCTGTCCCGGGCTCTGGGATACGTCGGTGGGCGGTCATCTGGCACCGGCTGAGACGCCCCTGGCGGCAGCTCGCCGCGAAGCGCAGGAGGAGCTCGGCATCGACTGCGCGCCGGAGCCGTTGTACACGTACATCTGGCGCACGGACCATGAATCCGAGTTTGTGCATTCCCATGTCGTCCATCATAACGGCCCGTTCCGCCGGCACCCCGAGGAAGTCGAGGCGATACGCCTGTGGTCCGCGGCCGACGTCGAGGCGCAGTTGGGCACCGGGCTGTTGACGCCGAATTTCGAACACGAATGGCAGCGGTACCGGGAGTACCTGCAAGCGGAAAGGAACGATTGATGTTTGCCGAATCGCGCTACGAAACGATGACCTACCGCCGCTGCGGCCGCCGCGGCCTGAAACTGCCGGCCGTCTCTCTCGGTTGCTGGCATAACTTCGGCGGTGAACTGCGGCAGAACCACAAGGACATGCTGTTCCGCGCCTTTGATCTGGGCATCACGCACTTCGACCTGGCCAACAACTACGGCCCGCCCGCCGGCAGTGCCGAGACCAACGTCGGCCGCATCCTGAACGACGAATTCAGGGCCCATCGCGACGAACTGATCATCTCCACCAAGGCCGGCTACTACATGTGGCCGGGTCCGTACGGCGAGTGGGGTTCGCGCAAGTATCTGCTGGCCAGTCTCGACCAGTCGCTGCAACGGCTTCAGTTGGATTACGTCGATATCTTCTATTCGCATCGCTTCGATCCGGACACGCCGCTGGAAGAAACGATGGAAGCCCTCGACACCGCCGTCCGGCAGGGCAAAGCGCTTTACGCCGGCATCAGCTCGTACAACAGCACACAGACCCGGATCGCCGCCGACCTGATGCAGGAACGCCGGACACCGCTGCTGATCCATCAGCCGAACTACTCCATGCTCAACCGCTGGGTCGAGGACGATCAACTGCTGGATACGGTGGGCGAACTGGGCCTCGGCCTGATCCCGTTCTGCCCGCTGGCCCAGGGGCTGCTCACCGATCGCTATCTGGACGGCATTCCGGACGACTCGCGCGCCGCGCACCACCACGGCCTGGCCCGCCGCCTGACGCCGGAATTGATCGAACAGCTCAAAGCGCTGAACGACCTCGCCGCCCGCCGCGGCCAGTCCCTGGCGCAACTGGCGCTGACCTGGGTCTTGCGGGATGAACGCGTTACCAGCGCCCTGATCGGCGCCAGTCGCGTGGCCCAGATCGAAGCCAACGCGGCGGCGCTGGAAGCACCCCCGCTGAGCAAGGACGAAGAAGCCGAAATCGAAACCATACTGAAAGCGAACTGAGACCATGAAACTCGGCTTTGCCAAGATCGACATCACGCCGCGCGTCGGCGTTGAACTGCAAGGCTACGGCGCCTACCTGAACCGTCATTCCGACGGCGTCCGCGATCCGTTGTTCGCCCGGGCCATGGCGGTCGAAGTCGACGGCGACCGGGCGGTCCTGATCAGTCTCGACCTGATCGGTGTTTCGCCTGCGGTCACGGCGACGGTCCGGGACCTCCTGCAGGCGAGCGAGGGGTTGCCGGCGGCGGCGGTCCTGCTGCATGCCATTCATACGCACAGCGGCCCGGCGATGCGGGTCTACAGCGGCTGGGGGGATCCGGACGCGCCGTATCTGGAGATCCTGCCGTATCGCATTGCCGCGGCCGCCGGCCGGGCGCTTGCCGCGCTGCAGGAAGCCGTCCTGCTGCAGGCCGAAGTGCCGTGTGAAGGAATTGCGACAAACCGTGAGTACGACCTCTACCGCGTCGAGAATATCGACGAAGCGTTTGCTGCGGACTGGCGGCCGCCCAAGCCGGAGACTACCGACACAACCTGCCGGGTAATCAAAGCCGAGGCCGACGGCAAGTGCATCGGCTTTGCCAGCTACTACGGGTGCCACCCCGTTGTCGGCGGTCCCCGCACCCATAAGATCCACGGCGACTACGCCGGCATCGCCACCAACCTGCTTGAAACCGCCAATGACAATGCCGTCGGCCTCTTCTTCCAGGGGGCGCAGGGTGATATCAACTCGTGCGTCATCTGCCCGGAGGACGCCGACGCGCTGCGGGCGCTGGACGTTATCGCCCCGCGGTACGCCGCCGCGGTCCAGCGCGGCCTGGACGCCGCCGAACCGGTGGACGTCGACGTCCTGCGAACGGCCGTCGTGCAGCGCCGGTTCAGCCGCCAGCCGTGGGGCCGGGACAAGCTCGAGGAACTGCTGGCCGAACAGTCGGCCTGTCTGCATGCGGCCGCCGCCACCGACGCGGATCCGCAAACGCGGCTGGCCATGGTCCGGGTCAGCGCCTTGCGTGATCTGCTGGCCCGGCTGGACGCCGGCGAGGACCTCTCGCCGCCGGTTGCCCTGCACGGCATCCGCATCGGCCCGATCGCCTTCCTCGGGTCGCCGTTCGAGGTCTTCCGCGCAATCAAGAACGACGTTGCCGATGCCGCGCAGAGCGCCATTCCGCTGGTGCTGGGCTTTACCGACGACAGCATCGGCTACGCCCCGGACCGGACTTGTGCCGCCCGCGGCGGGTATGCCGCCGATATGGTCCCCCTGATCTGCCGCCAACTGCCCTACGCCAATATCCACGACGAACTGCGCGACGGCCTGCTGGAGCTGGACGCCGCCTTGAACTGCTGAGCCCGGCGGCCTCGTGGAAAAGGCGGTGGCGACAGCTATAGTGCAGCGAATCGCAACGATACCGAATCCGGAAGGACCGCCATGATACTTTTCGCCGCCGATCATCATTACAACCGGCATCCCGGCAGGAATCTACATGAGTGCATTGCCGACGATTATGAGATCGACTTTCATGAGGACGACTGGCGTTGCTTCGAGGCGCCCTTTACCGCCGCCACCGATCTGCTGATGCTCAATCTCATCTCGGGCTCGTGCGACGTCCCGGCGCCGTCTGCAGCCTGCGAGCCGAATGTCAAGGCGTACGTCGAAAGCGGCAAGCCGCTGCTGCTGCTGCACGGCGCCAGCGCGGCGTTCTGGCAATGGGACTGGTGGCGGCCGCTGGTGGGTTTCCGCTGGGTGCGCGGCGACGATCCCGACGGCTTCGAGGCCTCCAGCCACCCGGTTCGGCCGTACAAGGTCAAGGTCGCCAAGTGCCGGCACCCGTTGTGCCGGCAACTGCAGGACATGTTCCTGCCGGAGGATGAAATCTACACGGCGCTGGAGCAGACCGCGCCCGCCTGGATCCTGCTGCAGACGACGACCGACGAGGGCACCTTCCCCATGGGGTACGAGTGCACCACGCCGTACGGCGGCCGCCTCGTCGGCTTCCTCCCCGGCCATAAGAAAGAGGTCTGCCAGGATCCGCAGGTGGTGAACAACGTCAAAGTCCTGATCGATTCGCTGCTGGCCCCGGCCGAGGACTGACCAGCCCATGGGTGGAACCGCGCCGGCAATCAGTCTCGTCATCCCCGTGTACAACGCCGAGGACTTCCTGGCGAATTGCCTCGGCAGCATCGTCAGCCAATCCTTTGCCGATTTCGAGATTATCTGTGTTGACGACGGTTCGACGGACGAGAGTGCCGCAATCATGGCGGGGATTGCCGCGACAGACAGCCGCATCACGGTGTTGACGCAGGAAAACCTGGGAGCCAGTGTCGCCCGGAATCGCGGCGTGGCTGCGGCTGCCGGCGAATACCTCTGCTTTGTCGACAGCGACGATTGCCTGCTGCCCGACGCGCTGGAAAACCTGTATCAAGGAGTTGCTTCCCCCCGGATCGACATCGCCTGCGGCGGCTATCTGCAGGTGGACCGGATCCAGGGTCGGACGGAACGCCGGGCGTTGAAACCGACGCTGCTGACCGGCCCCGACTGCCTCCGCGCCGTCATGACCCATGACGTCCCGTGGACGCCGTGGGCCAAACTGATGCGGCGCGAACTGTTTGCCAACCACGACATTCGGTTTCCGGAGCAGCAGCGAAATGCCAACGATTATCCGGCAATCGTCCGGGTCTTCCATCACGCGGCCACTGTGAAGCAGATACGGGCGCTGGTTTATCAACGGGTCCACCATCGCAATTCCCTGACCACAAGCTGGGATCAGAAGTGTTCCTTCGAGGATCGGGTTCGGGCTCGGGTGCTGTTGCGGCAGTGGTTGTGCGAGATCGGGCGCTGGGATGAATTTGCCGCCGTCGAGAACGACAGTGCGCGTTGTATGTTTCGCGGCATGTTCCTGCGCAAGATGATCGTCTGGGCCAGGGGGCGCTGTCGGCAGCCGATTCGAACGGTGGTTGATATCTGGAATGCTGCCTTGCCGGCGCTTCGGCAATCCGAGACCGACGTGGTCCGGGAGATCCTCAGGGTGCTGGCAGAGTCTGTGGATATGCTGTCGACGTTTGACGAAGCGACCGGGCGACGGGTTGTCGACTATGTTGTGGCCTACTTCGAGGAGGTCGACACGGGGCTGGCGGATGACCTTACGGCCGCCGAGTTGATCGCCGTGACGACCCTTCTTGCCGTGGCCGGGGAAGAGGCGCAGTGGTCGGATCTGCTCCGGCAGCTTCGCCGGCTGCAGCCGCGTCGGGGGGTTGTGGGCCGGGTCCTCCGACGCCTGGCCCGTTGGCGCGGTAAAAGACCGCGGAGGGATTCGCGGTGAACCCCGGGATCAGCGTGATCGTTCCGGTTTACAATACGGCCGCCTTTCTGCCGGCCTGCCTGGACAGCATCCTGACGCAGTCATTCCGCGATCTCGAGGTGATCTGCGTCGACGACGGCTCGCCGGACGATTCGGGGGAAATCCTGCGGGAATACAGCGGTCGTGATGAACGGCTCACGGTTGTGGCGAAGGAGAACGCCGGCCTCGGAGCGGCGCGCAATTCCGGTATGGATGTTGCCGTCGGCGAGAATATTCTCTTCGTTGACAGCGACGACCGGCTGCTGCCGGATGCACTGGCAGCTATGGCTGCCGCCGCCGCGCCGGATATCGACATCGTTTGCGGCGGTCATTTGACGTTCAGTGAACGCCGGGGAGTAACGCTGCCACATGCCTGCAATGCGGCCGATCTCGTCGCTCCCCGGATATTCCCCGCCTTTATGCACCAGCAGATTCATGTTACCGCCTGGGCCAAGCTGTTCCGTCGCGACTTCCTGCGGCAACACCACATACGCTTTCCCGAAACCCGGCGCTCGTTTGAAGATGGCCGGCCCATGGCTGAGGCGTTCTTCTTCGCCCGCCGCGTCCGGCTGATCGATACACTGGTCTACCGGTGGCGCCGGGCCGAGAGGGGCACGCTCCGGACTTGCTATTCGTCCCCGCGTTTTGTTTCGGACTGGGTCGAGGCGAAGGCTGATCTGACTGCCTTCCTGCGCCGCGAAGGGGTATGGCAGGAGTATGCCGCGCTGCCGCGCTGCAACCAGGGAGAACGCGTCTGGCGAGGGTTGATGCGGCGGCTGATCGTCGACGCCCGGGGGCAAAGCTCTCACCGTATTGCGTCTGCCTTGAATACCTGTCGGGAAGACCTGTCCGATTTCGACCTGGACGATGCGGCGGCGATGAACGTCATCTTCAAGATCCTGGCGGACGGCAGCCGGAGGATCCTGCGATTCGACAAGCACGAACAGGCAGCCGTCGCTGCCTATGTTGCCGAGTTCCTGGCAACGGTGCCCGCCGACGGGCTGACGACAGCGGAACTGGGTGTCATTGAGCACCTCCGTTCGGTGTCGCCCGATGCAGTCGAATGGCGATATCTTCGCAAGCTGCTGCACCCGTTCAGGACGGCCGATCCGGGCTTGGTTGAAAGGGGGCTGGAGTGGTTGGATGATCTGCGCTTCAGCTTACGCAGATTGGGTCGACGCCGATCATGAACCGGCGCTGAAGCGGATATTGTGAGCTCGCCGAGTGGGCGCGGAAAAGCCGCTGTTCTCTGCCGCGGCGCGCGGTTGGCAACTTCCCTGCATCTTTCCCGTCCGGCCCGCCGTCCCTGGCACTCTCCACTCGTGGTCGCGATCATCACTGCTTGTTCCAGCAGGTATCGAGAGGGAGCCCGAAAGTGCCGGCCAGATACTCATTCTGTGGAACGGTCAGTTCCAGGACCCGCTGACGCCAGGTTGAAGCGAGGTCCGCCTCGGGCCTTGTCGGTTTGGCAGATCGCGTCACCAGCCGCAGGTACTGCCGGCGCCGGCGCGTCGACAGGGCGCGGAAGATACGCGCCCGCAACCAGGAGTTCTGCAGTGATTTCAATAGCCTGATGTGGGCAACCGTCCAACGTTCGTTTGCCCGTTCGGCACGGCCCAGCAGGCGGACCGCTTCCTCACCGGGCAGCCCCATGAACCGAAACATCTCGCAGATCTGCGCCGCCGGATCCTGGCAGAACTGCTCAAATAGAATCAACTTGACATTCTCCGCACCGAACCGGGAAGCAAAGAGCCTGACCGTTTCGCCGTAGCTGAGGATGCTCTTGATGTGCGAGTCCGGACGGTCCCAGAAGGCTTCGAAATACTCGTCCATCGTGAAGTAGACGGGAGGCGGACCAAGCTCCGGCCTCAGGTTTCGCGTGTTCTTGCGTTTCAGATCGAAGAAGTAGAGTGACTCGAGCAGCGAGAACGGTTCGCGCAGAAACAGAATCAGTCGGCACTCCCCGAACACATCGGCGAGCTGCGTCAGCCATTTACCCTGGTCGGCCGGGGAGCAATAGCTGTAGCCCTCATCCGACCACAGGAGTACCCGTCCGGCTTCAGAAGCTTCGCGGGCCTCAGCCGCAAGCGCGGCGGCATCGGCATCCAGGTATGCCTCCGGACGGCTTCTCATATGGGCCTGAAGGTTTGCCGCTGCACTACTGGTGAAGACATGGTCCGCCCCGGGGCGTTTGCCGAAGTAGTGGAGGCCGGCATGCCTGGAAAAGACAGCCTTCTGCAACGACGTCGTGGCGGTCTTCCCCAGACCGCCATGCAGATGCAAACAGCGTTCACTCATCTTTGGGAAGTCTTTATTGCAGTTCCTTCAATGGAGAGGGCCGGATGTCTCCTGAGTTGCCGATTTTGTCGAGTGATGTCTTTGATGCGCCCCCCAGCGGAGGGGGGCGTTATCGCTCCACCGGGATATCATGACCTCAGCCACTGCATCAGTCGTCGACCCGCACCGCGCCAACCAGTGTTGCGCTGTATGTAATCTTCATCCAATGCCGCCCGAGCAAGTTCAATCAGGCGCGATTGACAGTCTTTCCGTAACGCCTTGTCTTGATGGAACATGTTCTGCAGCTCATGGGGATCCTTGTTGATATCGTAGAGCACCTGGTGTTCCGGGCTGTAGAGATGACGGCCGTCCCATATCCCGCGCCAGCCGTTCTCCAGGCGGAGGCCCAGATATACCGCCTCCGGACCCGCCTCCGTGCGTCCCCGGCAGATGTCGGCGAAGCTGCTTCCCTGCATATGGTCCGGAACCGGCAGGCCAGCCAGTTCGAGCATGGTCGGCGCCAGATCGATCGCACTGACCAGGGCATCACTGACCTGCTTTGACGGGATTTGCCCCGGCCATCGCAGAAGGCAGGGGATTCGAAGCGCCGACATCGTCGGGTGCCCCTTGCAGCGAAACACTCTCTTACCTTTTCTGTTGAGGGATCTGGTACCCAGGATGTCTCCGTGGTCCGAGATATACAAGACGATGGTATTCTCAGCCAGCCCACGCCGATCCAGCCCCTCCAGGAGTCTGCCGACTTCATGATCAATGGCGGAAATCTGACCGAAATAGGTCTGCAGGTGGCCTCGGAGTTTCTCTTCTTCTGCGGCTGTCCGGATCGTTTCCCGTTGCGCCGGACTGAGGGGAATTGCCGCCGCCGGGTACAAGTCACGGAACTCGGCCGGACATTGCTCCGGAGTGTGCGGCGGACCGTACGCGGTGTAGTGGCTCCACGGGGTTGCCGTCTGGTTGCAGGCGTCGATGAAGTGGAGAGTCATATCGGTATGCCACGTTGGTTCCCAGTCATAGCCTTCGATTACCTCACGGTCTCCGTTCTCGAGGACGCGATATATCGTATTGAAACAATGCCCGCTTTCATACCCGTGCCATTGCTGCCAGCCCTTGCGCCGTTCCGGCGGGACGAAGCCGCCGGGGGAATCTTCCAGCCAACCACCATCCAAATGCCATTTGCCGACGTAGCCGGTTCGGTATCCTGCGGCAGCAAAGAACTCAGCGAATCCGGGAAGGCCCTCCGCCAGTCGCCAGTTGTTTCTTGGAGCCCCATTGCGGTACCAATAGACACCGGTCTGCATCATGCCCCGCATCGGGGTACAGATTGGCGCGTTGGATACGGCCTGCGCAAAGCGTATGCCGCTGCCGGCCAGACGATCAAGATTCGGAGTCTGCACCATGGAGTGGCCGGCACAGCCCATCACCGTACCGAGGTGCTGATCGGGCTGGATAATCAGCAAATTCGGCTGTTTCTGCGGGTCAGGCATCATCTACTCACGGTATGTAGCCGTAGTTCTTCAACGGCAATTCCGGTGTCTAGGCTCAATCGCAATTGCGTCGATTCCCTGCGTCCGGCCGGCATCGAGGTCGGCAGCCAGGCCGGCGCGTTTGTGTTTGCCGCGACCGCCGGGGGCCAGTCTGCGGCAGCGCCGCCGCGGCAGGAAGCGAAGCAGGTATCGAGATTCAGATGATCCGCGTACACTCGGCGATTGCAGCGGACGTCCTGTAGCTGAACTGTGTCTCGATAGCAGAACCGGAGTCATGGTGATTCCCCCGGCCTGCCGGCCAAGTCACCGGTAACTGCCCGCAGCAAGGCGTCCTGCGTGGCGGCGATGGTTTGAATTTCGCGGCGCCAGCGATCAGACATGACAGCTTTGGGCTTGTCGGCCTCACTACGGGGGTCCGCGGGACGCAGCATCTGCCGGCGTTGACGGGATGAACTGAAACGGAAACGCCACCGTTTCAGCGGCCGTCGCTGGAGCCGTTTGAGCTGCAGCAGGTGTGCTTCCGACCAACGCGTATTCCGGTTTTGTCCGGCCATCAGAGCAACAGCTTCGTCGGCATCGATACCGATGAACTCGGCCAGTTCACAGAGCGTTTCGCGCGGTCGCTGCACCAGGGACTCGTAGGTCAGGATTTTGATGTTGGCGCCGCCGAAGGCCGCCGCAAACACCTGTGCGGTTTCGCCATAGCGCAGGTGGCCGTGAAATTTCGTCTGGGGCGTTTCCCAGACAGCGGTGAGCCACTCGTCAATCGCAAAGCAGTTCGGTGGCGGGGCAAGGTGTCTGCTCCAGGCCGGATTCCAGCCGGAGCGCTGGTTGTAGGCCCGAAGTTTCTGAAAGTAGAATGATTGCGTGAAGGACAACAGTTCCCGGGTAAACAGGATGATCCGGCATGGTCCGAATACGGTCTTGAACAGTTGCGCGGTCTGCTGCCGCTGCTCCAGCGAGCCGCCGGCAAGGGCCTCTTGTGACCAGAGTGGTACCCGGCCTTCGCTGTACGCCGCTTCGACACAAGGCAAACACAACTCCCGGAACAACTCCGCAGATTCTCGGCGTCCCGGTTGATTACCCGCCGCCCGGCGCAAAGAACGGTCTTTCTCTGAATCCGGGGCTTGCATTCCCGCCGCGTATTTACCCAGATACTGCACTTGGGGATGTCGGGAAAAGAGTGCCGCCTGCAGTGTGGTACTGGCCGTTTTCGGCATCCCGATGTGCACGGTAAGGCACTGTCTCATGCGGTTGCGCTTATTCACCGTCAATCGTTTCTCGCGGGTTCCGCTGCAGGTAACCGGAGTCCTGCAGGTTCACGCCGAACCGCTTCTCAATGTATTGGATATTCGGCGCACAAAACTCAAGGACTCGGTCTTGCCAGGCCGTCGGGAATTCCGAAGACAGGCGTTCGCCGGAAAGATCGCGGTTCGTGCGGGAGAAGGCCAGCGCCTGACGACGCCTGCCGGGGGACCAGAAAAGGAAAGCCAGTGATTTGCGGCGTGACATCTCCAGTTGCTCCAGGTGGTCAAGCTGGACCGTCGTCCAGCGTTCATTCTCGCGTTTGTCGGAAATCAGACATCTGGCCTCATCCGCGTCAATGTTCATAAACCGGCATGTTTCAGCGATGCAGGCTCCCGGGTCTCGGCAGAAGTCCTCAAACTTCTGGACCATGAAGTTTTCGGAGCCGAATTCATCTGTAAAGACCTCAACCGTTTCCTGCCACCGCAGTGTCCCCAGAACCAACGGGTCCTTGACCGACCAGACTGCTTCCAGCCATTTTGTCAGTCCGAAGTATTTCGGCGGCAGCCCGATGCGCCAGGCCCAAGGGGCACAGCACAAGCGCCGGTTGAAGCCCTTGAGCGACTGGAAATACAGCGATTCCATCAAGGCCAGAGGTCTGCGGACAAACATGAATACACGACAGGGGCCCAACGCCTCGTGCAGCAACCGGGCCGCGCGGCGCTTCTGCGCCGGCCGGCCGCCGCACAGGCCCTCCTGCGACCATAGCGGTGTCAATCCGTCTGCCAGGGCAACGGCGGCGGTCTGCCGCAGCCGGGCGCGATGGGATTTGCGCAGAGGCAGGAGCCGTCGGTGCCGGAATTCCTCGCGCAGCCGCTCGGCCTCTGCCGTCGGGAAATGGTCGGGGGCATGGGCGAACTTGCCGAAATAGTGAATGCCGGAGTGATGGGGAAACAGGTGTTTCTGCATCGTTGTCGTCGCCGTCTTCGGCAAACCGATGTGGACGCAGGAGAGGCGTACGGCAGAACCATTGTCCGTGTTGTTGTCTGGCTCAGTTGTGTCGGGCATGGCTGTTGTCGTGCTGCGCTAAAGTGGATAATCGTGCTCGGCCATGGGCAATTGCCAACGTTCGGCCAGGCGGCGGTTTCCGGGTCGCGTCAGGTCCTCAATCCGGCGCTGCCAGTCCGGCGGAATCCGGACCCGGGCCTTCTTTCCGCTGCCCGCTGTTGCCGTCGCCAGCATCCGCTTCCGGCCGGCGCGATCGGCAAAGCGAAAGGCGAGCGATCGCGGGAGCGACCGACTGATCGCGGCCAGACTGTCCATCTGGCCCTGCGACAGACGCTCGTTCTCGATGCGGTCCTGCGTGTGCCGGATGCCTTCGGCCGCATCGATCCCGAGCAGTCGACAGATCTTGCTGATGTAGGCGTCCTGGTCGCGAACCAATTCCTCAAAGAGAACAATTTTCACTGCATCGGCGCCGAAAACATCGGCGTACATTTCCACAGTCCGGGCGTAATCCAACTGCTGGTTGGGGGGGCGTGACGGCAGATTCCAGCGTCTTGTCAGCCAGGTATCGATGGTCTCAAAACGCACGCCGCGCCACTTGCTCGCGCGGCCGCCGATATTGTCGCGGCGCATCAGTTGCAGATACAGAGATTCGACGAGTTTCACCGGATGGCGCAGACCAACCAGGATGGTGCAGTCGCCGGCGGCCGCCTTCAGGTTTTCCGCCCGTTTGCGGCGGACCGGCAAACGGTCCTCCATCAAGGACTCCCAAGACCACACCAGCAGCTTCTGCGCAGTTGCCGCCGACTCGCGGAACCGGCTCATTAGTTCGCGGCAGCGTTTCAGGTTCGGTCGGCGCCAGTTGTCCCAGAACAACTCGCCGATCAGCTCCTCGACCGCTGCGTCCCGGCAGTTGCGAAACCGGCGATGACTGCCGATGTACGTGCCGAGGAACTCCACCTGACAATGCGGCGCGAAGAGCTGCATCTGGAGCAGCTTTGTAGCCGTTTTCGGCAGGCCGACATGGACGACCGGTTGTCTTCCGAGGTCATTCATCAAGGGCAGCGTCCTCCTGCGAATCATGCCCCCGGTCCAGACCGAGCATGGCTTCATAGGTCCGGCACATGGCCGCAAATGTGCCGCCCTGCTGAATGAGGTCGCTGTAACTGCCCTGCTCGACCAGTTCGCCGTCCAGCAGAACAAAGATCCGGTCCGCCATCCGCACGGTGGAGAACCGATGGGAAATCAGGATCGTCGTCCTGTCTTTGATCAACGTGCGGATACTCTTGTACAGCTCATACTCTGCCTGCACATCCAGATTTGCCACCGGCTCGTCCAGGATGACCAGATCCGGCTCACGCGCCAGGGACCTGGCAATGGCCAGCTTCTGCCATTGCCCCCCGGACAGATCGTGGCGCCCGAAACGCCGGCCCAACAGGGTGTCATAGCCGTCGGGCAGACCGCTGATGAGCCCGTCGATGCCGGCGGCGACCGCGACCTCACGGACGCGCTCGGGGGCAGCGGCCAAACGGTCCCAATCGCCGAAGGCCAGATTGTCCCGGGCGGTCGCCTCAAAACGCACCGTTCGCTGCGGCACCAATGCCATCCGGGCCTGGAGTGCACCCAGGTCGTAGTCGGTGATCTCGCGGTCATCCATCAGAACCCGGCCGGAATCCGGCTGATAAAGACCCACCAGCAGTTTCGCCAACGTGCTCTTGCCGGCGCCGTTCGGACCGACAATGGCCACTGTCTCAGCCGGCTCGATCTGCAAACTGACGTGCGACAACGCCGGTTGGTCGGCGCCGCGGTAGGTAAAACTGATGTCGTCCAGCTCAATGCGGCCCTGAAGTCCAGCCGGAACGAATCCACCGCCGGTACCGACCTCAAGGGCCGGCAAGGCAAACAACTCGCGGACGTTGCGGATCTGGTATTCCGCGTCCGAGACGACGTAGAACGCTTCCCCCAGACTGGTCAAAGCGGACTGCAGCCGCCAGGCCGCCGCCCAGAACGCCGTGAACTTTACGATGCCCAATTTGCCGGCGGCAACGTCGCCCGCGATGAAGTAGATCGCCGTCAGCAGAACGACGACGGACAGGATGCCCGCGCCGAGAACCGCCGCCGCCTGCATCCGATAGAACTTGCGATTCGCCCGGTTGATATCGTCCATACCGTCGCGAAATCGCTGCAGGAGCAGAGGCGCAAGTTCCAGCATTCTCACCGTCGGGTACGACTCGCGGTTGGTGAGACACGACGAATAGTACTGAACAAACCGTCGCCGTTTCGTCTTGCTGCGTTGGAGGACAAACTGGGCTTTGGCCAGATACCGTTTGGAGACGATGAAGGGCACGCCCAGACAAAGCAGTACCGTCGACCAGAAGGGCGAAACCCAGAACATCACACCAAGCAGCCCGCCGATGCGCAAACACATGGAACCGGCCCGCAACAGACCGTCGACAAAATTGATCATCGACAACCCCGGTTTCTCGCCGGCCCGATTGACGACATCCTGCACTTCCGTGTCTTCAATCTGCGCCAGGCCGATTGCCCCCACATGCGAAAACACTTCCTGGCGCATATTTTTCTGCAGATCGTCGCGCAGCCGGAACCTGGAATACTTCGCCGCCACCGAACAGACCAGGTCAACCATCACGAGCAAGCCGGCCAGCAGGATCAGCGGCACGAGCGTTGCCCCCGGGGCTTCGGGCGCGGTGACCAGATCCTTGATCCGGCCGACGAGCTGGCCCAGCACGATCGCCGAGAGCGGGGCGGTTCCGGCAGCCAGCACCAGCGCCAGTGCAATCACCGCGCAATGATGCCGGCCGGCCGCCCAGACCTTGGGCCAGGCATAGCGCCAGGTTGCACGGCAGCTCTTGTACCAGTCGCGGATCAGCAGATCGTTCATTTCGCGCACGCCTGCCTCCCCCCGGGTTCATGAACCGCGGCATCGGCCGTCAGCACCGTTTCCGGACTCCAACTCAGGCAATGTTGATAGAGGGCAATTGTTGCCGTTGCGGTACGTTGCCAGGTGAACGTTTGCGCCCGCAGAACTCCGCGGCAGGCGAGGTTCTCCGCCAACTCGCGATCGGTCAGCAGTTCCTCAAACCGGTCGCGAATCTCCCGGACGTTCTCCGAATCAGCCGTCAAAGCGGCGCCGTCGGCAATTTCCGGCATCGACGAATTGCTGCCGCAGACCACCGGGGTGCCGCATGCCATCGCCTCCAGAATCGGGAAGCCGAATCCCTCGTAGTGTGAGACGAAAGAGAACAATGCGGCTCCCGAATAAACGGCAGCCAGATGCTCGTCGGCAATGTAGCCGGTCAGAACGGTGCGCGGACAGCCGTGAACGACGTCCTTCAGCTCACTAACATCGCCCCAGCCGAACTTCCCGGCGATGACGAGCGTCACCTCCAGATCGGGAGACTCCGCCAGCAGCATGGCGAATGCTTTCACGGTGTGCAGCAGATTCTTGCGCGGTTCCAGTGTGCTCAGCGTCAGGATGTACCGACCCGGCGGCACGCCGTACTTGTGCAGCGTTCGCTGAATCTGCTCCTCGCGGAGGACCGGGTGGAAATGCGCCAGGTTGCAGCCCGAATGCACGGTCCGAATGCGGTCGGCGGGAATGGCGCAGAGCTCCTGCATTTGCCGGCTGGTCGAGCTCGATACGGCAAGGAAACCGGCACCGGCCTGCCGGGCCGCCGACAATCCCGCCTCCAGCGTGCGTACATTGGCCTGACGCTGGAATTCCGGACAGACCAGGTGACAAAGGTCATGTACGGTCACAAGCTTTGACGCCGGCGCCGCGGCATACTTCGGCCACGTATTCGGCAGCAGCACGTGGACCAGATCATAGCGTGGATTGCCGTTTGCCAGGCGTTTGCGGTTGACGGCGTAGGGGATGATCGCCCAACCCAGGCGCCAGGCAAAGCGGGTCATGCGAATCAGCCGCAGACAGATGTAGCTGTGCTTCTCAAAAAACAGCCGCGACCGCAAGAACCCGAACCAGGCGACCTTGCCCAGGTGCCGCCCGAAACGCAGCAGCCGCAAGCCGAAATGCAGACCGGCTTCCAGCAGACGGGCAACGCCGGAGGCGTTCTCAAGGCGGTTCGCCGACGCCTCAATCAAAGCGGTCAGTCGGGGCTGCAAGAAACGTTCCGAGGGCAACTGGCGGCGGAACATGGAGGGAATGCGCGCCAGCGGCACGATCTTCTCCAGCCCCAGCGAAACGTCAAACTGCCAATTGCCGGCGTGCCCCTCGGCTGCCGCGGCCGCCAGCGCCCGCAGCAGACCGAGCGTATACCGTTTGATGCCGTCATTGTCGAGGTCGAGAAGCTTCGTGCCGTCAATCAGGACCCGTCGGGGGCGACGCAGGGCTTCGGCGTCAACTGCCGGGAGATCCTCTTCTCCGGTTGGAACCGACTCGTACCCCAGCGCCGCAAGTTCGGTCCCATGCCGGCGGAGAAAGCGCAGATGCAGGCGATGCGGCAGTTCCTGCCGCCAGCCCCCGGCCTGACCGCGGCGGAACTTGCCCCGGCGCCAGCGGTCGCGTTGCTCTGGTGAGAAGCCGTGCTCGACACCGCTGCCATAGCGGAAATCCTGTTTTCGAAGGGCAGCAAAATCAGGCACTCGATCCAGCCGCGGCGGCGGCAGGTCCAACCATCGTCCGAGTTCGCCGACACAGGCAATCGGGTCTTCGATGAGATCCTCAAAATGGATGATCAGGTCGGCCCGTTTGCGCCAGGCGGCGACATGTCGGCTCCAGCCGCCGAAGTAGCTGCCGTCGGCGGCATCGATTGCCTCCAGCAGGTTCTGCTCGATATCCGAGTCCGGGGCCAGGAGGTCCTTGCGATAGTGCGCCAGGGAGACCACGCAGTCGCGGCCGTCGCGCACCAGGTAGACGGCCGGGACGGATGGATCCGCGGGCTCCAACTGCGCCGGCAGCAGATGCGTCTTTACCACCGGGAAATCAGCGTAATCCGGGTCCAGTGGATAGTCCGTTTCGTTGTGATACGTACTCGACTGGAGGCCGTAGACCTCGTCCAGCACGATTCGAAAGAACGTGTTTCCCGATCGTGGATAGGAAGCAAGCCAGATCATGGGCGGTAAAACGTTGAGACTGCAGTAATCAGCATAGCCTAAACCAATACATCGGCCGAGTCGGTTTTCCAGCCTCGATCGACGCCGTAGTAAGCCCTCGATTACTGCCCTTCGCGGTCCGCATAGAGATCCCGCACCCTCTT
>CAYLNH010000144.1:0-17523 GCA_964384625.1 uncultured Lentisphaerales bacterium
CCGGTTCCGGGGCAGCGGCAGCCGGTTCCGGGGCAGCGGCAGCCGGTTCCGGGGCGGGCGGCGCGGGTTCCGGGGCAGGCGGTGCGGGCTCCGGTGCGGGCGGCGCGGGTTCCGGGGCCGCCGCGACGGGTTCCGGGGCGGGTGCAGGTTCGGGTTCCGGGGCCGCCAGCCAATCTGCCGGGATGACCGGGATAATCTTGTCAGAGGGCAAGGGAGCAGGATCAAGGTTCTGGCTGACCGCATCCGTAAACAGCTCGTAGTTAAAGCTGTTGGCAAGCGCCGCGATGGGAACACGTATTTCATTCCCGCTGACACTGGCCTGCACATCAGCCTTGGTCATCGTGCAGGTCAGCTGATCGCCGGCTTCCTGGATCTGCGCAGCAATGTCATCGACGGGCAACAGCAGGAGGTCGGCCGGCAGACATTTCAGCACTTGGATGGCATCGAGCACCAGCGTTTCGCCCTGTACCTGAGCAAAGGGCCCGGCAGGCTCGGGTGCAGGTGCGGCGGCCGGTTCCGGGGCAGCTGCGGCCGGTTCCGGGGCAGCTGCGGCCGGTTCCGGGGCAGCGGCAGCCGGTTCCGGGGCAGCGGCAGCCGGTTCCGGGGCAGCGGCAGCCGGTTCTTTGGGCGGCGGTGAATCGTCCAACAGTCCGTCGAAGAGGTCGTCCATTTCCGTCACGACTTTGGTCCGGGAATCATCCTGCTTCTGAACTTTCAGCCAGTCCGGCGGAACCAGCGGGACAACTTTGTGCAGGGGCAATTCCACCCGGTGCTCGATGTACTGATTGATCTCATTCGAAAACACCGGGTAGGCGCACTTGCTCATCAGGTCGCCGACCGTGAGCTCGAGCTTTCCCTGGGACAGGCCGTACATGATGTCCGTCCGGTTGAATGAGAAGGCAAAGTCGGGTTTATCCGCATGGGCGGCAGCCAGCTGGTCTACGGGCGCCGCCAGAAACTCCGGCGGAAATTCCTCAAGCAGATTCTGGGCGGGGATCATGACGGTATCGCCGGTAGCGGCGGGCGGCGCGGCCGGGGCGGCCGGGGCCGCGGGAGCAGCTGGGGCAGTGGGGGCCGCGGGGGCACCCGGCGCGGCCGGGGCAGCCGGTTCTGCCGTGCCGTCGGCGGCGGCTTCCAATTTGTCGCCGACATCGCCGCCTTTGTTGTCGTCCTCCGAGAGGATGGAGTCGATTTCCGCCAGTTGAGAGATGATGTTTTCGGCCTGCTGCTTGATGTCCGGCGGCTTGCTGGTCGGCTGTTCCGCATCCGGTTCAGCGGCCGGTTCCGCGTTTGGTTCAGCAGGCGGCGTTTGGGGGGCGTCGGGTTTGGGAGTAGGCTGTTCTTCCTCGTTTCCCTTCCCCTTCAAAAAGCCAAAGAGTCCCATGATTTACTCGCGCCTTTCTGTTATGAGTCGATCCCGTCGGGTAGGTGACCATAGCATAAGTTACCAGGTACGAAGCACAGTAACGCCGAATTCGTCCTTTTTCAATTTGTCCCAATTAGTTAGCGCGGAATTTAGCAATCCCGGGATTGGGGACTATATTACGTGGCAACAGTCTTCGAACCGTAAATGGCGGGCTCTAGAGAGTATCGCCTGGGAACTGGATCCGAGGTAGATCAATGGCATTAGTCAATTATGCGAAGAAAGAGATCCAATTTAAGATTGTCTACTATGGGCCGGGTCTTTGCGGCAAGACCACGAATCTGGAGCAGATTCACTCGAAGGTGCCGGCCAAATCCAAAGGCAATCTGACCAGTCTGGCGACCAGTCAGGACCGGACGCTTTTCTTCGACTTTCTGCCGCTGCACACCACCGTGTTCGAGGGTTGGACGACGAAATTCCAGATGTACACGGTCCCCGGCCAGGTGAAATACAACAGCACGCGCCGGCTGGTCCTGCGCAACTGTGACGGGGTCGTCTTTGTGGCGGACTCCCAGTGGGAGAAGATGAACGAGAATGTCGAGAGCTGGGAGAACCTGCGGGAGAACCTGGAGCTGCAGAAGTGCGACCTGACTGCCATGCCGCATGTACTGCAGCATAACAAGCGTGATTTACCGAACGTGGCGCCGATTGATTACATGGAATATCTGCTCAACAACGGTGAGGTCAAGATCCCCGCGTTCCCGGCGTCCGCAATCAACGGCGAAGGCGTGATCACAACCTTGAATGCAATCGCCAAGCTGGTCGTCAGCGACTTCATTGAAAAACACAATAAACAGTAGACCTGGTTGGTAAGTCGGAGTTGCCCGAATGGCATTTGTACTTGATGAGAAATCCTATCTGATCCTTGAGGGGGATTTGGACGATTTTCTCAATAGTTCCGAAGCGGTTGCGGTGATGCTGTGCGACCGGGGCGGCAACATCATCGTGAATCGCGGCGAATCGTTTACCGAAGAGTCGGATCTGATCTCCGCTCTGGTTGCGGGCGCGTTTGCCGCGACGCAGGAATTGGCCGCGGTGCTCAAGGAAGATGAGTTTACCGCCATCTTCCACCAGGGCCGGCAAACCAGCATCTTCATCTCCGCCGTCGGCGAGGAGGTTTTACTGCTGGCGTTGTTCGACAACAGCACCACGGCCGGCCTGGTGAAGATGTACGCCTTCAACGCGATCAACAAGATCCGCAGTGTCTTCTCCGAGATCATGTCGGAAAACGCCGTTGAGATCACCGATCCAACGGCCTCCTTCGTGCTCAACAAGGGCCCCATCTTCAAGGAATAGCCGCCGGCCCGCACCATTTCCCCCGGCATTTCCCACGCCCGGACCTTCGCCGGGCCCGGCGCCGCGAACGCAGACAGCGCCCCCAAGCCCTCCGTCTGTTCGTTGCAGGCAGATTTGCGTCATGTGCCCGGCGGGAATGGAGGATGCCAAGCCGGCGCGCGACAGGCGCTGCTCAGCGGTGTGCCGGAAGCCGCTCGAACCGTCGTGTGCCCCGCCGTCTCAGCCGCGCGGAGGGGGTTGGAAGGGCATGCCGCCGCCCGGCGCCCTCTGCGGTTTGGGCATCGGCTTCACGTCGAGCAGCTCGACTTCGAAGATCAACGCGGATCCCGGCGGGATCTTCGGCGGCGAGCCGCGCCGGCCGTACGCCAGATTCTCCGGCACGAACAGGCGCCATTTGTCGCCGACTTTCATCAACTGCAGCGCTTCCGTCCAGCCGCGAATCAAACCGCGACCGCTGGTCGGAAAATTGACCGGCTTCTTGTCCGCGCGTTCCCGGGAGTTGTCAAACTCGGTTCCATCGATCAGCGTACCACGGTAATGACAGCTTACCAGGCTGACGAGGGTCGGCGTCTCGGCGCCGTCTTTGCCGGTCTCAAGCACCTTGTACTGCAAGCCGCTGGGCAGGACCTTGACGCCTTCTTTCTTGGCGTTCTCGGCGAGGAACCTGGCGCCCGCCTCCTTGTGTTCCTTATACGCTTCCTCACGGCCGGCCTGGAGCCCTTTGAAGAAGGCTTCGGCGGTCTTCTGAAAGGTGGCGGGATCTCCTTGGACGTCGCCGTCCATGGCTTCCTGCAGGCCCTTGAAGAACTGCTCGCGATCAAGCTCCTCCGTGAAGAACTGGCGGCCCACACTCATGCCGATGTTGACGCCGAGCAGATAGCTGCCGTCTTTCATGAGTTGCTTGTCGTCCTGTTTCGGGGCGAGTTTGATCTCGGGCCCGGCCGGTTTTTCCGCCGGTTTTTCCGCCGGTTTTTCCGGTTCGTCTTTTGGGGCGTCCTGGGCAACGGCAACGCCGCAGGCCAGGCAGAGAAATAGAGCGAAAAAGCGTATCATGGATTACCTTCCGATTGGGTCGTGACGGCCGGACCTACTTGTCCAGGGCCTGGTTGAGGTTGGCCATTTCGATGGCGGCGGCGGCAGCGGCGGCACCGCGGTTCCCGTGTTTGGTACCGCAACGCTCCAATGCCTGTTCGAGGTTCTCTGTGGTCACGACACCGTAGATAACCGGCACCCCTGTCTCCCGGCTGATGGAGCCGAGGCTATTGGCGACGTGTGAATTTATGTGATCGGCATGCGCCGTGCTCCCCTGAATCACCAGACCGAGGGTGATGACCGCGTCGACCTTGCCGGCGGCGGCAAGCTTGTGCGCGGCGAAAGGCGCTTCATAGGAACCGGGCACCCAGGTCAGCGAGATGTCTTTGGCGGCGCCGCCATGCCGGACAATCGTATCAACGGCGCCGTCGATCAGATTCTTCGTCAGCAGCTCGTTGAACCGGGCGCAAACGATGGCGAACCGCATACCTTTGGCGTTCATATCGCCTTCATAGACTTTGCCGACGTCGTCTTTATTCATCATCTCACTCGTGTGCAGATTGCGTAACTCGCGGCGGGGACAGGTACGGTACACCGAATGCCGCATGATGCAACGGCTGTTGCCGTGGGTCGGTAAGCCCTCGTCTGCTGCCCTCCTCGGCATAGCGATCCCGTCCCGATTCACAAGAGGTCGGGAACCTGCGGTCCTTGGATGATACCACCGACAGAAGTCCTGCGGACCGTCTCAAACGGTCTGCTTCCGAGCGTGGCCGCGGTCGTTTCGACCGCGCATCCCCGATTTCTGTCGGGAACATCGAGGATCTGTCACCGACGTAAAGCTCGTGCCACACCCGTCCCGCGCTCTCCTGCCGCTCTGGTTGAGGGTCAGCCGGAGCGGCAGAAGAACGAGGGGAGGCAGCCGTTTGCTGTAGGTGACCGATCCTGGAACTCCGCGCCGCAAGGGCGCGGGATCTGGCTGCCCCCCCAAGCGTAGCCGTCCCGGCTTTCCTGGGAGTCGAGATCTCGACCGCGCACCCCCGATTTCTGCCGGGAACATCAATAGTGCGTAGTGAGTCGTGCAGGCCGGGTGTCCGCCACAGGCGGACCAGCCCGTGACTGGCAGGATGTTGGATGCGAGATCCCCGCCTTCGCAGGACTTCAGTGTAACAGGGCAGAACTGTTGTTGATTCGGCCGGCCGCGGGTGCCTGGCCCGCCCCTTTGTCAGCACCGGTGAGGCACTGCAACGCAGCACGTCGACCATCGATCGGCGATTCCCGCTGTCCCTGTTGACATCATCGGATGCACCGGCACATTGGGCGCCGGCATAAACAGGAGGATCTGCTGCATGAAAGCTTTGCGCCTGGAAAGCATTGGAGAGCTCCGGGAACTGGAGTTGCCGGCCCCGGTCGCCGGCGACGCCGAGGTCGTGGTGCGGACCCGCCGGTGTGCCCTGTGCCGCACCGACCTGAAAATGTGGCAGACCGGCCAGCGCGACCTGATCCTGCCCCGGATTCTGGGGCACGAGTTCGTCGTCGAGCTGGAGGGCCGCTGCCATGCCGTGTGGCCCGGCGTCGCCTGCGGCGCCTGCCGGCCTTGCCGGGACAACCGCGAAAACCTGTGCCGGCGCCTGCGGATTCTGGGCTTCCATCGCGACGGTGGACTGGCCGAATACGTCCTGGTGCCGCGTGACTGTCTGCTGCCCCTGCCGGCTGATCTCGACCTGGCTTCAGCCTGCCTGGCCGAGCCCTTGGCCTGCGGCGTCAACGGGCTTGAGCAAGCCGGCGTCGGCGCGGGACAGTCGGTGCTGATCTACGGCGCCGGTCGCGTCGGCCTGCTGACCGCGCTGGCGGCGGCGGCACGCGGCGCTGACGTGTATGTCTGCGACTGCAACCCGACGAAACTCGAGCGCGCCGCGCCCTGGCTGGAAGCTCTGCAGATCCGTTCCGGCGTCAAAGCCGAAGGCCGGGCATTCGACGCGGCACTGAACGCGGCGCCCGCAGTCGAGACCGCCATGGACGGCTTGCCGCGGCTGCGGGCGGGCGGCATCTTCTGTCTCTTCAGCGGACTTCCCGGATTGGCCAAGGTCCCCGCCGCTCTGCTCAACGAGGTACACTACCGCCAACTGCAGATGGTCGGCGCCTACGGCTGTACCCGGAGCCAGATGCAGTCGGCCTTGTTGCTGCTCGCAGAGAACCGGGCGCTGCTGCCGACGCTGATCGAACGCCGGATCCGGCTGGCCGAGGTCGAAGCGGCCTTCACGGAGATGCAGGCTGGACTGTCGTTCTCGTATGTTGTAATCCCCTCTATTGACAAGGAATGAACCCATGACTGACGAAGCCGGCCGGCGCGAATTCGGCCGTTTGATCTGTGCGATCGCCCGTGGCGACCTGATGACCCGCGAACAGTGTTGCGAAGCCTATCGCCAGGTGATCCTGAACGAACAACCGGAGCTGCAGCAGGGCGCGTTCCTGATGGCGCACATTACCCGCGGCCCGAGCACCGTCGAACTTTCCGGTGCCTGGGATGCCCTGGATCGATATGACACCGCGAAGATCAATGCCGCCGTTGACGGCCCGATCTGCGACATCGTCGGCACGGGCTCCGACCCGCTGAAAACCGTGAACTGCTCGACGCCGGCAGCCCTGATCGCCGCCGGCTGCGGACTGGCGGTCGCCAAGAAGGGGGCCCGACTGGTAACCGGCGTTTCCGGCGCGTCCGACGTGCTGGAACTGCTGGGGGTCGACCTGGCCGCACCTCTAACCCGGGCCGAGCGGTGCCTGAACGAACACGGCATCTGCTACCTCCCCGGCGAGGCCTTTCTGAAGGCCGGCTGGGCCCGGCTGATCCAGTCCATGCGCTTCACCTCGGCCTTCAACATCATTGGCCCGTTGACCCGGCCGTGCGCGGAGAACAACTTCATCGTCATCGGCGCCTATGCTGCCGACGTCTGCGACCAGTTGGTCTGCGTCTTGAAGGAGATCGGGATGACCGGCGCCCTGGCGCCTTACGGCATGGTCGAAGGCCAAGACAAGACGCTGGGCATGGATGAGTTCTCGCCGTGCGGGGTAACGCGGGTGACGCAGCTTCTGCATGGAAAGGTCGAGACCCACAATGTCACACCGATGGATTTCGGCATTCGCCAGGCACCGTTCGAGGCGATCGCCAGCCGGGCGGATGCCCGGGGCAACGCCGCTGCAGTCCAGGAGGTGCTTAACGGCCAGACGGAAACGCCGATATCCGACTTTTTCTGCATGAACGCCGCGGCCGCGCTGCACGTTGCCGGCCTCGCCGGCACGTACGTGGAGGGCATGGAGCTGGCGCGCCAGGCAGTTGCCACCGGCAAAGCGCGGGAGAAGCTGGAGCTGCTCATATCCTTCCAGGGATAACCCGGCGCGGGACGAAATAGACCTCGGGCGGCGAACGGCGAAACATTGCGTCACCGGGAAACCAAGGTCCTCGGCGACAGCAGAATCGTCATGACAACTGTGCTGCAGCAGCTGCAATCCTGGTACCGGCCCGGAATGGCTCCCTTATTCGGCCGGCCGGATTTGTGTGCCAGGGAGAGCGCGACGCCATGGGGCTCGGGAAGGCTTGTCGCGGCCGGTGCAGCTACTCGGATCCGTCGGGTTCGTGGGCCTTGCGACCGTAGACCTTCTCGTAGGCCCGGCAATACGGGCAGATCCCGCTCTCGACGAACTTGACGACGCTGTACGCCAGGCCGCGCTGCTTCCGGCGCGCGCGACGACACACCGGACAGCTTGCACACCGCTTTGCCCGGGCCCGATCACGGGCGGTAATCCGGTCATTCATCAGTCATCCTCCCGTGTGCAGCGCAATGCGGCAGACCCAGAAAAGCATGAGCGCGCCGGCTGCAAGCGGACCGACCCGCCGCCACCCGGACCACCGCAACACGCAGTTGCGGTCGGTATCCCGATTCAGCAACGGCTCCAAGGCCAACAACAGAAAGAACCCGTAGAACAGAAAGGCAAACGGATTGAGCTGCCAGGCGCCGGGGAAATCACCGTGGGCCAACGCCCGGAAAGCCCTGGTCAGTCCACATCCCGGACACGGCCAGCCGGTCATTCGATGAAACCAGCATCCCGACCCCAGAGCCCAGTGTGCCGGCCACAGCAGGCTGAGCAGAAGAAGAGCCAGGGCGGCCAGCGACAGGCCGCCCTTTATGAACGAAAATTGTCTGCCGTCAGGCGCCGGCTTCAACACGTTTCTTAAGTTCATTCATCTTCAACAGGTAAATGATCATGCAGACCAGGCCGATGATGTTGACGCACGGGATCAAGGTCAGAATGCAGGTGATCCAGGCCAGCTTCTCGCCACAGTCTTCAACGTCCGTCACGCCCTTGCTGTCGAAATAGCTCTTGAACGACTTCGCCAGACCCGGCAGGACGAAAAACTGCCAGACGATGTTGACGCACGGCACGAGCATCAGCCAGACGAGGTTCGGGTTCATCGACTGGTGTTCTTCCGGCAGCGCTTTGAAGCAGTTCGACAGGAACAGAAGGATGAAGATCGCGATACCCAGGCCGACAAGAGTGAAGACCAGCTGGATGACCATGGCGATCAGTTGGCCGCCTCCACCGGACTGCTGTTGTAGGAGTGCGAGAGTCTCGAGCATGTGGTTTACCCCTTTGTTGGTGTGTTCGGGTCTGTTCTTATGGTTTTACCCATTCCGTTCTGCGGTTGACGAAAGAACGTATGGACAATCAATGAGTTGTGCAAGGCCAAGAAGGCATACTGCCGGCAGAAATGTCGACCGGCATCAGACCCCGGTCGAGCCGAAGCCGCCGGCACCGCGCCGCGTGTCCGACAGGTCATCGACTTCAATGACCTCGGCCTGTTCCACGGGTTTGATGACCATCTGCGCCACTTTCATGCCCTTCTCCACCGTGAAGCTCTGCTTGCCGTGGTTGATCAGGATGACCCCGACCTCGCCGCGGTACCCGGCGTCAATGGTTCCCGGGGTGTTGAGCACGGAAACCCGGCTTTTCAGCGCCAGTCCGCTGCGGGGCCGGACCTGCGCTTCGGTATTCGGCGGCAGTTCAATGGCGATTCCGGTTTGCACCAGAGCCGATTCGCCGGGACCAAGTTGCAGCTCACAGTTGGCAAAGAGATCCATGCCCGCGTCGCCCGGATGGGCATACTGCGGCAGAATTGCGTCGTCGGTCAGGCGTTTGATGCGGACAACCATCGATTATGCTCCTGTGCGGTGTTGGATTTGTCCGGGCACTCCCCGGTGAACCGCAGGTAATGTTCCGTCAGATTACGTTACGGCAAGGGCGATCTCAGGCGGAAGTGGAGAAATCCCGCCCGCCGGCGGATCAGAGCTCGGACGCGGCGGCGGCCGGCGCGACGGCCGGCGGCATGGTTTTCGGGAAGATCTTACGGTAACTGACCGCGAAAATGCCGAGGGCAATGGGCGGCACGAAGACAAGCCCGATGTACATGCACATGCTGCCCAACATCATTGCCAGGGCAAGCAGGGAGTACACCCAGAGCAACGGCCAGAAGTTGGCGCAGCCGGCGCGCCAGGACAGCTTGACCGCCGGCCAGGCCTCGAGATCGCGCTCGACGATCAGCGGGAACGCGAACGACGTCAGCACGTGCATCACCGCCAGGACGACCGAAAACAAAACGAAAAACGCGGCATAGCCGAAGATCACCAGGCCGACGACCGCCGGGCCGCCAAACGAACCGCCGGACGGTTCCACCGCCGCGGCAATACCGATGCCGCCGAACACCGCAAGCACCCCGATGCCGGCCGCCAACAGGCTGATGCCGAAGCCGATGCCGGTGACGATCAGGGCCGCGATCAGACTCTGATTGAAATAGTCGAAGCCCTTGAACAGCAGATTGAACTCGATCTCTTCGTCGTCATACAGCTTGAGCAGACAAAGGCTCAAGCCGCACATCATCGGCCCGTAACAGACGATCGGGACGGAATTGATGATCATCGCCACCAGCGCCATGCCGACCAGCAGCCAATACCGCGGCCGAATCAGCGCCATGCCTTCGCGCCAGATCTCGCCGGCTTTGATCACGTTCGCCTGGTAGGACAGTGCGTTGCGTTCCGACATCAAATCATCCAGGGATTGGTTCTGCCCCATACGATGCGGCATTTCACCGGCAATTGCAACAGCTGCGGGGCCGCAAGGTAAGCCCTCGTCTGCTGCCCTCTACATTCGTCGTTGAGATCCCGCACCCTCTTGAGCGCCGAAGCCTCGGCGTAGGAGCTTGCGGTGCGGAGTTTCAGGATCGGCCACCTACATATAATAGTGTCCCACCCACCCCTTCTCCGGCCATCCCCCAGGATCACTGGATGATGGCCGGAGAAGGGGTGGGCGCCGCGCAGTTGCAGGTGACCGATCCCCAGGTACCGCAGGGCAAGCCGTGCGGGATGCAAAGAAGGGCAGTAATCGAGGGCTTACGCCGCAAGGGCACATGTCAGTTCTGCAGGTGTCTGCTGCCGACAATCGGTTCGACCAGACGCCCCCCGGTGGTTTATCCGCCTGGTGAAGGAACTCATTCACGGGACCGCCTTCCGCTTCTTCCCGCATTTCGGGCGCCGGAAGGGAACCGTTACGCTTAGCCTCTCGAGTGCCGTCCTGAGGCCCAAAGGGCCGGCAAGCGACCCGGGATCTTGAAGATCGACAACAACAGACGCCGACAAGCCCACCGATGGCTGGACCGCCAACGGATCTCGCGCTCTTGTGCGAGTCCTGCTGTGGTGCGAGGGAATGACCAACAGAGCTGGTATCCGCCCGCACCGCAAGCACAAGCCCGCCGCCGCCATCCAAGGCAATGACCAACAGAACTGATCAGCGCCGACCCCGGGCAAGTTCCGGTTGTCATGGCAGCAAGGGGCGCTATTCTTCTGTAACCCGATCCAAACAGAGGACCTCCCATGCTGTACCGCCTGATTGTCGTCTGCTGTTGTCTGGCCCTGCCGGGATGGACCGCCGACAAACCAAAAAAATCCGTCCTCAAGACCAAATACGGCGATCTGCAGATTTTCCCCGTGGACAACGCCTGGAATCGGGATATCTCCAGACACAAGGTCCATCCGAATTCAGCCAACTTCATCAAATCGATCGGCGCCGACAAACCGCTGCATCCGGATTTCGGCACGACCTGGAAGGGCGCTCCCAACGGCATCCCTTTCGTTGTTGTGCCCCGGGATCAGAAGCGGGTCAAGGTCACCTTCCGGTATGCCGACGAGAGCGATAAGGGGCCGTACCCGATCCCGCCGGACGCGCCAATTGAAGGAGGCCCCGACAGCAAGGGCGACCGCCATGTGATTGCCGTCGATTTCCACCGCAAGAAGCTCTATGAGCTCTTTGCCGCCTACCCCCAAAAAGACGGCAGTTGGAAGGCCGGCTCCGGCGCGATCTTCGACCTGACCTCGAACAAATTGCGGCCGCGCGGCTGGACGTCGGCGGACGCTGCCGGCCTGCCCGTGTTTGCCGGACTCGTGCGCTACGACGAAGTAATGGAGCAAAAGGAAATCCGGCACGCGTTGCGCTTCACGGTGCGCCGGTCGCAGCGCGGCTACATCCCGCCCGCCACCCATTTCGCCAGCCGGCATCGGGACCGGAATCTGCCGCCCATGGGATTGCGCCTGCGGCTCAAAGCCGACTACGATCTGTCACAAGCGCCGCCGGCCGCCAAGGTCATCCTGACCGCGCTGAAGACGTATGGGATGATCGTCGCCGACAACGGCGGCGACTGGTTTATCTCGGGCGCGCCGCACCCCAAATGGGATGTCGACGACCTGCGCTGGATCAAACGCGTCAAGGGCCGGGACTTCGACGTCGTCCACACCGGGAAGATCATCACCCGGTAAGATCAATCCGGCTTCAGAAGTCCAGATCTTCGAGTTCGCCCGTCAATTCGAGGAATTTCTTCTCGATGATCTGTTTCCGGTACTTCTCTTTTCTGGCGATCAACCGCGTGAGCTCATGGACTTCTTTGGTCATCCACTTCAGTTCCTCTTTCTGCGCGGCCATTTTCAGATCGAACAACTTGTCCAGTTCGGCCCGCAGTTCCTTCTCCAACGCCGCGATGGCGGCTTTGTTCTTCGCTTCGCCGGCCGCTTTCAGAGCGCGGATCTTCAACGTAGCACAAATGCAGCGGTACTCGCTCTTGCCGACGTTCAGCATCCTGTGCGCATGGTCCGGCTCCTCCGCCGCCAGTTCGTTGTAGTCAACAAAGTTGTCGATCATCTTTTTGATGACCTCGAGCAGCCATTCCGCCTGCTCCACGCGCTGCTCCATCTCGTCGTCGTCATCGTCACCTTCCTCGAGCAGATCCATCATGTTCTCCGGGATCTGCTTTTCCAGCAGGCCGATCAACTCGGGGATGTGCTTCTTGTAAAAGCCGATAAACCGGTTGATCTCGAACTGCTCGTCCTCAACGACCTGCTGCACAACGCTGATGAGCTTTTTCGGGACGGGCACGGGCTTCACAATACGGGCCGGTTTGCGCTCCCGGGCCGCAGCAGTCAGGCACACAGCCAGACTCGCGACGATCGTGAGACAGGTTCTCATGTCTGGTCTTCCTCCATGTCCAAGCGCGTTCTCAGTTGTACCTGCTCGTTCCCGACAGAGCAGGTCATCGTATACCGCAAACAGGTAAGCGCAGCCGCCGGGCAGTTGGTCTTCGGCCGGCATCACGAAACGGTGGATCCAGGCCGGTACGAAACAGATCTGGAGCCGGCCGACCGCGGCAATGTCCCGATCCGGCCAGGTTTCCGGGATCAGCCCAACTGGCTCAACTTCTCGGTGATCAAGCGGACGTGGCTGATCTCTTCCCGGACAATGGCGTCGATCTTCTCGCCCACGATGTCATTGGGAACCACCATGTCGAGGGACGTATAGAATACGACCGCATCCTTCTCGCGGCCCAAGGCGAACTCCAGAATCTCGCGAATCGAACTGCTGTCTTCGGCGACCTTCGCAATGTCCCATTCCGACGTGAACACCTGGCCGTCCGCAACCGTCTGCAGGTATTTCTCGACTTCCCCGTACGGATCCCAACTGAAGCTGTCTTCATTGAGGTCTTTGAGCTCGCCATGGAGTTCACTGAAGATCCGGATGTGCGACTGCTCCCAGTCGGCCAGTTCCGTCAACAGCTTCCTGGCACTGGCGTCGGTGGCCAGTTCGGCGGCGCGGCGGTAGAACTTTTCGCCGTTCTTCTCGATGTCGACGGCGATGGTGAACACTTCATCAGCATTGAATTTTGCAGGCATAGTCGTAGACCTCAGCTTCGAATTCCGGTAATCATGGAAATCAGTAGTACGCCTCCATCACGCGGACCGCTTCCTCTCTGCCGTCCGGCGTCAGATGCAGGAGACCGTTGTCGTTCTCGACGAAGTTCCGGCTGTCGGCACGCCGCACCACGCCCTGGGCAAAAGGCGTTGACCAGGAAATATGGCGCGACAGATGTTCGACGCGGTTCTCTGCCTTTTCTTCAGGACCTCCTTCATGGTGGTACAGGTGGACCAACAGCATGCGCACGGCAAACTGCCACTTCTGCCGGCGGCGGCGCAGAATGAGCGCCAGCATGCCGCGCTGCGGCGCGAAAATGAAGGTCAGGAAGAAGAGCACGCCGGTCATGGACGCCATCGCCCCGCCGATCGACGAGTCCAGCCAGACCGCAGCCCAGTAGCCGCCAATGGCGCTGGCGATGCCGATCGCCACACTGAGCGGAATCATGATCGCCAGGCGGTCGGTGATCAGATAGGCCGCCGCCGCCGGCGCGATCATCAGCGCCACCACCAGAATCGAGCCGACACTGTTGAAGGCGCCCACAATCGTGACGCTGGTGCAGAGCATCAGCGCATAGTGCAGCAGGACCGGCGAGAACCCCAGGGCGGCGGCCAGGCCCGGATCGAACGTGGCCAGCTTCAGCTCCTTGTAGAACAGCAGCAGCAACACCAGGTTCACGATCAGGATCACCGCCATGGTCGGCAACGAGGAGGGCACCGAAAAATCGCCGATGTTCATCCGGTCCAGAGGGGCATAGGCCAATTCGCCGGTCAAGACGGCGTCCGTGTCCAGGTGGACGTCACCGGCGAACTTCGTTACCAGGATGACGCCGACGGCAAACAGGACGGGAAAGACCGAGCCGATGGCCGCGTCGCTCTTCACCAGGCGACTGCGCTCCAGCAGTTCCGTCAGGCTCACCGTAACCACCCCCATAAGCACGGCGCCGACGATCAGCAACGGCGAGTCCAGGCTATGCACCAGGAAGAACATGATCACGATGCCCGGCAGTACGGCATGGCTGATGGCGTCGCTCATCAGCGACATGCGCCGCATGACCAGGAAGACGCCGGGCAAGGCGCAGGCGGCCGCGACCACCGCCGCCAGGATTTGAATCTCCACGGCCGAACTCATGACGTCTTCTCCTCGCCGGCAATCTGTTTGGCCTGCTCATAGCCGCTGTCGGTCAAGCGCCATTCACCGGGGCGCGGTTCTTCCACCCAGCCGCGGTCGCGCAGGACCTCCAAGCCGCGGCGGACGCCTTCTTTGTTGACGTGCATCGACTGCACCGCCTGCAGCGAGTGGCTGTGCCGGTAGTCGCTATGGTGTTCGGCCAGCAGAAACAGATCGTGCAGGATGCCGTCCAGATGAAAACGCAACCGGTTCCGCTGCCGCCGAATCAGCGCCCAAAGCATCCCGCGCCGCGGCGAGAACAACAACGAAAATACCATGACGCCGGCCATGCAGATAACGATCGCCGGGCCGGTCGGCAGCTTGGTCATCGAGCCGGACAGCACCGAGCCGACGATGCCGGTACCGGCGCCGATCAAGCCGCTGAGAACGACCATGCCGCTCAAACGGTTTGTCCATTGCCGCGCACTGGCCGGCGGGATGACGACCATCGCACTCATCAGGACAACGCCGACCGTCTGCAGCCCGATCACAATCGCAATCACCAGCAGGCTGATGAGCAGAATATCCAGGCTCTTGCGCGGAAACCCCTGGACCTCGCCGAACTCGGCGTTGAAGGTCATCAGCTTGAACTCCTTCCAGAAAAGAACCATGGCGGCCACCACGATCGTCCCGAGAATGGCCATGGTGATGATGTCTTCCGTCATCAACGTGGCCGCCTGGCCGAAGAGAAACGTATCAAGACCGGCCTTGGCGGCGGACGGCTTGTTCTGAATGTGCGCCAGCAACACCAGACCGAAGCCGAAGAACACACTGAGGATAATGCCGAGGGAACTGTCTTCTTTGATGCGCGTGTAGTCGATGATGCAGAGCACCAGGTATGTCCCGATCCAGCCGGCCGCCGCCGCGCCCAGCATCAGGATGATCGGTGTTTTGCTCCCGGTAAAGAGGAATGCCAGAGCAATGCCCGGCAGGGCCGCATGCGAGATCGCATCGCCCAGCAGGCTTTGCTTGCGCAGGACCGCAAAGGCGCCCAAAGCCCCGCTGACGCTGCCCAGGATCGCGGCGCCCAGTGCCACTTTGAGCATCGTCGCGTCAAAAACCAGTTCGAGTTTGAAGTCCATCGAGTGCCCTTCGGCCTTGATTCAGGATTCGGCAGGCACGATCGAAGAAGACGGCCGCAAAACCTGTAGAAGCCGACGTGACCGCGTGTTCATAGGTCCGCTGTTGTTCATTCTGAATCCTGCATCGTGTATCCTGCCTCCGGTATCCTGCCTGCCGCGCCCAATTCACGTATTCTTGACGAAAGCTACCTGACCGCCGTACGCGCGTTTGAGGTTTTCCTGTGTGAATGCTTCCTCCACCGGGCCGCTGACGATCTTACGGACGTTGAGCATCATGACCCAGTCAAAGTATTCGGTGACGGTCTGCAGATCGTGGTGAACGACGATGACCGTCTTGCCCTGAGCCCGGAGTTCTTTGAGCAGCGTGATGATGGCCCGCTCCGTCGCGGCGTCGACGCCCTGAAAGGGTTCGTCCATGAAGTAGATTCTGGCATTCTGCACCAGGGCCCGCGCCAGAAACACGCGCTGCTGCTGGCCGCCGGAAAGCTGACTGATCTGGCGATCGGCAAACTCCGTCAGTCCGACTTTTTCAATGGCTTCCATCGCCAGGCCGATTTCTTTGGTGCCCGGGCGTTTCAGCCAGCCCAGGGAGCGATAGCTGCCCATCGTAACCACATCGATGACGGTTGTCGGAAAGTCCCAGTCGACGGCTGTGCGCTGGGGCACGTAGCCGATAATATCGCGTTGCTTGTCAACCGGTTCGTCAAAGACCCGCACCTCGCCGGCCGCCGGCTTGAGCAGTCCGAGGACCGCCTTGATTAAGGTGGACTTGCCGGCGCCGTTCGGGCCGACCACCGCGACCAACACGCCGGACGGGACTTCCAAGTCGATGTCCCATAACACCGGCTTCTCGCCATAGGCAACCGTCAGGTCGCGAATATCGAGCGCGAGTTCGGTCATTCCTGCTTCCCTGAGAGCGCGTTTACGATGGTATCGACGTTGTGGCGAACCATGCCGAGATAGGTTCCTTCTTCGGTACCGGCGTCGCCCATGGCATCGGAGAACAACTCGCCGCCGATTCGGGTTTCGAAGCCTTTCGATTTGACCGCCGCCTGCAATGCTTCGACATTGCGTTTGGGCACGGAGCTTTCAATGAAGATCGCTTTGATCCTGCGGTCGGCAATCGTCTGCGCCAGGTTCTGGACGTCGGCGATGCCGGCTTCCGACACGGTACTGATGCCCTGCAGGCCCATGACGTCGAAGCCGTAAGCTTTGCCGAAATAATTGAAAGCGTCGTGCGCCGTCACCAGTACCCGCTGGTCTTTCGGGAGTTCCGCCACGCGTTTTTTGACGTATTCATCCAGGTCGTCCAGCTTTTTCTTGTATACCTTGTAATTGGCCTCGAAGGATTCTTTGTTGGCCGGATCCATCTTAATCAGTGCATCACGTACGCCTTCGGCGACAATCGTCCACAGCTCGACATCGAACCAGACGTGCGGATCGTGGGCGTAGCTGCTGTCTTCAACAGCGATCAACTTATCTTTGGGCACCGTTTCGGCCAGGGCCACGGTCTGCTTGCGGGCGCCCATCTTTTCGAGGATTTCGCCCATCTCCGCTTCCAGGTGGAGGCCGTTGAAGAGGATCAGATCGGCGTTGCTCAAGCGGTCGACATCACCGGCAGTCGCCTTGTACAGGTGTGGATCCACGCCGCTGCCCATAAGGCCGACGACCTCCACCTTGTCGCCGCCGAGATTCTCAGCAACGTCGGCGATCATGCCGATCGTACAGACGACGCGCTTCTTGCCGCTGTCCGCCTGTCGGGTCGCCGGTTTGCACGCGGTCAAAGTCAGGACTGCTACCAGCACAGACACAATCAAACCGAACGTCTTCATTTCTTTTCTCCGAATATCTCTGAGTTGTTTGACCCGGCAATATAGGGGTCAGGCCCGAAACATACAGGCCTCCGCCGCTGAGAAACACGACTCGAACACAGTACATTCGCATAGACGGTGGAAATAGAGTCATGGATTTGAGCGCCCGGAAGCTGGAGGATACTGCCGGGGACTTCAGTCGGCCGGTTCTTGCGGGACGGCTTCCGCCGGCCCGGCCGGGTCTTCGGGCGGGGCTTCTTCCGGTTGGAGTTCCGGGAGTTTGGCAAGCGCCGGGTTAGTAGACAAAGGGGTCTTCGTCGTCAAGGACCGTGATCTTTGTCGCCATCACCGCCAAATCTTCTCGCGTATAGATGTAAGCCCTCGATTACTGCCCTTCGCGGTCCGCATAGAGATCCCGCACCCTCGC
>CAYLNH010000145.1:0-17449 GCA_964384625.1 uncultured Lentisphaerales bacterium
GTGTTTCGTGTTTCGTGTTTCGTGTTTCGTGTTTCGTGTTTCGTGTTTCGTGTTTTGTGTTTCGTGTTTCGTGTTTCGTGTTTCGTGTTTCGCCTATCGCGTTGTCATCCCGGTGTATTCCTTGATTTCGCCGCGGAACCAGCGGGCGAGGAGCCGGGCCTGTACGCGGATTGCGGCGCGCCATGAGCATTTGTAGTCGAACACAGGGTGCGTGATCAGTTGATCCAGCCGCGCTTCGTAGGCTTGAATAAACGCTTTTCGCGCAGCCGGCTGCATGAGGCAGGCGGCGGCGGACCGGGTGAACTGCTTTGGTTTGAGCATGTTGGTGTTGACGGCGGTAAGCACGGCGCTGTCGACGATAAGCGGGCGGAATTCCTCCATGAGGTCGAGTGCGAGCGCGGGTCGTCCGTGTCTGGGCTGATGAAATACGCCCCACCACGGGTCGAGACCTTCGCCGAGAAGGGCGACGGTACATTCTTTGGCGAGCATGGCGTAGCCGAGGGAGAGCATGGCATTGATGGGGTCGCGTGGGGGCCGGCGGTTGCGTTGTTTGAAGTTCCAGCCGTCGGCGAGGGCGGCGACATTGAGCATGGCGGCGAAATGTTCGAAGTAGGCGGCGGCGATGGAGCCTTCGACGCCGAGCACCTGTTCGGGGCTTTTGGTTTCGGCGATCTTGCCGATCAGACGTTTCATGCGTTTCAGCGTGTTGTAGGGGCGCGGCTGGGCATTGCGGCGGAGCATGGTCCGCTGGTTTTGTGCTTTGGCGTTGGTGACGGCCTGGGCGAGTTCGAGGCGGTGTTTCGGGTCTTCGGCGGCCTTGTATTGGGCGACGCGGCCGAAGCTGTTCTTGACGGCGAAGCCGTGGGTGATGCCGCTGAACCAGTGGCCGGTGGACAGGTGGATAACGGGGACGTCGGCTTCGCAGAGCAGTTTGACGGTTTGCGCCGTGACCATGACATTGCCGCAGAGGACGACTTGTGAGAGGTCTTTCAGGAGCACCCTGGCGAGTTGTTCGCCTTTTTTGGAGACGGTGACGGACTTGCCTTTCTTGCCGACCATCGCGCCTTGTTCCTGGACGTAGAGCGGCATGGCGTCGTCGCGCGCGGGGTAGAATCTCCGGACTTCCGGGGCATCGGGATCGGCCGGTATATGAAGGAGGGCGTTGGTTTCATCGGGCAGGCAGATACCGGCGAGCGAGCAGCCGTTGCACTTGGGGCTGTCGTCCAGCGGCGATGGGAGTTCGGTTGCGTTGGCAGCGTCGGTGGCGAGGGTGATGAGCTCCAGTGTACGTGCTTGCAGTTTTTCGGTGAACGGGATGTTTACACGTTTCCGAGAGCCGGCGAAGTAGAGGATGCCGTGATCGCAGTGGTAGCCGTGTTCGCGGAGCAGGAGTCCCTGGGCCATAAGCTGTACGCGCTCCGGTTCCCAGGCGCCTTCGGGGATACTCGGGGCTTTGCCGCGTTTGGTCTCGACGGGCGCGGCCTCGTCGTCGGCGATCGAGACGAGGTCGAGTTTGGCGGAGATGCCGAGTTGTTCGCTGGCGAGCGGTACAGACCGCGCGATCTCCGGCGGTTCGTCGCCTTGCGGTTCTTCCGGGGGCTCATCGGGCTTGTCGTTCTCCGGCGCATCCGGCAGGACGTGATCGAGCTGATCGACACGTTTATGGACGGCCTTGCCTTCGACGGTATAGACGTTGTCGGCCCAGCGTCCTTCGACATGCATGAAGTGGAACAGTCGCGGGCAATAGGCGTACTCATTGAGCATACGTACGGGCAAGTGGTCCTTGGCGGCAGTCGTCGTCATGGTCGTGCTCCGACTTGATGCGTATTCAGTCCGTCGGCGGCCGATGCTACTCGGCGTCTTGGCCGGATTGTGACGCGAGTTTCTGTCCGAGGATTGCTTCCAGTTGGTCTTTTTCGGAGAAGTGGATTGAGATCAGTCGTTTGCCCTGCTGCTGATAAAGCTGCTGTTTTTTGAGCATGCCGATTTTGTAGTCCGCGGTGTCCATTCCCCAGTACTCGATATAGACGTCGTACTCCGGCAGGTAGAAATCGGGGCGGATGGCATGGCCGTTGAGAATGCGATAGCGTTCGTCGTAGCGGTAGTCGATGTTGTGATTGGCGAGCCAGTCGGCGATCCGGCGTTCCCCGTCGGACTGTACGAGGGTGCCGTGTTGAGCGACGATGGTCTTGTTGAGTTCGACCTTGGTGTCGAAGTTCCGGCGGTCGAGGTAGACTTCGTCGAAGCAGGAGTCGCAGAACGTGCGTTGGAACGCAGTCTGGCTCTGGGCGTACTCCTGGGCGCTGACTTCGCGGCTGCACCGGCGGCACCGGTGTACGGCTTCGGCGTCGCGGACGCGCATGGCCTCGCGGATGCGTTTGCCGGCGCGTTCGACGCTGCGTTTGACGTAGTCTTTCTCGTTCGGATTGCGCCAGAGGTCGCGGAGATCGGGGAGGCATGGTTCGGCGTCGGCGCCGTAAGCGCCGAGTGCTTTGGCGGTATACTGCCGGACTTGCGGGTGCGCATCGCCCAGCAGCGGCATCAGGACGGGAACAGCATCGTCGGCGGCGACAATACCGGCGAGCTTCCCGAGAGCGGACGCGGCATGCCGCCGAACGCGCGGCGAAGCCGATCGGGTATATTCGCGCAACTCGTCGAAGGCCTGGGCCTCGGCACTTTCGCCGAGGGCAGTCGCTCGACTTGCGAGTTTGCGTTCGTTAGCGGTATTCATGTCTGTCTTTCGTTTTGAGATCACAGCAAGTCCGGACGCCGTGCAGATCCGGTGTGTCTTGTCCGGATTGTTCGGTCTCGGCAGCCAACAGGAACCACAGGTCCCAGTAGGAGAGTTTGAGCGCTTTCTTCGGGCCTTCGAGAGTCAGTGCGATGTCGCTGGGGTGTGGCATGGGTCATTCTCTTGCGGCGAAGAGGCCGAGCCCGAAGTGACTGCCGTAGCCGATACACAGCGGTCCGTGTCCCAAGGCATCAAGAGGCTGATCGAAAGTCAAGGTCATGCCGAATGGGGTGGTTGAGGGCGGTTGGGGCTTATTGTCTCTTCGGCGGCGGACGAAGCGATAGAAGCCCGCCGCCACGTTTCTGTCCTTGTCCCAGAACTCCACGCTAGCCGGCTGTGGCAGGCCCCGACACTGCAACTCGGCACGAACCTGATCGTCCGGAGTATGCTTTCGTTTCTTCCGGTGGCGTGGGAGGATCATCGGCGTGACGGATTCCCAGGTTGTGCTGCGGCCGAGTGCGGCAAGCTTCCGGCCGCTGCGCAGGTGCACATCGCGCCGGAAGAGATCGAGGTCGCCCGCGCCAACGCAAGTGACGATGATGTCATCGTCGATCCCCTTGGACCAGGTCCGGCGAACGCTTCGGATAACTTTCAAGTCACTTCTTCCCAGTTCTCCAGCGGCATAGACGAGGACGTGATCCAGACGACCGTCTTCATTGAGGTCGAGAGGGATGAACTGGGCATGCTTGTGTTCGACCAGAGGTCTACCGCTGTCATCGCAGCCTCGCAGCAGCGGACAGGTCAATCCAAGTCGGTCAGCGACTGAGACAAACGAGCGATGCAGCAGCTCCGCCTGGGGCACTGCCCTGGTGATCAGAGGAAGGACGGCCCCTCGTTCCGTGTCGGATGCAAGGGCCAGCAGCGCCGCTTCGACGTGTTCCTGGCGGTGCCTCCGTGCCGGGGCTTGCAGCGGCTGTGGGGCAAGCTGATCGCGTGGACGCAGGTACTGAATCCAGCGACTTCCCGGTGGCTGACTCCAACCGGCTTTCTGTAGTTCCCCGGTTTCGGTCGCCAGACAGTGCATCAGGGTCTTGGGAAAGACTGCCTCGGTCTTCGCCCGCTGAGCCTTTGTCAGTTTCTTGCCGCGTTTCTTCGATTCGTCATCGAGAGCAGCTTCCAAGGCGCTCTCTCGCCACTGCTGATACAGGTCGGGAGGTTCTGCAGCGATGAGGTTGACCAGTTCGTGGTCGAGTGATGCGAGACCTCTCTCGTTTGGGATACACCAGGTTCCGTCATTGACGTCTACGGTTGCGGAATGGAGTGCAGACTCAACCCAACTTTCTGCTCGGCCCAGATAGCTCAGTGCCTCTAGGAGTTGCTGAAGCAGAGCCTTCTCCTCCGTCGTGAGATCCAGTTCCGGGTAATGTACCAGTAGTGGTGCATCATCGATGACCCGCAGGAAGGTGTCGAACACTTTGGTCGATTTCTCTTTTCTGCCTTCGTTGATTGGCATGTAGTGTCTCGTGTGTGCCGATGAAGTTGGCGGCAGGCGATAGCGGGGGACGCAGGCCGCCAGCTTCTGCAGGAGGTCCTCGGCGGCTGGCGGCAGCTCTTCGACGTCCGCCCAACCGAGTTTGGTGAAGCCGGTCGCCATCAAGGCCCGGAGCAGGCGCCATGGTGACGGGGGCCACTCAACGGCGCCCTCGTTGACGTGACTGCCCCACGGGGTGGCGTGGTAGCGCCTGGCGGGGAAGTGCAGTGCGATGGTGATCATGGGGTGACCTCAAGATTCGAACGTGACGGTGGTGACGCCGGCCAATTGCGCGCTGCACGCTTCGATTGCCGGCGGCAGGGCCTTCTCCAGGTCAGCGAGGCTGGGGAGGACAAAGTCACCTTTGTCTGCCTTAACTACATCAGACTTGACCTGAAGGTCGCAGGCGGTGCGGAAGCGCAGGTCGCCGTCGAGCAAAGCACGGATCTTGTAGAGGGAAATCAGGATCAAGAGATCCTGCGCTTCGGAGTTCAGGCCGTAGCCACGAATCTGTGCCAAGTCCAGATTGAAGTAGGCTTTGATGCTGTCGGCCGTGTACTCCTCGCGATGGAACGGGACGTTGCCGAAGCCCTTGGATGCCGTGCCGGACGGATCGACATGGTCGTTCTTGACGCCGCCGGACGCTGCGACTTGGACGTTTTCGGCTTCAACAAACGAAGAGAGGGCCCGCGCCACGCGCAGGCGGCCGCCGGCGAGGTCCTTCTTGGCCAGGAACAGGCCATGGATGAGCGCACTCGTGTCGTACTTGAGGATAGTCCGGGCCAGGAGCTGGCGATCAATGGGCCCCTTCTCCAGGCAGGTGAGTTCGGCCTTCAACTGGTCATGAAACGACTTGTCTTCGCTTTCGAGGATGTAGGGGCTGTTGATCCTGTGGGCCTCCGTGACGGAGCTCGTCAGGTACTCGCCGTCCTTCTCTACGCGGATATAGCTGAGCCCCTGCAGGCAAGGGACCAGGTCGTTCCGTGCCTCGTCCCAACAGACGTTCTCGAGGCGGTTGGCCATGCTCTGTGCGCTCTCGACCAACAGGCAGGGGGTGCTTCCGGCCTGGTAGGTGGCCGCCCCCAGGTCCGGGAAGCCGGTGGGTTGAAACCGTGTTCCTTGTAAGGGCTCCAGTTCAACGGTGAAGAGCAGACGGGTTTCCTGGGTGAGCGCGGTCAGTTGAGTGGACATGATGTCCTCCTTCAGGTTGTTGTGATTGGGGCGTTGTTGTCCGAGAGTGCAGGGCGTGTCAGCGCGGTGGAGCACCACGTCGCGAGACGTTGCGAGATGGGAAAGGCGAGCGCTGCTGCCGTTCGCCGGGATTCGGCGGCAGTCATGGAGCAACAGCTCAGGTAGGGCCGTAATCCCGAGGCATTGAGTCTGCGGCAGGCGATCTGCTGGGCATGGGCGGCATCACCGGTGGCCAACCGCTGGAAGATTGCCGGGTCCGTCCGGACAAGGAACTCTTCGCCGTGAATCTTCAACGCCGCCGACAGGTAGCAGAGCTTGCACAGGGCATGCAGCGGGTAATCGGCGGGATTGGGCTGTGCCAACGCGGTCGGTTCCGGCACGTCCGTACGGTTGAACCGCAGAGCCGCAAACGGCCTGATCAAAGCCAGCATCAAGGCGTCATCCAGGTCTCCCGCCAAGAAGGTGTGTATGTCCGTCAGGCTGGCGCAACACCGCCCTGAACACGGTGTCAGCGGCAGGCAGGCGCCGCCCTGCTGCTGCATCATCAGGATACGCCGACGCATGACGAAGCCGGCCAAGCGCTCGAAGTCGGGCGCATTGACTTCGACATCCGGACCGTTGGCCAGGGCATCGCCATGGACGAGGAAGTGCCGGCCCTGCCGGTCCAAAGGCACGAAGTGACGCCGCACGTTCGCGGCGTAGTCCGGTGTGCCCTTGGGCGTCACGCCGACGAGCGCGGCAAAGGCCAGCGCCAGGCGCACCTCCGCCCGTTCCATTCCCACTGCAGGCAGCCACGGGCCTTGGAGAGCCGGGATTGGCCGCAGGCGCTTCTTGGGATCGGCGCTGAACCGTGGACTGCGGAGAAGCTGCTGCTCGGCGTTGCCCAGCGCCACGAGTAGTTCGAGCCAGCGCGCACGTGCGTGGCCGTTGCGGCAGCAGGCCATCATCGCCTCTTCGCAGTTGCGCGCAGCCCGCCTGATTCCGGCCGGCGCCTGCTGGTCACTGCCGGCGCGCCGAAGGGTATCCACCCAAGGTGCGACCTCGTCAAGGAGCTCCTGGTGCGGCTGGGGCTGAACCCGCCAGCGTTCCAGTGGCGTAGCCAGGTTGGCTTGTCCGTTTCGCTCAATGTAACCGTAGCGTTGGAACTCTGTCAAGCCACGGGCCACACTCATTCGGGCCACAGCACGGGCGAAATCGAGGGGCCGTTCGGCGGTGTGGCGCTTCACCTGGCATCTTCCCTCGCGCAGGACCGCTGTCAGCTCGGAACAGACGAGCGGTGACCGCCAGAGGGGCATCCACTGCTCGCCTCTGGCCCCCTCGTCCGCGGTCGCAGCGCTGCCGTAGCCAACGGCTCGGGAGCGCACAGCAAAGGGCGCGGCGGCCTGCGGCAGGGCGTGCTTGGAACAGGTTCTGGTGACTCCGGCGGTGAAGAGGACGGCCCCTTCAAGCATCAGGACGAAGTCGAACGGGTTGATCAGACTATTGGCCTCGAATCCGGTGGTGGCATTCGCCCCGCCTACCTGGCCGGGGCTGAACTGTCCGATCGCTTTGCCCTTCTTCAAGATATTCGAGGTCTCACTGAAGAGCGCGGATCGCACATTCGCGCCTGTGCCCGGCTGCGGCTCGCCCAGCGGCGAGGCCACGTTAAATAGCTCGACAAGCCGCTGCATGAAGTTGTTAGTGAAATCCAAGCGACCGTCATTGCCGCCGGTGCCCAACAGTGCCGGATATACGGGGCCGCCATCAGCGCCAATAGCGATGGCGGCCTGCAGCCACTCCAGCGCGGTCGCTCGCCAGGTGTCGCGGCAGCGGCGGATCAGGGCCTCCTTCTCTTCGTCCTTCGGGCTTTTTTCGCGGCCCCCGAGGAGTTGTCTGGCGCTACCGATCTGGACGCGGTAGGGCGCGAAACGCGGCGCCGGCGACTCTGCCAGTGGCTCGATGCCATCATGCTTATCCTTCGGATAGAAACCGCTGCCGCCATTCCATGGCGCGATCAGCGGCGTGGGGCAGTAGTCGTTCAGGAAGAAATCCAGGACCGCCTGTTCGTCGAGGGCGGTTGCCAGGTAGAACGTATCGTCCGTCCACCAGCCGCGCGCGTTGCCGTCGGCCTGCGCCGAGATGAGCCGCAGCACGCCCAAAGCCTTCAGGTACGATGCCAGGGGGATGGGTGCACAGCCGGTGAGCTTGTGAATGTGTAGTTGTGTCATTGCCTGTCTCCTTCGAGGATGGGATCGGTGGTCTGCAACCGAGAAGCACGGCAGTCGGCGGCGCGGAATAATGCTTCGGCATAGGCCAGGGTCAGTGGCCCCAAGGCGGCCTTCAGCGCCGTCACACGCTCATTCCAGCTCCTGCCGTAGCGCGCTGAGAGCCCCACGGCTGCCGCATCCAGATGGAGTACAACCTCCGGCATAGTCTCCGGCTCGTCTGCAGGCATGAGCCGGCAGCCGGGGACACGGTCGCCTTCACGCACACCGAACAGCGGCATGCCGTCGCCGACGTAGTCACCGTGTTCGGGGAAAGCCTGGTCGTGTGGCGTTGCTTGCCAGGCGCCGCGAACTTTGCCATGGTGGCTGCAGACAACGTAAAGCAGTAGATTGACTGTCTGTTCGTCCATGGGCAAGAGGCCCAACGGATCGTCCGGTGGGGACTCCTCGGCCGGAGGTTCGTCAAGGACGCCGGCCTCGATCCATTCCTGCAGGTTGCCCAATAGCGCGGGATGCCTGGCGTCACGCCGCCGGAGGTACTCCAGGCAGGCGATGGTCGAAGTCAGCTCATGGCGGAAGCCCTTCCTCGGGCCATATTCATTCGACTGGCAGTAGACGTGCCGCCAATCGACCCACGCCTCGGCCGGCGCCTTGGCCAGGTCATCGGCATCCGGCGCGCCCGGCCCCTCGGCAGAGATGGCCCCCGCAAAGGCCGGGTGTCGCTTGCCCCAGTCGTGAACCACCGCGGCGCGATGCAGCGTTTCTCCCAGATGCTCGTCAAGGCCGAGACCCGTCAGGATACGGCGGACCTCCTGTCCGACTTCATGTCCGTGGAAGGCGATCGTCTTCCACGGCTCCTTACTGCGGTCGTCCCGCGGCTGAGCCAGGTCCGTCAGGTCGGCGGCAGTGCGGTAGGTGCCTGCCGTCTCCACGGTCTCCTTCTTCTTCCGCTTCCCGGTGAACCCCGTTTCCGGGTTGTAGCCACCGGTGTCGTCGGACACGAGCAGGGACAGTCCGGGGTAGGTATAGCCCGGCCGCAGGCGGTACCAGCGACTATCGACGTAGTCCCAATACCACGCTCGGTGGTTCTCCTTCAGCCTGCCGTTCTTGAACAGCCATTTGTCGACTTTGCCTACAGGGATCGAGCAGAGGCCCTGACGTAGAGGCTGCAACTCAGGCGGCGGATCGTCGTCCGCCACCTCCGCCCAGAAGACCGAGACGTCCCGCTGGTCGTCAGACCGGATGAAGCGGCTGATATCCGTATCCGCCCCGGACAGGTCCGGACTTGTGTCGAACAGCTCATCAGCCTCCTGGCGGGTAATGAGATGAAGGTAGCTGTAGGGATACAACGCCTCGCGCTGTGCTGCCGCCATACGCTCTTCGAATTCCTGCAATGCCGTTATGCCGGCGCCGTTCAGCTCGTCCAGGGCCGCACGGGCCGCGGTCAGCTCGCCGATCTCATACGGCAGGGACGTTTTGTCGTCGAACTCGCGATTGACAATGACCACACGGCCGCTGCCGCCGTAACGCGCGCACCGACCGATGCGCTGGACCAACGACGGCCAGGGGGCAAGCTCGGAAACAAGGACGCCGGCAGAGATATCGACCCCGGCCTCGACCACTTGTGTTGCCACAATGATGCGGTCAGCATCGGCCGTGCAGTGCTCCTTGCCGAGGAACTGATCAGCCCAGACGGCCTTCTCCTTGCCACGGAACCGACTATGGATTAGGCGCAGGTCCTGGTCGTCTGCAGCGGCCATCTTCAGTTTGGCGAACAGGCCGGAGGCCCGGTCGACGGTGTTGCAGATCGCCAGTGTAATGCGTCCGTTCTGACCGGTGGCCTGCCGTCTATGCGCGGCCAAAACGAGCTCGGCCATGGCGGTGTCGTCCTTGACCGGCACGCTCTCGAGGTTTACCTCCTTTTCGACTTTCCACGGGCCGCCCGTGCGTTCCTCCCGGGGGATGCTCAAGCCGGCCTCCCTGGCAGCGTCGATTACGGTGTCACTGTCAACGGTCCGCAACCAGTCGGGCTGTAGCGTGGCACTCATCCACCACGAGTGGCAGGGCCGGAGCAGCTTGTCCCCGTCCTGTTCGCGAAACGCCTGCAACTGGGCGCTGGTGATCAGCCCCACGTCCATCAGTTGTACCTCGTCGAACACCCACAGGGCATCCTGGTTGAGCAGGGCGTACTCCATCGGCCACCGCGCCCGGCCACAGGCGTAACCACGGTTGAGAGCACGAGACAAGAGCATGTCCTGCGTACCGACCAGGACGGCCTCCCTCTCGGGATAGAGGTGCCATTCGCCGGCATCTTCGCCTCCCATAAGGACATGGACTTGCACGTCCTTCAGTCCCGCACGGTCAAGCGCGCCCCGCGCGACGGCGGCGGTCTGTTCGGTGAGAACCCGCATCGGCAGACACCAGACCAAACGGCGAGGCCATGAGTCTTCCTGGCGAATAAGGCGGTTGTAGATCCAGGCGCCCAAAACACCCAGGGTCTTGCCCATGCCGGTGGGGATGCGGATGAGACGGTTCTTACAAACGGGCTCTGTAGCTAGATCTGATTGCCACTTGTGAGGCATATGTCCAGAGCTATTGGCAAACCATTCTGCGTATGACTTCATTGGACCTCCGCTTTTTGGGTTGTTTTATCTTACACTTCGTTTCATCTCATATCAAGTTTGTTTTGGTTGATTTGCGGAAAAATAGCTTGCATCAAGTGGAGTGGGGGGCGAATATGTGAGATGCCCGGTTCTGCAGACCGGCCCCATTGAAGCACATGAGAGGACACGAAATGTGAACCTGTCTCTGTGATTACCGCGTCCGTCTTGGACGCGGCCCCAAAAGGGCTTGGAAACATTATCTTGTTTCCAAGCCTTCTTTTCAAAGCTCGCGCGCGTGCTTTCTGCACATCTCGGAGAGCTCCTCCTTTCGTAGCTACCAGTATTAACTTGGAACCATTGCTTGAAATCAATCATTGTTATAGGACTCCCTTGTTGTCGGGGGTGCTTGGGTCCGGTCGGGGCTGATTCGATTGCTCTCGCCGACGCCGTTGACTGGGAGGGGACCCTTCGTGACGGCTTGGTTGGGGCTGATTCGACTGCTCTCGCCGACGCCGTTGACTGGAAGGGGACCCTTGGAGACGGCTTGATCGCTCTTGGTGTCGCTTTGAGTTGGCGTGTTTTTGTGGATGCCAGCCGTACGCCATCAATTTGTCGCCGAGAACGGCGTCGAGTCGGGCTCTGTCGTCGGGGTAGAGGGAGATGAGTTTTTTGCCGGTGTGCATGTAGAGGTCCTGCTTGACGTACATGCCGGCCTTGTAGCGCGGGGTGTCCAGGCCCCAGTATTCGATGTAGACGTCGAACTCGGGGAGATAGAAGTCGGGTCGGATCTGGAAGCCCTGGATGATGCGGAGCCGGCCGTCGTAGCGGTAGTCGATGTTGTGATTGGCAAGCCATTCGGCGATTTGCCGTTCACCTTTGGACTGGACAAGGGTACCGTCGACGACGCGGATGGTTTTCTGGTCTTCGACCCGGCTTTCGAAGTTGCGGCGTTTGACGCAGGTTTCGTCGAAGCACTTGTCGCAGTAGACGCGTTCGAACATGCGCCTGGCGCGTTCGTATTCGTCGAGGTCCACGGGGTGATTGCAGGTTTGACAGCGGCGGACCTGTTGTACTGTTTGGTGTGCGAGGGCTTCGCGAATATGGGTGGCGGCGGATGCGGCGGCGCGGCGGACGTAGTCTTTGGGGCGGGGGGTGGCGGCGAGATCGTCGAGATCATTCAGCAGGCCTTCCGCGGCAGTGCCGTAGTTCTTGACCGCCTTCAGAGCGTATTGTTGGACCTGCGGATGGGGGTCGCGCAGCGCCAGGGGTTCGAGCGCCGCAACGGCGGTCTCGGCATCAGCGTCGAAGCCGGCGAGTTTGCCGATTGCGGAGGCTGCCAGCCGCCGGATTTCGGCGGACGGCATATCGAGCAGGGCGATGAGTTCGGGCAGCCCGGCGGGGTTGCCGGCGCGGCCGAGTTCGAGGGCGCGTTGGGTATACTCGTGGTGCTTGTCCAGATCCATGGAGCTCTTCATGTATGACGTTCTTTCCGTGGATTGCCGTCGGCGACAATGAGTGAGTCAGGCTGGTGCCTTGCGGCGATGGTTTGTGCGGCCTGTTGGACGCGGCGGCGGAGTTCTTCGGGGGCGATTACCTCCAAATGGCCGGCATAGGAGAGGACCCACCAGAGCAAGTCGTCGGCCGGGCCTTCGGCATACGACAGTTCAACACTGCCGTCGGCCAACTGTGCCGTTTGTTGCCCCGGGAACCACTGGCGTTCGGTCAGGATGCGGGCCTTCGCCTTGGAACCGCGGATGCGAATGTCGTGCAGGATTTCCTGGTCGAAGACGTGGCCGTGGCGGACGGCGTCGACGAGGGATTCGGAACGGGAAAACGTGATATCGAGGAGGTCGCCGGCGAGGATGCGGTGGAGCGCCAGACTGCGATGGGCCTGGCGCAACCGGCAATGGACGCGGGCGTACCAGGCGCCGTCGGCGAGGAAGAGGGCATGGACGTCGACGTCGCGTTCCCGCGGTTTGCCGACGGCGCCCCGGTAGGTGATATGAAGGCGTCGGCATTCACGGCAGGCCTGACAGACGAGGTCAAAGAGACCGGGTTGCGGCGGGGCCTGGGCGCCGGTGGCGCAGACGATGGCGCGCAGGGCGTCGACGGGGAGGTCTTCGAGTTCGGCGACGGCGAGCTGGGCGCGCAGGGCTTCGCCGGCTTCGCTCTGGAGATGCGGAGGCAGGAAATGGCGGGAGACCTGGCCGCAGAGCATGAGCGCCCAGATGGCGTGGCCCTGGAGTTCGTCAAAAGGGAAGGCCCAGGATGGATCGCGGAGATAGTAGCCGTGCTTCTTTTCGTCGTAGTCGACCGGAGCATGCAGGTGTTCGCGCAGATACCTGATGTCGCGCTGAATCGTCTTGGGCGACACGCGGAGCGTGGCTGGAGCAAATTCGGCGAAGCGCCGGGCATTGGGATAGTCCCGGTTTTTCATAGCGGCCACCAGCGAGACAAGCCGCTCGATTCTGGTCTTGGCGGACATCCGATACGTTCCTTCCCTCGGGGAATGGGGCGGGATCCGAAGGTCCCGCGATACCCATTCTACAGAGCATGGCGGGGACAATCAATGTCCCACGTCATCGCCGGCGGCAGTGCTGACGCACTTCGGGCCTCGAGTGAGAAACAGTGACAGCGGGGATTCCGGAATTCGCGGAGAACAGGCAAGTACCACCCCGCCGTCGGGCGGCATTACTATAGCAGGAAGAGGCGGCCGGTCAAGGTTTTATGGAGGCGTGATCCTCTTTCCCCCAAATCTTCTATGCCGCGGCCGCGGCAGTCTTGTTTCGGCGCAGCAAGCCGACGATCAGCACGATAAACATGAATCCACTGGCGATGCCGCAATACAGAAGGATCTGCTTCCGCGGGAAGAAATCCGGCATCGGCTGCCGAGCGGGGATGTTGAGGGCGACGTACTGCGGTTCATAGAGCTTGCCTTGGATATGTTCGACTTGCACACCGACTTTCAGTTGGCCGTTGAAGTCTTCGCGGATCGGGATGCGGATATGTCTGTCGGTGGTTTTGGCGGGCATCTCACCGACTGCGGCGTCTTTCTGCTCGGGCTGCACCAAGTAGTAGCGCACCAGGTCGAGGTCGTCCTTGCCCAAGTCCCACGAGACATCAACGAAGTCAGGCCCCATCGGGTCTTCCTGGAACGTGGCCTTCAAATCCGAAAGCTCCGACCGGATCTTGATGAGTTCGCCGGCCATAAGTGTTCCCTGTTTGGGGTTCATGGTTACCTGTACCAGGCCGTTGAATCCCTTGGCTGAGAGAATCCCGTCATGGTCGAACGCTCTGAGGTAGTAGATGTAGGCCGCACGCGGGATGTGGGGACCCACGCGGAAACTACGGGCGTTTGCGGGGACATCTGCCAGTACGCGCACCGGTTCGTCGGGTTCGTCACCGGAACCTGATCGATATGTGTAGATTCGGAATCCCGCGAGCCGGTCGTCTTCCGGGTATTCCCAACGCATAGTGCAGTAGATGTGGTTGGACGAGTACTCCCTGAACTTCGGTTTTGACGGGCCTTCCCATAGTGCACCCCGGACTTGGATTTTCTCTTTCGTGAACTCACCGATTGACCCAAAGGTACTCTTGACGGCCACGCCAATCGTGAAGGTTGTGTCGCGATAAACGCGATAAGGCAGATTGTAGGTGCGTGTTCTGATTGGCTCCAGGCTTGCGTTGTAGGAGAAACGGCGTTTGCCCTTGGCGCTACCCACAATGTATCCGTCAACCAAGTGCTTCTCGTCTGCCGCAGGTGAATCCCAGGTGTATTGGATGAACGTTTTCTGACCTTTGACGACCCGCTTGGCCTTCAGACCAGTAACTTCAGGTACGTATTTGTAGACGACGGAACGTGGCGGTGCGGCAATTTCCGTGCCGTCGGAAAGAACAGCAGTAACACCGTATTCGAGAATCCGAGCGCTGGCAGGTATTGCCGTATCAGCGTATTCGCGTGTGTTTGCGGGCAGGGCTTCTGGAGTCAGGAGCTTGTGAGTATCGGCTCCGCGCGGCTTCCGATAAATCCGGAATCCCTTCACGATGCCATTCTCGTCACCCGTCAACTGCCAGGCAATGCGAATGTCGGACTTCGCCTTGGTATAGGCGCCTTCAATCCCCAGTCTTGGGACTACTTTTTTTTTTCTGGCTTCTGTGGGTAAGTGAACGTGTACGTCTGTTTCAGTTCTCGGAAGAAGTAATTCCTGGGTACGAATCTGAATACGTAATTCTTACGTGGATCGGCCACTGGCTTTGCTCTATCTTGCAGTCCAAACCACCGCAAGTTGTTCTTTGTAAAATGCTCTCCTCCGGAGTTGAACCCTTCTCCGATCTTGTGAAACCTGATTGGTTTCTCGTCCAACGCGCGGTACACGGCTACAGAGCTGAACCCATTGGCAAAGCAGTATGAATCCGCGATGTCCCATTGGAGTTCGAACCTCTCGTCGTCGTCTGACCACTCGATCTGTAGATTCTGGACCGGCAGCTCACCTTTCTCTTCGGATGCTGGAACTTGGAACCTTGCAACGGGCTCATCGGAGATTTTGCCATGGAACACGGGAAACAGGCCCAACTCGTAGTCGACCTCAGGATCTGTGTTGCGGGCAATGCAAGCGCAGCCGTAAATGAGCAGGTAATCGAAGTCCCTGGAACCAAAGTACCAACTATATGGTGTCGTAAAGAGCTTCCGTCGTTTCGCTTTGTCGGCGAATTGCTGAGCCATCTTCTTGGAATCAGCAAAGACGGGCCACAGTTTTTCCTTCCCTGCGGCTTTCAGCGCCATCGCTTTTGCTTTGAGTCGTTTCTGTTGCTCTTGGTCAGGATCAAGGCTGGCCCAGTCGATCTTTGCGATGGGGCGGGGGAATAGAGGGGTGCTGTTGATGCCTTTCCATGTCTGCCCTTCCGTTGTACGGTACTTTACGACCATGCCTTGGTAGCTAGCGCCAGGATTGCGAATGGTGAAAAAGACCTTGATTGTGCCTTCCTGTCTCTCGGCAGCGAACTTCCCTTCCCACTTCTGTTTGTTCGTTGGAGCTTCGTTCTTCGCTTCAGTTGGCACGGCTTGAACGAAACAGATCACCAGTATCACTAGCATGTTGCGCCACATAGCTTCCTCCTTCTTGAAGTATCTGTTTTTCCCTATTCAATGCTAAAAGAATGGTTCAGGTTGACATCGAAAGAATCCTCGTGACTTGGGATGGTCACTATTCCTTTGCCTACGAGATTGACAACCTTCCCCCTTGTAAGCTCAACTGACGCCTCGGTTACCCTCAGAGTTCCTTGAGCCTTTTGGAAGGAATCGGCACCAGGCAGCCTTACGAGCAATAGTGGACTGGCGGAAAACTCGAACTTGAGTTTGCCCGAAAATCCCTCCCCGTCAAATTCTGCCCCTATGCTTGCCTTCAGTTTGATCCGGTCGATTACCACGAAACCAATCCCATTGCTTGTTTCCTTGGCACACCGGAAGCAGTCGTTGACTGAATCCTTCTGGAATTCAACACATTCTGCTGACGAATCAGAGCATCTATCGCCCTTTCCTACAAATGGTCTGAAGCCCTCTGGGAAGGCGCAATTGATGTAATGTTTTGCTTCTATAGTGCCTGAGAACCGGCCTTTAGGAAAATCTGTTCTGGCCTCATCATCATTCGCTGACGAGATTGTCGCATCGCCTTTGAGAACGGCCCAGCCTCCGAACACCGTGCCGTTCAGTGCGTTCTGTCGGTCAGGGTGCTTGTGGACCTTCCACTCCTTGTCATTGATGACGTAAGTCAGCTCGCCGCCCCAAATGTTCTTTTTCTTCTTCTTCCCTTCCTGAGGCTCCGTGCGTCCGATACTGATCACAGACCCATCCTCGGGGATGTTCAGTCGTACGCCCAGGTTGCCAGTTAGCTCGGGAGAGCCGATCACATACCTGATGCTGCCGCCAAGAGTAAGATAATCAGTTGATTGGGTTACCTGAGTTACCACACTGAGAGATATCGCGGTGTTCTTCTTCTGATAGTCGGTGACGCCGTCCTTTTTGTTCGGCACCCCCAGCTCAACGCGGCCGAATCCTCCTGCAGCGCAGAATCCGCCCCTGTCAGCGACTTTCAGTCCCAGCCCCATCACATAGGATCCAGGGGAGGCAACAACGGGTGAGGCGCCTTCCCAAGAGTTGGCATTTGGGTCAACGAGAGCAACATTCCAGCCAAATTCGCCCATCACTCCAATTGCATTCAGTCCTGTGTCAACCGGAGGAGCAAAGGGGATCACGATTGGCAGTCCACCCTTCTTCAGGCTGATCTCGATTTTGAGCCTGCCGTAGCTGTAAGTATCCTTCGCGCCAATGTCGATCTGGCCCGCCAACGTTACGCTCTTCAGCAGATCCCCATCGAAGCACCCTGAGAAACCTTCTCCGGTAAACTTTGCCCAGAAGCATATGTCAACTGGCTCGTAGGCAAATTTGGCGGCGATTTCACCAACGCTTACATCTCCCGCTGAATCAATCTGGTAGTCCTTAAAGGCAACCTTCACCTGGCCATCTTTCTTTCCTGAGAACTGAAAACTGAAATACCCAGTGATGCTCAAAACGGCGTCACTTCCGGGCGGCAGATCTGGATCAGACTCAGGCTCTTCTTTGGCGTTTTGTTGGTTCTGTTGCTGTTTTTGATCCGATTTGCTTGAGTTCGTGTCTTTGGGCTTGCACCCGCACGTGGATTCGGTTACGTCCTTCGGTTCCGGTTGCTCCTCGCCATTCGCTGGTGGCGGAGGCTTCGGGCAATCGTCGCACTCACCGTATTTGACCGATTGGAGTACGAGCTCAAATTTCTTGTACTTCAACTCGGTATCCTTCATTGCCAGTTTCTTGAGACCATCCTTGTCGATGAAGAACTCGCAAATCTCGATCTGGACGGCAACGTTTGCTTTGTCCGGGTCTTGGAAGTCGTCTCGGGACGCATGGATGTTTTTGCCATCCAGCGATTTGAAGTCCCAGTTATCTTCGAATGTGGCGGTCAACTCGGTTCGAACGGCTTTCCCGTCGTCGCCTGTCCCTTCCATACTCTTGAGTGTAAATCCGAAGACCTCTGCTTCTGTCTTGCGTCCCAGAGTTGCGCTGAAGACCCACTCGGGATCGCCTTTCAGCATGCCGGGGATGTCCTTAGGGTCGGCGCGGAAATAACGTCGCATTATTCGGGGCAGACATACCAAC
>CAYLNH010000146.1:0-17269 GCA_964384625.1 uncultured Lentisphaerales bacterium
CCGCTTTGGCCGGCGCGCCGGCCAAAGCGGCGGGAAAACGGGAACTGGAGGTGGCCGTCTGGTGTAGGTGACCGATCCTGAAACTCCGCACCGCAAGGGTGCGGGATCTCTATGCGGACCGCGAAGGGCAGTAAACGAGGGCTTACATCTTCAGGCCGACGGACCTTGCATTCGGAAGGCCCCCCTCTATAGTTCCCCTCTGCTCTGCCGTTTGCGGGGTCGGCGTACCTGATTTTCATCCCTTCGCGACCCTCGAACGACGCCGTTTTGAATGAGCATAAACCACACAAGGAGACAATCATGGCAACGATTGATTTCGGCGGAGTCAAAGAAGAAGTCGTCACCCGCGAAGAGTTCCCCGTCAGCAAGGCACTCGAAGTTCTGCAGGACGAGACCATCGCCGTCATCGGTTACGGCGTTCAGGGGCCGGCCCAGGCCCTGAATATGAAGGACAACGGCTTCAACGTGATCATCGGCCAGTCCAAGAAGTTCCAGAAAGACTGGGACCGCGCCGTTGCCGACGGCTGGGTGCCGGGCGAGACCCTGTTCGACATCGACGAGGCCGCCAAACGCGGCACCATCATTCAGATGCTGGTGTCCGACGCCGCGCAGAAGGCCATCTGGCCGACGATCAAGGAGTGCCTGGACGAGGGCGACGCCCTGTATTTCTCTCATGGTTTCTCCATTGTCTACAAAGACCAGACGGGCGTTATCCCGCCGGCGAACGTGGACGTGATTCTGGTTGCCCCGAAGGGGTCCGGCCTGAATGTGCGCCGCAATTTCCTGTCGGGCGCGGGCATCAACAGCAGTTTCGGCGTGGCCCAGGACTACACGGGCCGGGCGCGCGAGCGGACGATCGCCATCGGCATCGGCGTCGGCTCCGGCTATCTCTTCCCGACGACGTTCGAGAACGAGGTCTACAGTGACCTGACCGGTGAGCGCGGCATTCTGATGGGCGCCCTGGCCGGGGTCATGGAAGCCCAGTACGACGTCTTGCGCGAGAACGGCCACAGCCCGTCGGAAGCCTTCAACGAAACCGTTGAGGAGTTGACGCAGAGCCTGATTCGTCTGGTTGACGAGAACGGCATGGATTGGATGTACGCCAACTGTTCGGCGACCGCCCAGCGCGGGGCGCTCGACTGGAAACCGAAATTCAAGGAAGCCACGCTGCCGGTCTTCAAAGACCTGTACGACCGCGTCCGCAGCGGCGCCGAGACCAGGCGGGTCATCGAAAGCTGCGGCGCTGCAGACTACCAGGAGCAGCTGGGCAAGGAATTGGCCGCCATCCGTGACTCGGAAATGTGGCAGGCCGGCAAAGCCACGCGTGAACTCCGGCCGACGGAAGCGGCCAAGGAGATCACGGCCGACACCAAGGGCGTCGGCGGTCGCGGCGAAAACTAGATTGCGCGTTACAATGCAGGAGGAAGGCGCCCGGGTTTAGCGGCCCGGGCGTCTTTATTTTGCGACGCCGCCCGGGCGGATCGCTTGGACCGGCAACTGAGCTCGGGCCCAGCAGAATGCCCGCCGACTGTGCTGCCCTTGCGAAGCGCGAATGGTGCTGCGTCAGTGGCGCCTTACCGCGAATGAGTCTGCCCTATTGACATACCCCCCTGCCGGAAACCATAGTACTTGCGTCGTCGATGGGCTGAATGATTCGGGTCGATGCCGAGGAGAGTCATGCGTTGTTGTCTGATCTTTACAATCTGCGGCCTGGTACTCGCCGGTTACGCCCGCGAGTCCAATCGTCTGGCGGCCTTCCCATACCCGGATTCGCCGTCGGCCGGCGTGCCGACGCCTGGTCGACTGGATACGATTGCCCGCGGGACAGATGAACTCGACCGCTTTGAATTGATGCAGGCCGGCGACCGCGATCTTCTCGACCCTGCCGCCGCCGATCCGGATGACCCGGACGCCGGCACGATCACCGCGGCGGAACGCAACCGAACGGTGCTCTGGACCACCGGCATCGGCGTGGCCGGTATCACCGTCTGGGGCATCATCAACTGGGACTACTTCTCCGCCCGACCGCACGCTGCCGATGAAGGCTGGTTCGGTTACAACCGCAAGCATGGTGGTGCCGACAAGCTCGGGCATGCCTATACCAGCTACCTGGCCACTCACATCTTTGCCGCGCTCTACGAGCGGGCGCATTTTTCCAAACACGATGCCGCCGTCTACGGCACCCTGACTTCATTCATCATCATGGGCTACATGGAATTCGGCGATTCCTTCAGCGAGGGCCACGGGTTCTCGATCGAAGACTTTATCGTCAATACCGTCGGCTGCGCTCTGGGCTACGTGACCTGGCGCTATCCCAATCTGCGGCGCAAGATCGACTTCCGCTGGGAGTACGGCTTCCATCCCTACGACCTCGATGTCGTGACGGATTACGAGAACTCGAAGTTCCTGCTGGCCATCCGGCTGAACGGCTGGGACTGCTTCCAGGACAGCGTCCTTCGTCACCTCGAGTTCCATGTCGGCTACTACACCCGCGGCTACGGCGATGACGACGATGATGAGACCGACCGTGAACGCACCTTCTACCTGGGCATCGGCATCAACATCACCGATTTTCTCCGCCGTCGCGGCCACAAGAAGACGGCGACCTTCTTCAACTACTACCAGTTGCCGTACACCTACTACCCGTACGAATGGAGTTACGACGACTGAGCGGAGTGTTGTCACGCCAGGCGTATCCAGGCCCTCGCGGGGGCTGCTTGCCTGTCGGCGATACGGGATTCGTCGAGCCCTTACCCGACATGTTCCCCGGTCGCCGATGAATATTGCAGTACAGCGCAACGTCAAGTAGGTTGAGAACGACGGTTTCGGGAGAAGCGCCGGCGGGTGAAGCCGCTGTTTTGAATCTGTATTCGAGGAGACCCGACCATGCAGGTCCGTCAATGCCTGACCATAACCGTCGCCGGCGCGGCGCTGCTGCTTATCTGCGGTTGTGCGCCATCCGTCAGTTCGCTCACAAAGATGCGTCTGGTCCAGGGCGAGCAATCCGCCTACAGGCAGCAGGGAAAACTGCTGAAGGCCTTCGCCGACGGCGAGAAGCCGGCCCTCTGGCGCGTGGAAGCCATGACCACCATGACCCACCTGGACCGCAAGTTTCAACATCACCAGACCGCCCCGGAACTGCGGCGCCAACTGGTGCGCGAACTGCGGGCGGAATTTGACAAGCCCAGGCTCAAGGACCCCCGACCGACCGACCTCCTGCAGGTCCGCGCCTGGAGCGTCTACAGCCTGAGTCGCCTCGACGCGCCCGCGCCCGAGACACTCGCGTTCTTCCTCCGCCTGTTCGAGACGCAGACAAAAACCAGCGATCCCGAACTGGCGGTCACCGCCGCCGCGGGCAACGGCCTGCTGAAACAGCCGGACCGCATCTGGCGCCACGCCGATTACCGGCGCCGCATCCTGACCCGGGCGGCCAAACTCAAGAGCTCCATGTTCGACTGGTCCGGCCAGGGCTATGTCCGCGACGTCTGGAACATGATCCTGCTGATCCAGTCGCGGCACCTCGGCCTGGCGGATATCGTCGAGCTGCTTGCCGCCGAACGCGTGGACCGCGACAACGCCCGCCTGCTGGAAGTGCTGCAATGGGATCACGCCGCTTTGACCGCCGACGCCGCGGCCACTGCCGCGGTCCGCCGGGAGAACATCCGGCACCTGCTGTTTTTCAGTCGCGACCCGGACTTCGCTGTTCGCCAACGAGCCCGGGCGGTGTTGCTGATCCACGCCCCGCGCGCCTTTTTGATTGATCTTGAACAGCGCCTGGCAGCGACGCGAATCCCGGCTGACTACGAGTATGAACACGGCGTCCAACTCGTCAGCAAACTCGACGCCGCCGAGATTGATGATCCCGCCTGCAAGAAGGCCCGGGCCGGAGTGCTCGCCCGGTTTTCACAGGATCTGGAGCGCCATCCGAAGGACCTGCGCGAAGCTGCCTACGGCCGGTTGCTGCAAACCGATCGCCGGTTCCTGGCCCGGCATCTGCTCGAGTGGAACGAGAAGATCCGGGAGGAAGACCTCGAATTGAACCTGCAGCACCTGCGCTACCTCTGGCTGGTGCAGGACGGTGATGACGGCAAGCCGTTCCGGCCGGCCGCCCGCAAAGCCGTGGCCGCATGGGTCGGGAAACCGATGAAAGCCGTACGTCAGGTGGTGATCGCTTACCTGATCGACACCGATCCGACATTGCTGGCAACGGCCCTCGCGCCCGTGCTCCGGAACGCCGCCGACGAGAAGCCGGAAGCCTTGGTCTACCTGGTCGACGCCTATCTTGCGGCGCTCGCCGGGATCGAAAATCTGGAGCTCGACCAGTCCAGCCGCAAAGCCCTGCAGGCGGCACTGGCCGCCCACAACGTCGAGGTCCAGAAACGCATTGCCGCCTTTCTGCGGACCCGCGAGCCGGACGCGTTCGTGGCCATGCAGGCGACGATTCTGGCGCAGTCAACGGCAAAGAAGCGCGACCCGCGGCTGCGGCAATTCGCGTTGCTCGGCGACATGGCCTGGGCCGCTCGCAAGCAGTTGAAACCGAATACGGTGAAGACCACCCACGCTGCCCTGCTGAACGGGCTTGATCCCAAGGACGAAGAACTCAGCCTGCTGTGTACACGCCATCTGCGCCAGCTCGGCGGTGCGATCCCGGAGAAAACGTTGAAGACCATGCCGCGCGCCGTCCGGGTGCTTGCCGGGATCGGCCGGGATGCGCCGGGGGGTGCCCAATGAAAACCGTGATCACCAGCATCATGCTCCTTCTGATCGTCGTGATGACCGGCTGCAAGACGCCGCAGTCCTTGCCGCGAATGCGCTTCGATGACTTGCCGCCGGTCAACGTAGATGCCGCGCAGAATCGCGAAATCCCCGTGCCGAAGGATGTATTTGACGCCAGGCTGCCGACGCGGTACGGCGACCTGCCGACGCCGCGGACGTTCAAGTCGGCAACCATTGAAGTGGCCCCGGTCGAGGGCCCCGAGCCGCAGGCCATTGTCGCGTTCGACGTTGTCCGATCCAATCCCGCCCGGTTGTCGCCGTACAAACGGGATGCCACCGAGTTGATTACCCGCTGCGTCGCCGTCACCCGAGACGGACGCTATCTGTACACCCGGCGGCTGGGCCGGTTTCCGGAGCCGGCGATCTTCAAAGCCTATCTTGAGACGAAGCTGTTCGAATTCTCCTCGCCCAACGGCACGTTCCTCCGGAACGGCCGGCTGCAGACCGTCGTGAATGATCCGCTGAACGTGGTCAATGCCGGGTTCCGCGCCCGCATCCGACTCAAGGGCACGGCGCTCCAGGAGGACCTTGTGGTCATCCCGACGTTTACCGGGTTCGGTGTCGTCCGGCTGGATGCGCCGTCCGGCGCGGCGGGTCGCGACGGCCGGGCCGGCGCGGCCGGCGCCGCCGGTTTCGACGGGCCCGATGGCGTGGACGGGCGGGACGGCGGCGAGTGGGATCGTCACCGGCATTGGCGGCACCATCGCCATCGCCGCGGCGGCAACGGGGCCAACGGCACCAACGGCGGCAACGGCGGCGACGGCGCCGACGGCGCCGACGGCGCGGCCGGTACAGCCGGCGGCGACGGCGCGGCCGGCGGCCAACTGGAAATCACGGTGTCCACCATCAAGAGCCGGTTCTACAAAGATCCGGTGTTCCTGTATGAATTCCGCCATTCCTCCGGCAAACGTCGGAACCTGATCACGTTCCCCAACGACAACGTTAAAGTCTCCGTCCGCGGCGGTCACGGTGGGCGCGGCGGCGACGGCGGCGCCGGCGGTGCGGGCGGCGACGGCGGCAGCGGGGGCGACGGCGGCGACGGCGGCGACGGCGGGCGTGGCCCGTATGGGGTGCGCGGTCAGGACGGCGCCGACGGCCGTGATGCCACCAAAACCAGTGCCGGGCAGGACGGGCAGGATGGGCAGGACGGCGGCGACGGCGGCGACGGCGGCGACGGCGGCCACGGCGGCAGCGGCGGTGACGGCGGCAGCGGCGGCAGCGGCGGTGACGGCGGCGACGGCGGCAACGGCGGCAACGGCGGCAACGGCGCCGATGTTGTCGTAAAACTGAAGGACCCGGAACTCCTTGACCACACCAGGCGGTCGCTGGCCATCAAGGTTGACGGCGGTCGCGGCGGTGCGGCCGGCCAGGGCGGCGTGTCGGGTCGCGGCGGCCGCGGCGGGGCGGCCGGCGCCGCCGGCAACGGCGGCCTCGGCGGTCGCGGCGGTACCTATGGCCGCGGCGGTGACGGCGGCAAAGGCGGCAAGTCCTACTCCTGGACGGAAAAGGTGGCGGTTGAACAGCCGGACGGCAGCATTGTCTACGTCGACAAAACACGCACGCAACCCGGCGGTAAACCCGGCCGCGACGGTCGTCGCGGCAGTCTCGGCCGCGAAGGCACGACCGGCGGTGTTGGGGCTGCCGGCCAGGACGGCCGCTCCGGCGACGACGGCAAGCCCGGCGCCAACGGCAAAGCCGGTTCCGTGAAATTCGTCACCGAATAGTTCGCCGGAGATGACGCGACGGTGATGCCGGCAGACATGCGCCCGGATTGACGCTGAGCGGGAGTATCAAGCCCCGCGGCGTGCTGCCTCCCCTGCTCCGGTACGCGGCTCGGCAGACCGGTTTGCCGCGGTCACGCACCGGCAGCGCCGCCCTTCGTCGGCACCGCGTGAGACCGACGGTACGTACGCGGACTCTGGCCGGTCTTCTTGGTGAAGACCCGGGAGAAATAACTCGGGTCGCGATAGCCGCAGGCCGCGGCCACTTCCGAGATGTTCATCGTTGTGCCCTGCAGCAGATGCACCGCCAGTTGAAGACGCTCGTCGTTGATGAACTGCGTCAACATCTGCCCGGTCTCCACGCGGAACAGATGCGACAGGTAGTCCGCCGAGCACGGTATCTTGCTCGCCAGCCATTTCACACTGAGGTCCAGGTTGGCCAGATTCTGCAGGGCCAACTGCCGCGCCTGCGCCACCAGCGGCGAGTACACCGGTTCCGGTCGCTCGTAGTTGCTGACGGCGTCCCGCAGCAGTCCCAGATGGGTCAGCATCAACCCTTGGATCGCCGGATGCCGGGGTGTGCAGCCGGCGTCGAAGTAAGCGGCTGCTTCGTTGAGATAGCCGTAGAGCCGACCGCCGTTCTTCACCGGGACAAACGCCCGCTGCACCACCCCGATCCGATCCGGTTGGCCGTTGTCCGTCCCGTCCAGAGCCGCGTGAAACGTGAAGCCGCGGTCCTCGTACATGAACACCAGATTACAGAACGGCTGACGGTCCGACCCGTTCCGTTCGCGATGCGGCACGCCGCGGGGCGTCAGCACCACCTTGCCGGCCCGCGCCTGGACCACGTCCTCGGGCAGGGCCAACTGGGTCACCCCCGCAACCTGGATCACCAATTCGGGACGCGGATGAAAGTGCATCTCCTCCACAGACCGGAACGGATGCTCCGTGGCCGCGACTTTCAACAGAAATCGCCCGTCCCGCAACCGCGAGATCTGGTGGGTCAACGCCGCTACCGTCAATTGCCACAGGCCGGCAGGCGTTCTGGCTAAGGCCGTACACTGACTGGGGTTCATCTAAGAAATATCCTTGTATTACAAGATCAGTGACAGGAACGCGCTGTTGATCTGCCCTGGCGCGTAGCTAGTGTACTGTCGCAGTGAAGGGCTGCGCGGACCTCGCGCCGCTTCGCGCTCTGCTTCGTCAGCCGAACCAGAAGATACTCATATAGCCTGAACTCAACGGCCCGGCAGAGCATCGAAGATCCGGTCGAATCACGCTTCGCCCTGTCCGCGCGACAGCCCGCTGGAGTCCCTCGTTCCAGCGCCTGTCGGCGTTAACATCAACTTCTAAGTACAGTACCGAAATCCCCGCCTGATTCAAACCGGAGGTAGACCCATGAGCGAACCGAAATTTCGTTGCGGCGTTGTCGGCCTGGGTATGGGCAAAGGCCATATCAACGGCTATACATCGCATCCGAACTGTGAAGTCGTTGCCGTTGCCGACCTCGACGAAGACCGCCTGGCCACGGTCCAAACGGAGCTTGAGATCCCGACCACCTACACCGACGCCGAAGAGATGTTCGCCAAGGAGGACCTTGACGTCGTCAGTGTCGTCACCCCGAACAAGTTCCACGCGCCCCTGACCATCGCGGCGCTGGAAGCCGGCGCCCACGTGCTCTGCGACAAGCCGATGGCGATGACGCTGGCCGAGGCGCAGGCGATGAAGGACACCGCCGACCGCGTCGGTAAAACGCTGGGCATCAACTTTTCTTATCGCTTCAGCGCCATGAGCTACGCCTTGAAACAGCAGGTCGACGCCGGCATCATCGGCGACATCTACTTCGGCCGCACGGTCTGGCACCGACGCCGCGGGCTGCCGGGGTTCGGCGGCTGGTTCGGCCAGAAAGACCTGTCCGGCGGCGGCCCTTTGATCGACCTGGGCGTCCACCGGATTGACCTGGCGCTCTGGCTCATGGGTCATCCCACACCTGTGTCCGTCTCCGGCTCCGCCTACAATGTGATCGCCAAACGCCTCGCCGCGGAACAGAAGAAGACGTACACCTGCGAAGACCTCGCCGCCGGCATCGTCAAGTTCGACAACGGCGCTACACTGATCGTCGAAGCCAGTTGGGCCCTGAACAACAACGAAAACGAGCAGATGATCACGTCGCTCTACGGCGACAAAGGCGGCCTGGTCCAGAAGAACCGGAACGGCACCTACGACTTCACCGCGGAGATCTACACCGAAGAAGGCGGCAACCTCTACACCAAGGTGTTGGACAAAGCCGTGGTCAACCCACCGAGCGCCTACCATGACTTTGTCAACAGCATCATCGAAGGCCGCGAACCCGTCGCCAAAGCGGCGGACGGCATCAAGGTGCAGAAGATCCTGAACGGTCTCTATGACAGCGCCGCCACCGGCAAGGAAGTCGTGTTCTAACTCGTTGATTTCATGGGTTCTATCACGAGGCGGCACCAATGGCTGGGAGTGCAGGGCAGCTGCGGGGCGACTGCCGCTGGCGTCTTTGGCATATTGTCAGCCACAGGCTGATCCGCCGCGGCGGAAAATATGGCCAAGACCGGCTGACGCGGCGATTGCAGCCAGTTGCGACGACGCAGCAGGAAGTGATGAAATCTTCTAGCCAAGCAGTCCTTACGACTGTGTTACCAACACCCCGGCGGCCGGGTGACTTCGTTCAGCCCGGCCGCGCACCATCCGATGTCTCGACCGCGGCCGGCGCCGCCGGGCGGGCGGCGGCGCGTTGCCGGCGGCCGAACGGTCTGGCGTACCATTCAAACAGAGAACGGAACCAGCCGATGCGTACGGACCGCCCCAGAAGCTGATACAACGGCTCCACTTTCTTGTAGGCCACGTTGAGAAACAGACGTTTCGCGAAGCCGGACTCCCGGACCCGACAACGCTGCAGGATCGCCTTCCAGGAGTAGAAGCGCCGGTAAGCGTGGAAGTAGCCGGCCTCAAGCTCCGCCGCCGTCATGCCTGCCGGGCGGAAGACCACCCGGGTCGTGTCGTAATGCGACCAATCCGTGTCCGTGATCCGGCCTGCCGCCGCCAGTCGCCGATGCAGCGTCGTCCCCGGATACGGCGTCAATACCGTGAATGTCGCGGTATCCAGCCGGGCGGCGATACCAAAGTCCACCGTCCGGTCAAACACCCCGGCGTCATCGTGGTCGAAACCGAAGACAAAGCTGCCGTTGACCATGATGCCGCGGTCGTGGAGCCGTTGGATATTCCGCCGGTAGAGGTCCACGTCGTTGCAGCGTTTGCTCACCTCCCGCAGGCTGGCGGGAACGATGCTCTCGAACCCGACAAACAAAGAACGACAGCCCGAGGCCGCAATCAGATCCAACAGCCGTTCGTCGTTGGCGGTCTCAATCGACGTCATCCCCAGCCACTGTCGGTCCCGGGGAATCAGTGCCGTCAACAACTGCCGGGCATACCGGCGATTGGCCATGATGTCGTTGTCGAGAAAGGAAATGACCGGGTACGGCCGGGCATCAATATCCTCCAGGACCAGCTCCAGCGGACGTTGCCGGAAGTTCGGTTTCGGCCGGCTGCTTTCCAGACAGAAATCGCAACGCCGCGTGCAGCCCCGAGTCGTGGATAACGAAAGGCGCAGCGCGTAGTCCTGATCATGGATTGCCGACCAGTCGGGCGCCGGCGATGCGGCCAACGGCAGCGGCTGTCCCCGATACACCGGCCGCAGCGTCCCGCGCTCCGTGTCTGCCAGGACCTCCTGCCAGACAGACTCCGCCTCGCCAACCACAACGGCATCGGCGTGGGCGCCGGCTTCGGCAACGCCGGCGGTAAGGTGCGGCCCCCCGAGAACCACCGGCATGCCGCACGACCGATAGTGGTCGGCCAAGGCATACGCCCGGGGCGCCGACGCCGTCCAGACACTGATGCCGATCAGGTCGGCCCGGATGTCGGCCGGGGCGCGCTGGTGATACTCATCGATAATCCGGACCTGGTGGCGGTCGGGCGTCAGCGCGCTGAGGATCTGCAGGCTGTGCGGCGGCGTCATGAAATGTTTGATTCGGGTTCCGCGCCGCAGCTCCGTCCGGGCAAAGATCAGGACGATATCCATGGTGTCCTCCGTGGTTCAACCGGCCCAGCGTAGCACAGTGAAAAGTACTTTGCAAGTCAAAGTTTAAACGTTCCGCCGCCGCCGCCGGCTGTCCCGCCGTCCGCGAAGGCGGGCAACGGGTCCGCGGCGGCGCTTGCATTCAGCGGTTTTGCCGGCCACCTTGTGGCGTGGAAGCAACCACAGGGAAGCGGCAAGATGCTGTATCAGCAAAGCAGTCTGCAGGCTCTGCCCGCACTGACCCGGGTGAAGCTGGACGGGGAGTTCGACCCGCAGGCGCTGTACATTCTGCTCGGGGTTTTCGGCCTGATCCTGCTTTACTATTTTCTCAAGAAGTTCTTTGCCGCCGGGATCATTCAGGACGGCTATCTGTTGGAACAGGACGGCAGCGTGTATCTGCTGCTGCTGCTCGATTACGAGATCTCGATCACCTCGCGTTCAGGCATTTCTCTGCATCACAGCTACAAACTCAAGAAGATCAACCTCGACGCCCTGACGGTCGACTACGAGGTGGAGTTGGCCAGTTTCGGTTCGGACATGCTCGGCGGCTGGCTGCCGGTGCTCGGGGCCAATGCGGACTTCTGGTTTTTTGTTGAGCCGGGGCACAGCCTGATTGTGGTCAACAACAGGACCGGGCAGAGGCAGGGGGACCATCGCGATATCATCCGGCGCAACCCGCATCTCATCGGCTTTGATGTCGACCTTTGCGAGTACAGCCGGTCTCTGCAGACCGTGGTGATCTTCGACAACCACGGGCAGGGCCACCGGCTGGATCCGGAAACGTTGCGGACGGAGCCGGTGGATTCCGGTTCGGTCGCCGCCGGCGACCCGGTGAACATGCTGCGGCTCAGCGATCTGCCGACGGCGGCGATCAAGCCGGCGTACGTCACCCGGGAGGAGCCGCATCCCTGCTACGGCCCGGCCCACGGCAAGGAGTTGGCGTTGATCCAGGAGCCGGGGAGCAAGCGCTATGCGGTCCAGATCAAAGGTTATTGTTCCGACGCTGAACCGGAGGGCTTGGCGCAGTCCTTTCTCAACCCGAAGGTCATCGGCCGGCAGTTCAGCGAAGCGTTGCTGTCCCGCCGGCCGCCCAGCGTGGCGATTGTCTACGGCGATTCCTTCGATGCGACCGCCGAGCAGTTGATGGTGGCCCGGGTGAACGACCGCAGCCGGGTGATGTGGCAGCATGCCCTGGCGGACATCGTGGTCAAGCCGGGCAGGTCCGACGCCGAGACGTTGTGTTACATGCAGTCCGGCAAGAAGTTGTATTTCATCTGCACCGCCGGCGGCTCGCACCGACTCAGCCTGGCGGTGGTGGACAAGTCGCGGGGGGTCATCGAACGGGGCCCGGTGCTGGTGGCGAATCGGAACCACTGCGGCGGAATTCGCCGGGCATCGGGCGGCCGGCACTAACATCACCGGGTCGGGATACGTCATGGTACTTGAATTCCGCCCGCAATCGGGTGAACGTAGAAACGCAACACATTCAGACATACGATTCAATCGGGGAAGACCAGAATGAGACGATTCCTTCGTTTGTGCACCATGACGGTCGTCGGCCTGCTGGCCGCCGCTGTTGCCGCCGGAACCGAAGCGGATATCGAGCAGTACAAGAAGCTGCTGCAGGAGAAAGGCATCGCGACGACGGCTGTGGGCATTACCCGGCATCTGCACGAGATCAGTCCGACGCCGGCGATGATCAACAACATCGACAGCCTGATCCAGCAGTTGGGGGCGGAGTCCTACAAAGACCGGCGGGCGGCGCAGAAGAAGCTCGAGGCCATGGGGCATCTGGCGGAAGCCAAGGTTCGGGCCGCCGCCAAATCCAAGGACCCGGAGATCCGCGCCCGGGCCTCCCGGCTCATCCGCAGCTACAGCAACTACGAAGCAAACGCCGTTCTGCATGCCTGCGTTGTTGCGCTGGGGGACCTGGAGGCCGGCAGTGCGGGGGTTGCGGCGCTCCTGAAGGCAGCCCCGCTGTACTCGCGGCCGTACCTCGCCAGGGCTGCCGAGGAGGCTTTGCAGAAGCTGGCCGGACCCGAAGATGCCGCCACGCTCACGGCTGCCGCCAGGGACCTCAAATCCCCGGCGCGCTACCTGGCCGTCGTTGCCCTGGGCGGGCTTCTGGGAGGCGAAAAGTCGTCTGCGCTCCATCCTTTTCTGCAGGATGCGGACCCGCGAATGGTGCTGGCGGCCGCCCGCGCCGTCGCCAATGTCGGCGACCGCCAAGCCATCCCGGCGCTGTTGCGGCTGATGCAGCACGACAAAGTCAGTATCCGCCACCAGAGCTTTGCCTTGCTCCAGCAGTTCACCCGGACGACGATTTACTATTCCGCTCACGCCAACAGCCGCGAGCGCGCCGAAGCGCTGCGCCACTGGCAGCGATGGTACGAGCAGAAAGGGAAGACAGCGAAGCTTCACTTCCCCGTGAATCCCGGTTTCGGCATGGGGTATCTCAACGGCCATACGCTCATCGCCCTGGGCAACGGCAACGGCGGAGTCGTCGAACTCGACCGCCGGAAGAAGGAGGTGTGGCGCTATCCGTTTCGCGATTGCTGGACCGCCGAGAAACTGGCCAACGGCAATTACCTCATCGGTTCGCACTCGCAGGAGAAGCTGGTGGAAGTGACGCGAGACAAGAAGGTCGTCTGGGAGTATCCGACCAAGGCGATGGGAGCGGTGCAGCTCGGCAACGGCAACGTCCTGGCGGCGACCCATACTTCCCACACGGTCATCGAGATCCGCAAACGAGACAAGCAGATCGTCTGGCAGTACAACGCCGGCGCCGACTGCTACAAAGCCCGCCGCCTGCCCAACGGCAACACGCTGGTGGCCGGCCAGCGCTTCATCCGTGAGGTAACCCCCAGGAAAACGGTCGCCTGGGAATACAACGAGGGCACCTACTTCTACAGCATTCAGCCGCTACCCGGCGGCAACATTGTGACGGTCGACCACAGCGGGTCGATTTTCGAATTGAACCGCGCCAAGAAACGCGTCTGGGAACTGCAGCACCGAAGCTCCACCGGCGCTTTCAAACTGAGCAACGGCAACGTTCTGGTTGCCTTCAGCGGGAACATCAAGGAGTTCACCCGCAAGGGCAAAGAGGTCTGGACCTACAGCGGCAACCAGTACGGCTACGCCCACCGTTGACGTGGGTCGCCGGCGTCCGGCCCGGCCCCCGGCGGCGCCTGCGGCAGTGATAGATCGGTGGTTTCAAAACGTTCCAGAAGTGGATCGAACACGGGAGTTGAACCATGCGTTGGACAATCTTCTGTACCTGCCTGCTGCTGGCTGCAGGCGGCGTTTCCGGGGCGGAGCTGGACCGCCTGCTGAAGGACGAGAAGATCTTCAGCCGCTCCATCCGGGACTTCGCCGGGACCTACGCCAAGCCTCTGCGTTTCCGGCCGCAGTCGCGATCGGGCAAGTCCTGGCGGCACCGCGGTGATAATTCAACGATCCTCGGGCTGCCGGTCATCGAAGGGCTCGTCGGGTTTCGCGACCAGCGGCTGCACCGGCTGGCCTTCAGCATCTACAATCGCGGCGACGTCGATATGCTCGATCGACCGGCGTTCGAAGCGCTGGTCGAGAAGGCCGTCAAAGCTGTGTCCGCGTTCACCGGCAAATCACCCAGACGCCGCCGGGACAGCGGCGCCAGTAAGAAAGACAGCTATCTCTGGATTGTCGGCGACCGCTTGTTTCGACTCGACTGCAACGACGGCAAGACCCGGGTTCAAGGCGAAGTCGTGTACCGGTCGGAGTACATCCGGCTGCGCCTGGAAGAGTATGACAAAAAGACCGGCTTGAGCAAAATCGACAGCGAAGAGGAACGCCAACGTCCGAAAGAATATGTGGTCGAGAAAGACAACGGCGACGTATATGTCGACCGGGTGCCGATGATCAACCAGGGCAAGAAAGGTTATTGCGCCTGCGCCACCGCCGCCCGCGTCCTGCAGCACTACGGCCACAAGCTGGACATGCACGAACTGGCCCAGATCGCCAAGACCGCCAACAAAGGCGGCACCAGCGCCGCCGAACTGATGAAAGGCATCCGCGCCGCCAAAAGCAAGCTGCACGTACGCGTCAAGACTCTCGACGCCATGTTCGACGGCAGCACGATCAGTTTCAAGCAGGTGATCAGCGACTACAATCGGACCGCGAAGAAACACAGGAAATCGGAGATCGAGCTGCCCCGCGGCGGCCGCATCGATGTCGGCAAAATCTTCAAAGACATGGACAAAGCCGTCTATGTTGAAAGCCGTTTGCGCCGTCGATCCAAAGTGCGCCGGTTCGAGCGCGACGTGAAGGACTACACGAAGGACGGCGTGCCGCTGTTCTGGACGATCGTTCTCGGTTTCGTCAAGGAACCGGAAATTCCGCAGGCGTTCGGCGGCCACATGCGGCTGATCATCGGCTTCAACGACAAGACCGAGGAGATCATCTACTCCGACTCCTGGGGGCCCGGGCACGAGTTCAAAAAGATGAAGCTCACCGACGCCTACGCCATCACCACCGGGCTCTACGCCATTACCCCGAAATAGCCGGCGGCCAGCGACGTTTCACCGCAGCTTCACGGTTCGGAAAACGGCAACTGGAGGAGGCTGGCTGGTGTAGGTGACCGATCCTGAGACTCCGCACCGTAAAGGTGCGGGATCTCGGCGCAGAATGCAGGGCGCAGCAGACGAGGGCTTACCCCGCGGCCGGGGGCGCATGTCAGTTCTGCAGGTCATCCCTTCGTGTTGTGGCAAGAGCCGCATCATCGCGCCGGAACGTTCGCCAGTCCAGCCACCGGCGGGCTTGTGGGCGTATGCGATGTCTGTTGCCGGTTCGCGACTGGCTATAGCATTTCCCAAAAAACTATAGCCGCTAACACGGCAGGGCCTACTACAACGCCTTCAGCGTTGAACCGTATCTCCCCCCATCCTGGGGTAGGCTTTGCCAACCCCAGGCTCAAGACTATCACGCCTTCAGCGTGAGGAGTGGCGGCTACAGAATGGCTTAAAACGCTCTAGACCCCGGGTCGCTCGTCGGCCCGGTGAATGAGTTCATCAGGGAGAGGGGGTGAGGGCTTGCAGCCACTAATGAGCTTCTTCACCAGGCGGGTAAACCGCCTGGGGTCGTATGATCGAGCCAATTGTTGGCAGGAAACACCTGCGGAAGTGACATGCGCCCCGCGGCCGATTTTCCGGTTGACAATCCCGGCGGGCTTTGGTATTGTATATCCCACTGTCGCATCAGATGTTGGGATACGGAACAACGGAACGATGGTTGGATGAGAACGAACGCCGCTCGAGTTGTGTGGACTCTGCTGATCTGCTGGCTTGGATCCCGGCTGTATGCGGACGCGCCGTCGGATGAGATGATCGCCAGGTACGCGGCGATTGTGGGGACCAATCGGCTGGCACGGGATCTTGACGACAAGAAGGGTCATGCCCTGATCGAACTCGCCGGCTTCCTGACGCCCGCAAACAAGACGGTGATCCTGACCAAGGCCATGTTGAAGCGCAATATGAAGCCGGATCCGATCACGACGAAGATGACCGAAGCAAAGCTGGTCAAGGGGATCTGCCGGCGGGCCGAAGACCTGCTGAACGAAGTCTATCCTACCAACGCTGAAGCGGGCCGGGTCGCACTCGCCTATCTGCGGGTGGCCGACCTGTTCGATCCGAAATGCCATGATACGATTCTCGGCCTGATGCTGCTGCGGGCCGACGGTCTGGACCAGAAACCGGAGGAACTCTGGCAGGCCGGGGTGAAGCTCAAAGCGGCGGTCCGGAAAGGCCGCCGCAAACTCCCGCGGCCGGAGCTGAAGGCGACCAGGACGGATCTGAAACTCGCCCGGTTTGCGGCGCAATTGGGCACCCTCCGGCTGGCTGAAAACAGTAACGACGTCGTCGGCATCGCCCTCGTTCGGCTCGGCGCCTGGGTCGACCCGCAGAACCGCGATGCCCTGCTCGCCCTCGGGTTGCTCGAGCGCAACCTCAAACCGGTTGCCCGAGAGTGCCCGGTCTCCGAAGCAAAACTGACGGAGGTCCTGATCCGGCGCGGCACCCAACTGGCCGACGCCAGGTATGCCAAGGACGACGATGCCGTCAGGATGGCGAAGGTCTACCTCTACGTCGCCGAGAAATTGAGCCCACGCAACAAAGACGTGATCCTGCAGCTCGCCCTGCTGGAGAAACGCGGCCACAAGGAGGGGCTCGATGCCCTGCTCAACACCCGGCGCATCCCGGTGGCGGCAACCGCCGAGCCGGAGCCCGACAACGTCGCGCAGGTCGATCCCGACGCGGCTGACCCCGAGGACGCGAAGCCGGCCGATCCGCGCCGGGCGAAACTGCGAAAGGATCTTGAGCTGTTGCTGGAAGCCGATATGCGAAAGCTTGACACCGAAAAAGGCGAATGGGAAGACAGCTCTCCCCGTCGACGCCATGCGCACATTATCGAGGGATCTGATCCTCCAAAGCTGCATCATCAGGGCGGCGTTGCCTTTGATAATAGTCGCGGGAATCAGGAAAACGCCAAGATCACGTCGTTAAAGGGCAAGATGTCCCCCGATGTGTTTGAGGACGATTTCACCATTACCATCGCTTTTTCTGTTCGTGCTTGGGCCTACCGGAAAAATCTATGGCCACAATATTCAGTTGGCATGTTGATTGGCAAGCCTTTATGG
>CAYLNH010000147.1:0-17255 GCA_964384625.1 uncultured Lentisphaerales bacterium
AAATAATCCCGCGGACGGCATTATTTCTAGTGCGGCGGCGGACCGCCGCAGGAATAGGAGTAGGATTTCGGAGAGGTCAGCTACCCGCCTCCGCGCAAGGGGGTGTGCCGCGAGCGGCACCCCCTAAATAATCCCGCGGACGGCATTATTTCTAGTGCGGCGGCGGACCGCCGCAGGAATAGGAGTAGGATTTCGGAGAGGTCAGCTACCCGCCTCCGCGCAAGGGGGTGTGCCGCGAGCGGCACCCCCTAAATAATCCCGCGGACGGCATTATTTCTAGTGCGCCGGCGGACCGGCGCAGGAGCAGGAGTAGGATTTCGGAGAGAGTAGCCACCCGCCTCCGCGCAAGGCTCCGTCGCGCCACGGCAAAGAGTCACAGGAATTCACAGAAAAGGAAGGATGCGCGGTCGAGACGACCGCGGCCACGCTTGGAAGCAGACCGTTTGAAACGGTCCGCAGGATTACGTAACGATATGAGCGTTGATGTTCCCGAGAGAAGTCGGGGATGCGCGGTCGAGACGACCGCGGCCACGTTTGGAAGCAGGCCGTTTGAAGCGGTCCGCAGGATTACTTGACGATATGAGTGTTGTTTGCCGGCCGGGCGTACTGACCGGCGTAAAGCTTGAAGGATAGGCAGAGAGTTGGATAGAATCGTTATACCCGTAAGTGAATGGTACACGTCGTTGGGCAACTTCTCGTTCCCGACCGTGTTCGTGCGTCTGCGTGACGCTGAGATGGAGGCCTTCCTGCATGACGACCGGCAGTCGGCGGTGACGAAGGCGTTGATCAAGAAAATGGATTACGTGATCGAGCATCTGCCGGGCTCGTGCTTTGTGCATGCCGATGTCTGTGCGCCGAATGACGCCGCTATCTTTGCCAGCACGGATGGCGCGGTGAAGCGCGGCCGGCTGGCGTGGAATCTTCTGCGCGACAGCGAGAAGGTGGTGGCGGCGGTGGAGAGCGGGTTGACCGCGCGGTTCGCGTTCCACCCGTTCCGGCGGATGGATCATTCGCGCGAGTTCCGTCTGTTCATCAAGGACCGCGAGCTGAAGGTGATGTCGCAGCGGTTTCTGAGCGATTACCACTCGCGGCTGCACGCCCGGGCGGACGAGATCTGGAAGCTGGGCTTGCGGTTTGTGGCTTTGATCGCGGAGTTCCTGCCGGAAGACGACCTGACGGTTGATGTCTACCTGACGGCCAGCGGCAAGCTGATGCTGCTGGACATGGACATTCTGGGGGCTCCGACGGATCCGCTGCTGCTGCGCGACTGGGACCAGGACTGGTCGGAGGTGCAGGGATTGAAACTGGTGCCGAAGCCGATGCGCCTGGGCGGCGACGTGACGGTCTCCTTTTAGTCGTGCCGCGAGCGGCACTCCTCAAATAATCCCGCGGACGGCATTATTTCTAGTGCGGCGGCGGACCGCCGCAGGAATAGGAGTAGGATTTCGGAGAGGTCAGCTACCCGCCTCCGCGCAAGGGGGTGTGCCGCGAGCGGCACCCCCTAAATAATCCCGCGGACGGCATTATTTCTAGTGCGCCGGCGGACCGGCGCAGGAGCAGGAGTAGGATTTCGGAGAGAGTAGCCACCCGCCTCCGCGCAAGGCTCCGTCGGGCCACGGCAAAGAGTCACAAGATTCACACAAGGGGGTGTGCCGCGGGCGGCACCCCTTAAGTAATTCTGCGGACAGAATTCCTTCTAATGCGCCGGCGGACCGCCGCAGGCATAGGAGTAGGATTTCGGAGAGAGTAGCCACCCGCCTCCGAGTACTCGGCAGTCTTCTGCCGACTAGAAGGAATCCTGGCTGTCCGCCATAGTTCCTGGCGCCGGCGGGTCCTCAGGATTACTTGACGAGATGAACATTGACTGCCGGATAACCGTTATAAAAATGTGACGAAACTCTGGAACCGCCGGCAATTCGGCTGGTCAAACGCAATAGAGTGACTACAGTTGTAGGTAAGCCGGCCGCCGCGGCCGCATAACGGAGACAACGACGATGGCCAGCAGAAATCAGCTTCCAGCGCTGTCCGAGGCGCAATTGGAGATTATGAATTATGTCTGGGATCGCGGCCAGGTGACGGTTGCCGATGTGTGGAAGCATATTTCATCGCAGCGTTCGGTGGCGCGGAATACGATCCAGACGATGATGGTGCGGCTGGAAGAGAAGGGCTGGCTGCAGCACGAGGACAACGGCAGCGGTTTTGTTTTTTCGGCGACGGAAGATCGTTCTTTGACGTTGCGCCGGATGGTATCGCGGATGGTGGAGACGGCCTTTCAGGGTTCGGCGGAGGGTCTGGTGCTGGCGTTGCTCAACGGCCGCGGTGTGAGTGCGGACGAGGCGGAGCGGATTCGCGCTGCCATTGAGGCAACGGAGGAGTATCCCTGATGCTGACGCAGTTTTATCCCGGCGACAATCTGGTGTTGGCGGCGCTGCACGTGGTGGTGCAGGTTTCGCTGGTTCTGGGCGCGGCGCTGGTGCTGGGTCGGTTGATCGGGCGGCGCCGGGCGCCGGTGCGGCATGCGATTTGCCTCTTTGCGCTGGCGGCGGTGTTGCTGTGTTTGCCGCTGGCCTGGCTGTTCTGGAGTGAGGCGTTGCCGAGTGTCCGGTTCGAAGCGCCGGCGGTCGAAACGGCGTTGGCTTCGGTTGCCGCGCCGATCCGGGAACCGGCGACGGCAATTACGGTGGCCGACCCGGGGTCCACGGTGCCGACGGCATCGGCGGGCAATGTGCGCGGGATGCTGCTGCTCAACGGTCTGCGGCATCTGGCGACGTTGGCGGCGCTGGTCTGGCTGGCGGGGATCGTCTGGGGCGTGGTGCGGCTGCACTACGGCTGCGTCTTTCAGGTGCTGCTGCGGCGGCGCTGCACGGCCTTGCCGACGACGACGCGCAAGGGGGTCCTGGCGGCGGTGCAGGAGGTCCTTGGCGCGGCCGGCGAACTGCGGGTTGTCGAGTCGAAGTACGTGTCGGGTCCGGTCTGTGTGGGCTGGTTCCGGCCGCTCGTGGTGCTGCCGGTGGGCATGTGGCAGGAGTTGAGCGACGACGAATTGCGTGCGGTGCTGCTGCACGAGGGCGCGCACATCGTCCGTCGCGACCACTGGGTCGGTTTGCTGCAGCGCGTCGCCGGGGTGGTGTTCTGGCCGCACCCGCTGCTGCACCGGTTGAACCGGGCGTTGAGCCGGGCGCGGGAAGAGATTTGTGACAACTACGTCTTGCGCGCGGCCAGTCGGACGGCCTATGCGCGGACGCTGCTGCGGCTGACCGAGCAGAGCCACATGGGCCCGGCGATGGTCGGCCTGGCCCATCCGCAATGGCGGCTGGAAGACCGGGTGCAGGGCATCCTCGATCGCGGCCGCAGTCTGCTGACGGCGCTGACGCCGCGCCTCCGGCTGGGGCTGGGCGCCGGTTTCCTGGCTTTGGTGCTGGCCCTGGGCGGCGTTTCGATCCGCGCGGCCGACGACGACGCCCGGCCGGCGGAACAGCCCGGCGCCGAGCCGCCCCAACGGAGCGTGACGGTTGACCCGCCTGCCCCGAAATCGAAGGCGAAAGCCAGGGCCGCCCGCCGGTGGCTGGCGGCGGACTGGGGCGCGAAATCCGTGCTGACCCAGACCGGCAGCGAGCTGACCGTCGAAGTGGCCGACCCGAAAGCCGGGAAACTCTGTGTCTTCCAGAACCATGACGGCCGGCAGCTCAACGGCTTTGACCGGGCGGTGGTGACGATTGAGTTGAAGAAAGCCAAGCCGTACCCCGTGCTCGTTTCCTTCGCGGTCAACGTCGGCGACGATTTCCAGTGGATCGAGGCGCCGCCGATGATCCTGCGGCCGGGGACGAATGCGTTTGCCTTTAACTTCCGCCGGGCCGACTGGAAGTGCAAAAAGACCGGCTGGCACCATCAGACCACGCCGCTGGGCAAGGGCGTCATGCGCACCGCCAACCTGGTGTTCCACGGTCTGGACCGCGGCGACACCGTGACGGTGAAGAGCCTGAAACTGGAGGCGGCTGTCAATCCCGGCGCCGAGACGCCGGCGGATGCCCAGATGGACCGTACGGAAGTCCCTGAGTTGCTGACGCCGAGCCAGCACGGGACGCCGGACCTGACGCGGGCGGACATCCTGCGGGTGCACGTCTTGAACCTGTTGCGGATCTACGCGGCGGACCTGAAGGCCTTGGGCCGCGGGGCCGCGGCCCGCCGGGTGCTGTCGGAGGTCGACCGCGCGCTGCAGACGCCGCTGTCGGACTAGCGCCGGCGCGGGAACACCAATTGATTTGATGAGTCTAAATCAATAGAAAAGAAATTCGATTAATTAACTCATATATCGAGGCGCAGTGATGAGAAGGACATTTACGCTGATTGAGATGCTGGTGGTGATCACGGTGATCGTGATCCTGGTGGCGATCCTGCTGCCGGCGCTGAGTCAGGCGCGGGCCGTGGCACGCAAAGCGAAATGCACGGGTCACCTGGACCAGTTTGGTCTGGCGACGGAGTTGTACCGGCAGGATAGCGACGGCGCGATGCCGTTCTGGCTGTCGCGCATGTATCCGGAGTATTTGAAGGACAAACGGCTGTTTATCTGTCCGGAAGACGAGAGTGAAGGCCATGACGGCGGCCGGACTGGGGGCGCGGGCGACTATATCGTGGAACCCATTGACCCCGCGGAAGTGGAAGATGAATTTCAAGAGACGGATGACACTGCCAGCAACAACAACCCGCCTGGAGCGACCGTGGCAAACGGCCGCATGCGCAATACGGAGATTACGCATTGCAGCTACATGTATGAATTCTCCGGCGCCGACTGCAGTTGGGGCGGCAGTTGCGGCAGCGAGGATTCCCCCATGAGTTGGAACGCGGTGAAGGAACTCCAATTGCGCCACGGCCGGGGTCGGCACGAGGATGAGAGCAAGTATTGCGAAGGTGGTGTGCCTTGGGAAGAAGCGTTGTTTCCGACGGTTCGGTGTTTCTTTCACTACGACACGTCATGGGGCAAGGATCAGCTTGTGCTGAACACGGCCTATACGGGCCGGGTGTTTGAGAGCCGGGCGAAGTGGGAGGAGGGGACCTACTAGGATAGGACCTTTACTGGATTTTTGCTTTGCGATGCCGGCGGGCGGAGCCGACCGGTCACGGATTTGAACAAGCCGATTGAGGACAACAAGGAGGCCTATGAGAACGCTTCTGGTTATGAGTGTGGCGGCGGTGCTGCCGCTGCTGGTTTCGTGCACGACCTTCGTGCCGGAAGAGCCGCCCGGAATGGAAGTGGAAAAGCGCATCGAGAAGATCCGGGACGTGGTTGATTTTGCCTCGCTGCAGATGCGCAAGAAGCGCTATTTCTACGCCCGCGAGCTGGTGTTGCCGTACGAGAATCATCCGGCAGTGGGTCGCGAGGTGAAGCTGATGCTCAAGGAGATCGAGCACCAGATCAAGTATCGCAGTCTGAAGAAGGCCAAGGACCTGTCGTACCGGAATGCGATCAACATGGTTGACGAGGAGATGGTGCTGCCGGAGAAGTACGGCAAGAAGGTCCCGCTGAAGTCGAAGCTGGGGCCGTTCGAGAAGCCGTTCGGCCCGATGGAAGAGCTGTTGAAGCGCAAGGTCGAGTTCAAGGTGACCAACGCCGATATCGAGGCGTTGCTGATTGCGCTGGCGGAGATCGACGGCGTCAACCTGATGGCGGACGACAGCATTGCGGTGGAGAAGACGGTGACGATCCACGTGCGGAACGTGCCGTTGAAGGAGGTCCTGAGCTATGTCGAACGCAATATGGGTCTGCAGTTCACGCTGGGCGAGAACATCATCTGGGTGAGCGCGGCCGAGGACGAAGAGGTCAAGGGCCCGAAGCTGGAGACGGAGATCATCCGGCTGAAGAAAGGGTTTATCCCGAAGCCGGTGGGCGGCGAGGGCGGCGGCGAGGGCGGCGACGACGCCGGCGGCGGCAACACGGACGCCAAGGGCGAGGACGATCTGGAGAAGGTGCTGGCGGCGTTCCTGGAGGACAACCCGGACAACCCGCCGGACGCCAAGTATTTCATCTACCGCAACTACAACGCGCTGGTGATCCGCAACACGCGGGAGAACATCCGCATGGCCCAGCAGATCATCGACGCCTTCGACCGCGACCCGCTGCAGGTCGAGATTGAAGCGCGCTACGTGACCTTTGCGGAGTCCGACGCGGTGGATATCGGCACGTCGATCAAGCGATTGTATCGCGAGAGCGAACGAGGCATCCTCGACGCCGACAGTCTGCTGACCACGTTGACCACGCCGCGCCTGGAGTTCGGCGGGATCATCGACAGCTTCGAGTTCGACATCGTCCTGGCGGCGCTTCACCAGACGGGCAGCACCAAGACGATTTCGTCGCCGCGGCTGACGGTTCTCAACCGCTATACGGCGCGCTTTCGCAACGGCGATGTGCGCTATTATTTTGACGAGTACGACGCCGAGATCGGCGACGTCATTACCAGTGACGGCGATGACGACATCGACTCGAACGGCATCATCATTCCGCAGGGCCAGGCGCAGAAGCTGGAGTTGGGCAAGACGCTTGAGGTCACTCCCAGCATCGGCAACGACGGCAAGAGCATCACCATCAGCTTGAGCAGCGAGATCGTTGAGGACCTGGGCGATGTGAATGTGACGGGTTCGAGCACGATCAAGATGCCGAAAACCAACGAGAGCGCGATCCAGACCACGGTTGTGGTCGGCAGCGGCGAGACGCTCATTCTGGCGGGCCAGATCGACGCGAAGGAGACGGAGACGGTCAACCAGGTGCCGTTGCTGGGGCGCATCCCGCTGCTGGGCTGGCTGTTCAAGCGGAAAGAGACGGAGCGCGACCCGAAGCATCTGCTGATCTTTCTCACGGCGACCATCATCGACCCGCAGGGTCGCTACAACACGGTCGAGGACCCTGCGCCGAAGGCGCCGCAAGCAGCTCCGCAGAACCCGTAGGAGGGCAGGTTTTCATGGCATTTGGAGCCAAACGAATCGCCGGTCTTGACGTCGGTCAGACGGCCACGAAGGCCATCGTCCTGGAGAAGCAGGGCGGTTCGGCCCGGGTGGTCAAGTGTCTGTCGTTCCGGAATCGGGACGAGGGTCTGATGGACCAGACGGAGGTGGCGGACCATCTGTCGGTCTGGCTGCGCGAACAGGGGGTGGCCGACAACGACTTCGTCGTCGGTCTGCCGCAGTATATGGCGATGACGCAGTTGACGGATTTTCCGCCGGTGAAAGGGGCGCAGCTTGACGATCTGGTGGCGTACGAGACCCAGCAGTTGGCGGGTTTGACGGATGAGGTGTTCATCCACGACCACCAGGAGCTGCAGCCGTTTTTCCACTACGACAACCCGGTTCTGCTCGGCGTTTGCCGGGAAGCGATGATCGAGAACCGTCTGTCGGTCTTCACGAAATCGAATCTGAAGCTGGACCGCATGTGTCTGGACGGCCAGGCGCTGCTGGCGACCTATCTGGACCAGCGCCGCGAGGCGGCGGCCGCCGACGAACTGGTTCTGCTGCTGGACATCGGCGCGGAGAACACGACGATGGTTCTGGTGCTGGGCGACCAGGCGGTGTACTACAACAGCTTCCTGTTCGGCGGCGATTTTTTCACGGAACAGCTGAGCCGTCATCTGGGCGTATCCGAGATCGAAGCGGAGAAGACGAAGTTCGGCAGCCGCCTGGACCCGGCGGACCCGCAGTCGCCGTTGACGGTGGCGGCGCAGACCTTCGTCATGGAGCTCGAGGCGGCGTTGGACAACTGGCGCAATCACGACCCGAAGTCCGAGCAACTGAAGATCGGCCAAATCCATCTGTCGGGCAGCGGCGGTTCGCTGGAGGGTTTTGACGAGTTTCTGCGGAACAACTACCACTGCGACGTGGCGCGTTTGTCGGTACCGGGCGTGACGGCGGCGGGCGAGGACCCGAACGGCTTCAACATCGTGTACGGCCTGGCCCTGATCGGCCTGCGGCCGGGCCGGTCGAAGGCCGCGTTGAACCTGCTGCCGGCAGAACAGCGGTGGGTAGCCTTGCGGCGCAAACGCATCGGCTATCTGTATGCGGCGCTGCTGATGCTGACGCTGCTGGGCGCGGCCTATCTGGTATTGACGTTTTTGAGTTTGCGCAAAGAGCGCGAGGAACTGGTGCGCCGCACGCGGCGGCTGGAGATGTGCGAGAAGATCATGCCGGGGCTGCTCGGTTCGAAGGAATCGATCGACCACTACGACGTGATGCTGCAGCCGTTTGCGGCTCGCGGCAACCGCAATATGACGGTGGTGCGCGCGGTCGACCAGTTGAGCCAGACGAAGCAGAGCAACAACTGGATCTACCTGCTGGCGGACTATCCGGCCTCGTACCACGGCAAGCAGGAGACATTCAAGCTGGTCAACGGCAACAACCGGGTGCCGTTCCCGCTGGGCGGCAATCCGATTTCCCGGACGCCGGCGATTCTCGCGAGCAGTGTCCAGCCCTGGGAGGCGATTGCGATTTCCGGATTCACCCCCAAGGAACGGGAGTTGAAAGACGTCCGGGAATCGATCCGCCTGTTGAACGATTCGAAATTGTTCACCGGAGTCGATGCCAATCCGCGCATGTCCCCGATGGACGCACAGCTGCGGAAGGAATGGCTGATGTTCCGGATGAAATGGTTCTCGCTGATCTGCCCGTTGGAGACGGTTGAGTTCAAACTGCCCGAGGCGACGAACGGGGGTGCCCGATGAAGAAGATTGAAGCGCATAAGACCGTTGCGGCCGCGGCCCTGCTGGTGGTCGTTGTCTGCGTGGTCGTTTATGCCCTGGCACTGCTGCCGCAGATCCGGTCCAACCGCGAAATGCGGGAGCAGGCGGAGAAGAAGGAGAAGGAACTCAAGGAGCTCCTGGACCGCCGCTGGGAATTGGACCCCTCGTATCTGGGGCAACTCGAGAAACAGTACGAATCCCATCGGCGGGCCAGTATGAAACGGCTCACCGATGTGCTGCAGAACGCCAACGACGAGTTCCGTCCCCTGATCGATGAACACGGCACCGGCGATGTGAAAGTCTATGAGTGGCAGGCGGCCGTCAGCCTGATCGACTACCAGGAGAACTTCAACAATATGAAGAAGAACCTGGCGTATCAGGGCATTTACCTGAACGACAGCTATCTCGGGCTGTCCGAATCGACGTCGCTGCCGGACGACCAGATGCAGAACACCTACCGGCTGCTGGCGCAGATCTACGTGGTTGAACGGCTGGCGTTGCTGACGCGCAAGCACGGGTTGAAACTGGGCGACGGCGACTGGCGCCCGGCGAACGACGACGACTGGCGGCCGGATCCCCGGCGGCCGGTGGCGATGATCCGCGCGCTGCCGGTTCGCGCCTACACCATTGACAGCGGCGAGGAACCGTACCTCGAGGAGTTCCCGGTGGAGCTCAAGGTGCGGGGCCGCATCAACGATCTCTGTCGCTTCCTGGCGAACCTGACGGACAACGGCTACTTCCTGCCGTTGGAGCGGATCGTGATCAAAGCTGCCGGCGTCGACGCCTTTTCGCGGCCCGGCTACCGCTATCTGACCAACGAGGACATCGAGGTCCGCCTGGTCTGCAGCGGCTTCCTGGTGCTGCGCGACATTGAGAAACTGAAGCAGCGCAAGGACAAGAAACTGGAAAAAGTTCAGACCTACAAGCGTGGGGCATAACGATGAAACGTGCACTGACTCGAATCGGCGTCATCCTGAAAGACGAATGGGAGAAGGCGGTGCTGCTGGTGATGCTGCTGGTGGCTCTCGGCGGGTTGACCGGCGGCCTGACGAAGTTTTCGGCCCTCTTCAAGAAACGGCCGAACCCGCCGGCGCCGAAGGTGCGGGTCGACGCCGCCTTCGGCGAGGGCGCCTTTGCCTTTTTGGACAGTTCGAACGGCGCCGAGATCGCCAAGGACCATGTGTTCGTGGTCCGGCCGCCGCGGTACTGGCGGCCGCCGCGGCCGACGCAGCCGAAGCCGAAACCGATCATCATCCCGAACAAGATCACGCCGGTGGTCAAGCCCAAACCGAAGGTCAAGCCCAAACCGGTGATCAAGCCCGTGGCGCCGAAACCGCCGCCGCCGCCGCCCATCCGGCACTTCCTGATCTACCGCGGCTTTTACAGTCGGGAGAAGGGCACCCAGATGGCATATGTGACCGAGGAGAACATCCACGGCAACAGCAAGCTGCGCAGCGGCGTGCACTTCCTCAAGGCCGGCAGCGAGATCGGCAAGTACAAGGTTGTTTCCTTTGATCAGGACATGGTCTTGCTGAAGGACCAGAGCGGCCGGACGGTGGAGTTGTTTGTCGGCGATCGCTTTCAGCATGCAGTGACGACCAATCCGTCTCCGGCGCAACTGCAGAAGTTCGGCGCCGGCAGGAAGGGCGGCGGCGCCGCCCCGCGCCGGAAGAAAGGCGGCGGCACGAGCAAGAAAGGCGGGGTGACGATGGACGACCTGAAAAAACTCGGCATCACCGAAGACACCCTCAAGAAACACGGGGTGAACCCGGACAAAGTCAAGCGCGGCGAGTACAGCATCAAGGACATGCTGAAGATGCGCCGCGAGCTGTTGGGGGACTGAAATGCGGCGGATGCAGCGCAGGCTGGCGATATTGGTGCAGCGGGAATGGGAACGTCTGGTGTTTGCCGCGGTAGCTTTGGCTTTTGCGTTGGTCTTGCTGCCATCGTTGATCCGGGCATTGCGCCCGGCGCCGCGCGACTCTGCGCGCCGTGTACGTTCGCGTTCACAGGCGCCAGGCGCTGCAATGGCGCAGCTCTCCGTCGTCAATGCTCGCGGTCTGTTCGGACCGGACCGTCCGCCGCCAGGTCGGGACCTTGGTCCTGAGGATGGCTCTGGTTCCGCCGGCGCCGGCCCTGATGATGGCAGCGTCTCTGATGACGACTCCGGTTCAAGCAATGGCGGTCCTGACGAGATTCCCACCGGCGGCAATGATCTGCGGCGCCCTGATCCTGTGCGGCTCTTCTACAATGGCTTTATCAAGACCACGGTCGGCGCCGAAAGCGCGTTCATCACGGTCCGCGTCGGCCGCGCGGTGGAGGGGATGATCCGCCTGCGGCAAGAGGAAAATCTGCGCGGCTGGCGTATAGTTGCATTTGACGGCAGCCACGTTGTCCTGGTAAACGGGGCAAACCGCAAGATCCGGATCAGCAAAGGAGAGGAAATCCGGCTGCCGTGAGTATGACTATGGATAACAACGTCGACGAATCAACCGGCCCCGTGCGCCGTCGCGACCTGCTGGAACTGCTGCAGGAGCAGGGGGACATCACCAGCGAGGAGGCCGATCAGGCCCGCAATCGGCAGCGGCGCGCGCGCTGTTCGATCCAGGACGCGCTGATGGATCTGGGCAATGTGTCCCAGGACGTCATCTTCCGGGGGGTGGCGGCGATCAACGAGCTGCCGTTCATCGACCTGAAGGAAGCGCAGATCCAGGACGAGGCCATCCAGCAGATCCCGCGCAAGGTAGTGCTGCGCTACCAGTTCGTCCCGGTCAAGATCGAGAAAGGCCATCTGACGGCGGCGTTCAGTGAGCCGCCGGGCATTCGCGAACGCCAGCAGTTGCGGACCTTACTGGGGATCCAGCGGATCAACCCGGTGATCGCCACGCCGCAAGACATCGAGATGACCAACAAGAATCTCTTTGGTCTCGGCATGGAGACGGTGATCGAGATCGAGAAGACCGGCACGTTCAGCAGCGATCTGGCGACGCTGCGCGAAGCCACGGTTCAGGATCTCGAGACGGACGCGCTCGACGCCAGCGTCGGCAAACTGGTCAATATGTTCCTGATCGAAGCGCTGCAGATGGACGCGACGGACATCCACATCGAGCCGTTTGAGAACGACGTGCAGCTGCGTTTCCGGATTGACGGCATGCTGCGGGCGATTCCGGCGCCGGCCGGTCTGAAGAACCTGCATGCGGCATTGATTTCGCGCGTCAAGGTACAGGCCAACCTGAACATTGCCGAGCACCGGCTGCCGCACGACGGCCGCCTCCGGGTGACGCTGAAGGACGAGGTCTTCGATCTGCGTGTGTCCATCCTGCCGACGCGTTTCGGCGAGACCCTGAACATGCGCATTTTGAACCGGGAGTCGATTTTCTTCGAGATGCCGGACCTCGGGCTGGAGGACGACAATCTGCGGATCATGTACCGGCTGCTGGACCTGCCGCACGGCATGGTGCTGGTCACCGGGCCGACGGGTTCGGGTAAGTCGACGACCTTGTATGCGGCGTTGGACAAGACCGACAAGGACCAGCGCAAGGTGATCACGGTCGAGGACCCCGTCGAATACCAGATGGACGGCATCAGCCAGATCCAGATTCGGGCGCCGATCGGTCTGACGTTCGCCCGCGGGCTGCGATCGATCCTGCGGCACGACCCGGATATCATCCTGGTCGGCGAGATCCGCGACCACGAAACCGCCGAAATCGCCATTCGTTCCGCGTTGACCGGCCACCTGGTGTTGAGCACGCTGCATACCAACGACTCGGTCGGTGCCATCACGCGGCTGATCGACATGGACGTCGACCCGTTTCTGGTGTCGTCCTCGCTGGTGGCCTCCATTGCCCAGCGGTTGACCCGTCGGATCTGCAAGCACTGCAAAGAGCCGGAAGACCCGAAGGATGTTCCGGAGCGCATCCGGGAAGAGATTGCCCGGACCCTGCGGATGCCGGAACCGGAGGTCCAGACCTACCGCGGCAAGGGCTGCCACCAGTGCGGCGGCACCGGCTACCGCGGCCGGGTGGGCATCTTCGAAATCTTCCTGATGGACGAGGAACTCGAGGACATGGTGACGCGCGGCGTCACCAGCGTCGAGATCCGGCAGAATGCCCGCAACAAAGGCATGCGCAACTTGCGGATGGACGGCTGGCGTAAGGTGATGAAGGGCTATACGACGGTGGACGAGATCCTCCGCATTACGACGGCATTCGATCTCCGTTACGACATGTGAAGTACGCCATGCTGATGCCCCGGATTCCGATGTGTGCTCACCTGCTGCTGTTGCTCTGCTGCCTGCCGGCGCTGCCCGTGCGGGCCCGGCTGCAGAGCCCTCGGTGGCGCCATCCCAAATCCGACGTTCGTCTCCACGTCCTGCCCGTCGGCGCGACGCCGCATACGCTGCGGGTCGACCTGCCGGACGCCTTCCATGCCTACCGCGACGTCGATGCCTTCGATCCGTCGGGCGTTCGGATTCCGTATCGCCCGGTGCAGGTTGGCGGCCGTCTGCTCGCGGTGGAGTTATCGTTGGATGCGGACGTTCTGCGGCGGGCGAACACCTGGAGCGGGGTTGCGGGCGCCTGCCGGGTCTACCTGTTTCAGCAGCAGCAGCAGCATCGGCCGCTGCCGTTTCCGGCGGCGCCGGTGTTCTGCCGGCAGTCGTTGGACAAGGTGATTGCGCGTCCCGGGACGGCGCAGGAGTACCTGCAATACCAGCGGAACCGGCCGACGTTGCAGGTTTACGGCGAGCTGTCCGAGTTTCCGAAGACCAACCTGCACGTGGCGCTTGCCGGCAAGCCGAAGAAGAAGAACAAGCAGAAAGTCCGGCTGCAGTGCAGCGCGTTGCTGCATGCCGACCGGCGGCAGACGGTGGAGTTTTCGGTCGCCGGCGAGAACTGCGGGCCGTGGTACCTGGTAATCGACGGCCGGCCGGTATTCAGTTGGGGTCGGTTTCGCCGGCGCCGCGGTCGGGTCATGTCGCCGCCGGTCCGGCTGCAGCCGGGGCTCGCCCGGCTGGATTTCTATACGATCCTGTCGCCGTCGGAGGCCATGCCGCAACTGGTCTGGCGCGAGGCCGGCGGCGACCGCGCGTTCAAGGCGCTCCCCGTCGACCGTCTGTTCACGCCGCGTCCGGCGATGGGCCTTTGCCTGGAACGCCGGCGCGACCTGGCTTCGCCCGGGGCGAGGGTGCAGTTGACCCAGGCCTTCGCCTGTCGCGATACCGGCGTCCGGATCGGCGTGGCGCGGGTGACCGACCTGAGCCGGCAGTGGTTTCAACGGCCGCTGCTGAAACGCCGTTATCGATTCAACGCTTCGCCGTTCGCGGACATTGCCGGTGAGACGACTCTCTTTTTGGCGCGGCGCGTCAACCATCTGGAACTCCGGATTGCGGACGGCCTGGGCGAGGCCCGCAGTGTCAAGCTGCCGTTGCGTTTTGACTGGTCGGTGGCCCGCGATTGCCGGAATCGGCTGCGGCTGCAGGGCTTGCCGTTGTTCGAACCTGCCGGGGACCCCCTGCTGCTCCGCTACCGCGTCACCCCGGATCCCGGCATCCGCCGGTTGCTGCTCGACCATGCCGACATTGTTCTCCGGCAGGTCGACGGCGACGGTGCGGCCGAGACGCGCACGGTTCGTCTGCCGGAGTCGCCGTTCAAACGCCGGCTCCAGGTCGAGCCCGCCGCCGGCACTGTCAAGCTGAGTCTGGCGCTGCAGCTGGCGGACGCGCCGGTTGCCGCCGTCCAGCAGATCTATCGTGTCGGGCCGGGCGACGGTCTGCGTTTCAAGCCGGGGGGCGACCAGCTGCGGTATGCCGACGGCTTTGCCGTGCTGCGGCGCCCGCGGCGGGCATCGAATCCCGCGCGCTGGATGCCGGCGCGGATCAGGGGGCGGCTGGTGCTGGTTGATGATTTCGTCGCGACGACGCGGCATGCCACCGACGACTTCCCGTTGGCGGACTGGCCCTGGCAGCAGGCGGGCAACCAATTGGAGCTCAAGCACGTGCCGCTGGGCGGTACGTCGCTGTCGGCGACGCGGCCGCGGCTGCGCAAGTTCATCGCGCTGCAGCAGGCCCTGGCCGACGAGCCGGGCGCCGTGGTTTTCGCGGTGGGCGACGGGGACCTGGCCGGCGGCATGGACCGGCGCGATTTCCACAGTCAGCTGCTGTTTCTGGTCGAGGCCTGTCGCCGTCGCGGCGTGCCGATTATCCTGGTTACCCTGCCGTTGACGAAACGCCTTCCGGCCGACCGCGTGCGGGAGTGCGCGCTGGACACCAAGGAATTGGCCCGCCATTACGGTTTGCCGGTGGTCGATCTTTATTCGATCACCGTGCGTCACGGCGAAGTCAGCCGCTACTGGCAGATCCCCGGGGCGGCAACCGTGACGTCGGCAACCATGAATGCCGCCGGCCGCAAGTGGTTCTGCCGGGCCGTGCAGGAGGTCCTTGACCGGCTGGCCGAGTCGACCGGGGAGGGCGGCAGATGATCTCGCCGGCGGTGAAACGCGATGCCAATGTGTTCCTCGGCCCGCGCGGCTTTGAGCAGGCGGACTTCGTCATGAGTACCTGGCAGAAGTCCGTCGCCGCTGTCGTTATCCTGGTGATTGTCGGGTTGTTTGCCGTCGGACTGTGGCGCGAGACGCTGATTCGGTTGAATGCCGTCTTCGCCGTCTTTTTCCTGTTGTCGACGTTCTACCGGGTGACGCTGATCGACACCGCGCTGAAGCGCCACAACGAGATCACCGTGACCGGCGTTATCCCCGAGCCGCGCGGTGGTTGGCCGCACTACGTGGTGCAGGTGCCGCTCTATCAGGAGCCCCACGCCGTGCCGGAACTGACGGCCGCGTTGCGACGCCTGGATTATCCGTCGGACCGGCTCACCGTCCAGTTGCTGGTGGAGGCCGACGACGCCGACACCCGGCGCGCCATTGACCGGCTGGACCTGGCGGCGCCTTTCACGATCGTCGAGATTCCGGTGACCTACCCGCGAACCAAGCCCAAAGCCTGCAATGTCGGTTTGGCCCAGGCGCAGGGGGACTACCTGGTGATCTACGACGCCGAAGACCGGCCGGAGCCGGATCAGTTGAAGAAGGCCGTAACGGCGTTCGGCCTCTGCGAGGACAATGTTGTCTGCATCCAGGCCAAACTCAACTTCTACAATACGACACGCAACCTGATCACCCGCTGTTTCGCGGCGGAGTACGCACTGTGGTTCGATTTGTGTCTGCCGGGCCTGGACGCCCTGCGCGCGCCGATCCCGCTGGGCGGCACCTCCAATCATTTCCGGCTCGCCGTCCTGAAACAACTCAAAGGCTGGGATGAATTCAACGTCACCGAAGATTGCGACCTGGGGCTGCGTCTGTTCCAGGCGGGCTACCAGACCCGGATTCTGGATTCAACCACCTGGGAGGAGGCCTGCCCCAAGCCCGGGCCGTGGTTCCGGCAGCGGTCGCGCTGGGTGAAGGGCTATGTGCAGACTTATTTTGTGCACACCCGCAGCATGTGGCAGTTGACCCGGCGGTTGGGGATCCTCAACAGTCTGCACTTCCATCTGTTGATCGGCGGTTCGGTTCTGGCGCAATTGCTGGCGCCGCTGTACTGGCTGCTGGTGACCGCCTGGATTGTCCTCAGCCTCTGCGGCGGCACCATGGACTCGGGCCTGGCGGGTGAGGGCAGCCGTCTGATCAGCTCGAATTTCCCCCTGCCGATCTTTGTCATGGCGGCGCTCTGTCTGTTTCTCGGGAATTTTTTCATGGTGTACGCCTGTGCGGTTGCGTCCACCCAGCGGCGCTTCGAGTATCTGATCAAGTACACGCCGCTGATGATCGTGTACTGGTTCTGGATGAGCCTGGCCGCCTGGAAAGGGACGCTGCAGTTGTTCTGGAAGCCGCATTACTGGGAGAAGACGCAGCACCGGGAGTTGTGAACTCCGCGGGGGGCGGGATACCGGCAATCGCAGCCGGTTGCGACGGCGCAGCAGAAAGCGATGATTTCTACGGGCTACCGCGGAATGGCGCTGAATTAAGACGTGTTTGGGACGTTTGGCCGCCGCTCCTGAGTTCGGCGCGAAGCGCCTCCGTGTATACGAGTACCGGCTTCAGCCGGAAGCTCGCAGGAGGCTTTAGCCGACGTTTGGCGAAGGGTTGACAGCGCCAACAGCAGCACCGAACAACGTCGCGTCCGGGGCGGCGAAGGGCTGCCAGCCACAGGCTGGTCCCCCTGGGCGGAAGCTCGCCTTCCACTTCCGGCTGAAGCCGGGACCCAAACACGGAAAAGACATTGCCTGTCCCAAGATCATCTCAGCGCCATTCCGCGCTACAGCGTTTTAAGCCATTCTGTAGCCGCCACTCCTCACGCTGAAGGCGTGATAGTCTTGAGCCTGGGGTTGGCGAAGCCTACCCCAGGATGGGGGGAGATACGGTTCAACGCTGAAGGCGTTGTAGTAGGCCCTGCCGTGTCAGCGGCTATAGTTTTTGGAGAAAGCGCCGATCCCGGGTCGCTCGTCGGCCCGGTGAATGAGTTCATCAGGGAAGGAGACGGCCCCA
>CAYLNH010000148.1:0-17195 GCA_964384625.1 uncultured Lentisphaerales bacterium
CCGTTACGCTTACGTTCGTATGCGGCCGTAATTCGGCCCTTCAGGCCTGGGTTAATGGGCAAAATTACCAACCCAGGCCGATGGCCTGGGCTTCATCAATGTCGACCCGTTGGGCCCCGGACGGAGGTCTTGAGGCTGATCTTCACGGTTTCGCCGCACCCGCCCCTTCCACCGCCTGCCGCGAAACGGGTGTCAGATCGGGTCGCCGTCCTCCGGGGAAAAGGGCTACTGCAGCTCCTTCAGAGTTGATCCTCGACGCAACCGATACCCGGGGTAGGCCTTGACGGCCAACCCCAGGCTGAAAACTGCCATGCCGGCAGCGTGAGGAACGCCGGCGACATCTCCGCTTTGCCGGGAATCGCCTTGCATCCCGCCGCCGCCGTCCCAGAGTACAGCTTCGTCCATAATCTCAGCTACTGGAGCCTGTTCCATGGAGACGATGACCACGCACGAACGCGTCACCTGTATGTTTGAACACCGCGAAGCCGACCGCATCCCCCTCAGCGAGAGCCCGTGGGGCGCCACCCGCGAACGCTGGAACCGCGAAGGCCTCGACGGCCGCAATTACGTTGATTACTTCGGCCTCGACCATTTCAACCAGGTCCGCGTCGACATCAGCCCGCGGTTGCCGACCGACGTCATCGAAGAAACCGACGAGTACAAGATCTTCAAGACCGCCTGGGGCGCGACAATGAAGGACTGGAAACACCAGGCCAGCGTCCCGGAAGTCATCGATGTCACCATCAAGAGTGCGGATGACTGGTATGAGATCAAGAAACGCATGACGCCGAGCGACGACCGGATCAACTGGGATCATCTGAAGACGAACTTCCCGAAGTGGCGTGAAAACGGTCACTGGATCATGTTCGGCGGCTGGTTTGGATTCGACGTCACCCATGCGCGGATGACCGGCACCGAACGCTGCCTCATGGCGCTGATCGAGGATCCCGAGTGGATCGTTGATATCTGGCAGACCGAACTGGACATGTGCCTGACGCTGTTCGACCGCATCTGGGACGAGGGCTATCACTTCGACGCAATCAGGTGGCCGGATGATATGGGCTACAAACACAGCCAGTTCTTTTCGTTGAACACCTATCGCCAACACCTGAAGCCGATTCATCAGCAGGCGATTGACTGGGCCCATGCCAAAGGCATCAAGGCAATGCTGCATTCCTGCGGGGATATCCATCCGTTTGTCCCGGATCTGGTGGAGATGGGCCTGGATTATCTGAACCCGATCGAGGTGAAGGCCGGCTTGGACCCGATCGCGATCAAGGACGAGTTCGGCAAGGACCTGGTCCTGCACGGCGGCATCAACGCGTTGACCTGGGCGGATGTGGACAAGATGGAAGAAACCGTGCGCGAGGTGGTGCCGAAGATGATGGAAGGCGGCGGCTATATCTTCGCTACCGACCATTCCACGCCGTCGAATGTCGGCCTCGAGGACTTCCGCCGCATTATCGCCGTCGTCAAGGACGTCGGTTCCTACAAGTGAGCAAGACGCTGCCGGTCCGCTGCACCCGCCGCGTGAAGATTTTCTGACCCCCATCAGCCGGCCTGATGGGCAAATCAGATGTCTGATTATACCACGGGAAGTGGGAGAGCGGCGGGCAACTGCCTTTCATCAAACCTCGCGCTCAGCCACGGCACGAGGCCGTGGGGGCCGGGAAGGCTTCTTGCCGCAGGTGTAGCCGACGAACCATTACTCCGACAGCGACGAGGCTGTCGTGGTGACAGTTCCCGTTCTTGACGCGGCACCCGCGGCGGTCGACTTCCGCTTGACACCCCGGCGCCGCCTGGTTATTGTATATAAATTGTTAAAATAACTGAAATGGTTATTTATCGATGAATCCGTTGGCGATTTCGAAGAAGACACGGGCGGAGCAGGTTTATGACCGGCTGCGGCAGCTGATTACGGGGCCGGAGCTGGCGTGCGGCGACCGGCTGCAGCCGGTCCGCACGCTGGCCGGCCTGTTTGAGACCAGTGTACCGACGGTGATGCAGGCGCTGTCGCGGCTGGCGGACGAGGGGCTGGTGGATCGCCGGCCGGGGTCCGGTGTTTATGTGGCGGCGGCGTCGGGGCCGTCGGCTCTGGCCGGCACGGTGGTGCTGTGCCTGGAGGCGGGGGCGCATGTGTTCGGCGACCTGGCGTCCCGTCTGCTTCACGAACTGCAGGCGCGGCAGTATGTGGCGGGTCTGGTGGACAACACCAGCCCGAACGCGGATGTGCTGCTGCGCGCCATTTCGCAATCGGATGCGGGCTGCCTGGTGGTTCACGGCAATCTTCATTTCCCGTTTTCGATCCTGCAGGAACCGGCGCTTCAGCGCCAGCCGGTGATCGGCGTAATCGACTGGGAGACGGACCTGGAGCTTCCTGGGGTCACATGTGTTCTCAGCGACTATGAACGGGGCGGCCGGCTGGTGGCGGAACATCTGGCTGAGCTGGGGCATGACCACATCCTGATCGTCGGCAGTTCGACGCAGATCTGGTTCCTCGATCACGAGGACCGGCGGGTCAATCCGCTGCAGCGCAGTTTTGTGGCGGCGTGGGCCGGCCGCAACGGCACCTGGGAAGCGCTGGCCAGTCGGGAGACGGACACGACCACGATCGATGAGGAGGCGTTGACGGCGATCTTCCGGCACCCCGAACCGCCGACGGCGATCTTCGGTCTACGTGATACGGAGGCCGGTCTGGCCAGTCGCATTCTCAAGCGCCGCCTGCCGCAGGTTGCCGAGAAGGTGGCGGTCATCGGCTATTACGACACCCCGTGGGCGACCTCCGCCGACCCGGCAATGACCTCGGTAAATCTGAATCTCGAGGCGCTGGCGGCTGCGGTGATGGACCGCCTCGATCCCCTTCTGGCCGGCTGCAGCCGGCCTGGCGACAGCATCCGGATTCCGCCGGTACTGAAGGTCCGCGAGACCAGCCGGCGCCGGTCAACGTGGTAAACGAAAGGTCAGCCATGCGACATCAGGCCGTCTTCACCTTGATTGAGCTGCTGGTGGTCATCGCGATTGTCTCGATCCTGGCGGCGATGCTGCTGCCGGTGTTGACAACGGCCCGGGAGAAAGCCCGGCGGACGGCCTGCCTGAGCAATTTGAAGCAGATGTACACGGGAGCGGTGTTGTACAGCGACGACTACGACGGCAACTCGGCGTACGGCAACGCCCTCGATCGCGGCGACTGGCGGCAGGACTCATTGTTGTCCAACACATGGTACAACCCGTCGTCAACCCTGTACCGCAGCGGCTGGTTCTACCTGTTTGCCGGCCGTTATGTGGATGCGGCCCTGCTCACCTGTCCGTCACAGAGCCGGGTACCGAAAAATGTATTCGGCACGGAGCCGATCACCATGCGGCGGACCGGCTATGAGCTGCCGTCGCAGGCCGGCGGGTCGGGCGAACCGAGCTGGTACGCCCTGCATCATTACGGCTACCGCTTCAACCATTCCGGGATGAACTGCAACAACGTTCGGCCGTCAAGCAACGGCGTCGGCAAGTATGTACCGAAGGTCTTCGGCCGGTCCGACTACAACGAGTTTGTGCTGTTCTGGGACACGGCCTCGCGCAAACTGGACGTTACGACCTGGCAGTTGCGGCAGGACAAGGAAGGCAACCGCTGGGCTCACCAACAGGGCGGCAATATGGCGGGGATCGACGGTTCGGCCCGGTGGGTGAAGAACCGCTTCTGGGCCGACACGACGGGCAACGGAGAAGCCTGCTCCTGGCCGGCCGGTGAAACGGGATACGGCTTCGTCGGCCTCAACCTCCGGGTCAGTTGGGTCTGGACCGGGTACGACCACTACTTCAACGACAGGCACTGACGGGCCGCGGCGACACATCGGCGGCGACACTGGCAACCGTTCGCAACCAGGGTAGTGTCCACCGGTAGAACGCAAGGAGGACCTGCCATGACTGCGGTTGCATTGAGCTCGGAAGCGATTGACGAACGAATCCGGAACCATCGAACGGCGAATATCGCGCTGCTGGTGAAGGGCGACGACGGCAGGCCCCTGGCCGACACCGACGTGACCCTGAAGCAGGAGAACCACGTTTTCGGATTCGGCAGCAACGCCTTCAAACTCGGCCGCTGCCGCAACGCGAAAGACAACGCCGCCTACAAGCGGCGCTTCCGATCGCTGCTGAACTTCGCGACGCTGCCGTTCTACTGGGGCAGTTACGAACGCGAGCCCGGACGAACCCGGCAAGCGGACATCCGCCGGATGGCCGAGTGGTGCCGGCGCAACGGCATCCGCGCGAAGGGACATCCGCTCTGCTGGCACGAGGTCCCCTGCGGTTGGCTCGAAGGCCGTTCCCTGCGGGAGGTGGAGCGGCTGCAGTTGGACCGGATCACGCGGGAGGTCGGCTCGTTCGCCGGCCTGATCGATACCTGGGACGTGCTCAACGAGGTCTGCGTCATGCCGCACTGGAACCGGTCGGACCTGGTGTCGATCCCGCGGCTCTGCCGCAAACTGGGACGCGTGGAGTTGATCAAGCGCTGCCTGCAGACAGCCCGCCGCGCCAATCCCGGGGCCGTCTTGATCCTGAACGACTACGACGTCTCGCCGCGCTATGAAAAACTGATCGCCGATTGTCTCAAGGCCGGCGTGCATTTTGATGTGATCGGCATCCAGTCGCACATGCACGCCGGGTATTGGGGCGCTGCGAAGACCTGGGATGTGCTCGAACGATTTGCCCGCTTCGGCAAACCGCTGCACTTCACCGAAGCCACCTTGCTGTCCGGCCGGCTGAAGACCGACGGCGACTGGCACAAGCCCCGCCGGAATTGGAGGAGCACCCGCAGCGGCGAAGCCCGGCAGGAGCGCGAGGTCGTGGAGTTCTATCGCCTGCTCTACTCGCATCCGGCGGTGGCGGCCGTCACCTGGTGGGATTTCTCGGACCAGAACGCCTGGCAGGGCGCTCCGGCCGGCTTCATCCGCGACGACATGTCGCCCAAACCGGCATACACCGCGCTGCGCCAGCTCGTCAAAGGCGACTGGTGGACCGGCACGAAGCGGCTGACCACCGATGCCGCCGGCCAGGTCCGCGTTCAATTGGGCCTCGGCGAGTATCTGGTGAGCGCCGGCCGATCATCCGGCACGCTGTCGATCACCAGACCGGGCTACAGCCGAAGACGGATCACCTGCGCCTGAAGGGGGTCGACGCGGGTCCGCCGACGGCGGGGTTGCTGCCGGCGGCCCTACCATTCCTGCTTGCCGAGTACGCGCGACAAGCGCCACGAGATCGGCCAGAGCAGCATCACGCCGGCCACCCAATAGCAGTTTGACCGCGTCCCGACCGCGACCCAGAAGGCCTGGACAAAAATCAGATGGCGGTACAGCCAGGGCGTCAGCGGCGACAGTTTGTGCGGTTCCCGCAGGAGCCAGAGGACAATCGCGATATACAGCGTGTTGGCGACGAATACCGCCAGGGCAATCCAGACGCCGGAGCAGCCGGCGCCGGTCAAGGTGTTCAACCCGGTGAAGATAATCGGCAGCGGCGACAGACAGAAACAGACGACCGCCAGTCGCGATGTCGGTTTGGGTTGTCGCCGCGGCGCCATCCAGCCGATGGTCCCGGCGACATAGAAACAGGCGGCGGCGGCCACTTGCGCCTGCGAAATCTGGAGGTTGACGATGGCCGTGCCGAGGAGCAGGTAGAGCGCCTGACAGGTCGACCGGAACAAGGTGCCGAGTACGGGGATGTGCCGCCCGAACCCCTGATACGAAACGGTCAGCAGGACCAGCGTAAAGGCTACGACGAAGGCCTCGAGCCGGGCCGCCCCCGCCAGAACGAGGGCCGCTGTAAAGGCAAAGATGCAGGCGATCATGGCGGCCCGGTGGGAGATCCTGCCGGACGGCAGCGGCCGGGACGGGTGCAGGTTGTGATCGATGTGGCGATCGAACCAGTCATTCAACAGGAAGCCGCCGCCGAGGCACAGCACCCCGGCCGCCACCACGGCCCACACCCGCCAGTCGGCGGCCCGGAGCCCGCCGGCCAGCGCGATGCCCGCCAGCGTCGCTCCGGGAACCGTCAGCAATTCCTGTGGTCGCCACAGTTCGAGCCAGGCCTGCCATCGGCGAGTTTGCTGCGCCATGGGAATCTGCCTCCGCCGTTACACCTGCAATTCGTTGTCGGCAACATGCCGGGCAGTTCCGGTGGATTTCAAGTTGTTCCGGTCAATTCCGCCAATCCGCGAAACCGTTAAGCCTGGACTCAACAGCACCGTCCCCAGGCTTCGAGGGGCGGACACAACGTGAGCTTCGAGCGACCTGGACCACCCGGTCTGGTGCGCCGGCAGGGCCGAGGCGGCAGGCCTGTAAGTGCTGGAGGTATCCCGGCCCAGAGGGAGCCGAATTGCAGCTGCGCGTGAACAAGAATTCAACGGTTTCGCACCCGCATCCGGCTATTTCAGCATGATGTAACGCATCGACATCGGCGTCACGTGGGGGCAGCCGGTACTCGTCGGATTCCAGTTGAGGTGATGAAACACCCGCTTGCCGGTTTCGGGGTTCAGCGGCCGGGTGTAGCGGATGAAGTTGGCTTTGATCAGCTGGTACCGTTTCAGCTCCGGCGGCAGGTCCGCGCGCTGCAGGACTTCGGCAGCGGGGATTACCATCTCGACGATCCAGGCCACCAGTTTGCCGTCCCGCCGTACATCAGACGTTGCCGCTTTGAAGCCGCCGGGGTTCCACGCCAGATCCATCTTGTGGCCCTTGCGCTTGCGTTCGTCCCAGTTGATGGCGCTGGCCGGATAGCTCGGGGCCTGCTCCCAGGTGTGATAGACATCGCCGGTGACGGCTTTGGGACTGACCACCCACTCGGTGTAGTGCAGCATGTCGCCGCGGACATCCAGGAAGACTTCGGCAACATCTTCCTCGTGCAGTTTATCGTCGTGCTTCGTCTTGCCGGCCTGGTACTGCGGCGCTTTGCAGACAAAACCGAAATACAGTTTGTCCGCTTGCCACAAGACGCGGACCCGCGTTTCATAGCGCGGATCGTCGGCCACTGAGTTTTTGGCGCCGCTTGCCGCAACAAACGGCTCGGTCAACATTGTCTGCTGCCAGTCGGGCTCGTCCAGTTTGCCGTCGATGGTGATTGGCCCGGTCACCTGCCGGGCCGTCAGGAACGTGTCGGTTTTGCAGCCGACGCCGAAGACGACGACGATTATCAGGCCCCATGTTTTCCAGTGCATGCGATTCTCCTTTGTGCTGCCGGCCGGTGGATTTCTGTGTTCTGTCAGAATTTCATGGTTGTCATTTTATTGCCGCGCATTCGTCCGGCCCCAATGACGTTGCTTCTGCCAATTGGCCGCGGCCTTCGGCCGCGCGGTTCTTCTCTCGGGCTCACTCGAGCCCCCGCCAGAATGCGTCACTGCCTTCCGGCGGTGAAAAGGTCTCATCCCCGCGGCGCTTCGCCACGTGGCCGTCAACGAACGCCACAACACAATAATAGATCTGATGGCGATTGAAATCGCCGATGCGGGTCGCCGAGAAGCCTCCGCAGATAATGTGGCTGCTGCCGGCTTGCTCGCACTTCACAGTTTCGAGCAGCAGCGCCGCAACGCTGGTGTCGGCGACGTTGTCGGCCGGTTTTGCGGTCCAGTAGTTGTTGTTCCGGGTGCCCGTATTGCAGGGGTCGTCCGGCAGAAGGTTCATGTTCATGCCGTACTGCTTCGACGGCGTTGGGCTCCAGCCGTTGACGGTCCCGTTGTTGCTGGTGCAGGCGTAAACCCTGGCGTCCTCGACATACACGGTCGTGTTCTCCACCCAGTTCGGGCCTTCATACATCTTCGGCGCCGGGTAGGGGTCCCTTGTCGGCGGGGAGAGAAACCCGTCAAAGTCGCCGCTGTACAGTGCCATGGCGGTACCGAGTTGTTTCAGGTTGTTCATGCACGCCACGGTATTGGCTGCGTCCTTGGCGCGCTGCAGCACCGGCAACAGAATCGCTGCCAGGATGGCGATGATGGCCACAACCACCAGAAGCTCAATCAAGGTAAACTGGATTGAGCGCTTCGCCCTGACTCTCTGCGGGGTCGGGGCTGCGCCGCGGCATGCCGGAAGCTCAACCAGCGCAAAACGCCGGATGCCGGAACGCGCCTTCAGTCGACAGGGCATTGTTCTCATCACGGTCCCTCCCGGGGCGGGGCGGAAGATTCCCCGATGTACAGCGGGAACTCCTGCGGCGCCAGCAGCAGAGGGCCGTCCCAGGCGTTGTTGTCCGCGGCAAACCAGGCAAAGCAGGTGCGGAGATATGGTTCCGGGTCCGGCATCTCGATCGCGGTCAACGTCGGTGTCAGAAAACGGTAGAACCCGTCGCCGCCCAGGGAGCCGATGGACACGTCGGCGGGCACCCGGATCCCGGCTTCGTGCAGACCGCGCAAGCCGCCGATGGCGGCGAATTCCGACGTGAAAAACAACGCGGTTCCGGCAATGTCGCCGGCCGCTCCCAGACGTTGCATCACTGCGTGCGCGTCGACCATGGGCGACTGAAAGTACTCCACCGGATAGTCGTGCAACTCCCCGGCAATGCCGTGCCGGGCACACCATTGCCGCCAGCGGTCGATGCGGTGCGCCAGACCCGGACTCGGCGGCAGCGTGTTCACACAGTCGATGCGGCGATGTCCCAACGCCAGAAAATGATCCAGCAGGTGGTCCACGCACCGCGGCGGAAACAGAACGAACGACGGAATCCCGTGCGCCGTGACATCGGTCTCGACGAAGACAACGGGACGATCCGAACGCTGGATGCGGGCGATGATGTGCTCGGGCAACTCCCCGGAGGACGCCAGTAAGACGGCATCCAGGTTCTCCAGAACTTCGCCGATGATCGGGTCGTCCCAGTGTACGAAGTCGAAGCTGCGCACCCCCATCCCGCAACTTGCCCCCAAACGCTCGGCCGCCAGCCGGATGTGCTGCACAAAGGGGGACGCAAACGCCGCCGCCAGGAAGCCGATCGTCCGGGTCGCTGTCGTCCGGGACGCCGTCGTCGGCAGTCGGGGCCGGCCGGTCGGCGTCCGCTCCAGCAGGCCTTCTTGTTCCAGGGACTGCACCGCCCGGCGCGCCGTCATCCGCGACACGCCGAGTTCATCGGCGAGCCGTCGTTCGGACGGAAATCCGGAGATGAGGTAATCGCCGAGTTCGATACGGTTTTCGAGAATTTCCACGACCTGTTCAACTCTGGGCACGGCGGGCCTCCGTCAAGCTCTTCCGCAATTATATACCATTTTTGGTATATTTCAAGGTCTTGCGATGGTTTCGTCTTGACATCCCGTTCCGCCGGGGTATTATGGAACTGACTGGTCAGTTCTATTGTGAGGCTAAAAATAGTGGATTATGACGACGAATAGCAAGAAACACCGCAGCGGCGGGACGGCATGAGTCCGCGAGGTTTTCATTGGCATGGGTCGAGCCGGCGTCTGGCTGATCGGCCGGAGAAGATGCCCTCCATCGAGCGGCTGCGACAGCATTTCGGCAGTTTCATCTGGAGCCACCGGATCGCCATCGCAGTCGGCACCGGCTGCGTCGGTCTGGCCCTGATCCTGGGCAAGCTGCGGCCGCTGATCCTGCGGTATCTGGTGGACCGGGCGTTGACGCCGATCCTGTCGCAACCGCGCACCGACGCGTTGTACGACGCCTCGTTTCGCGCGGTCTGCCTTGCTCTGGGGGCGATGCTGGGGGTCTCGCTGCTGGCCGCTTTGATCACGCGGCTGCGGCTTCGCGTCATGCGGCAGGCCGGCGCGAAGATGGTGCGTTCCTTGCGTCTGCACGTATACAACCACATCCAGAAGCTCTCCCTGCGGTTTTACGAATCCAAGCGCACGGGCGACATCATGGCCCGGGTTACGGGGGATGTCGGCGCCCTGGAACGGCTGGTGGTCGGCGTCAGTGATCGTCTGCTGACGGATTCGCTGAATCTGGTGGTGACGCTGGCGATTCTGTTTGTGTTGAGTTGGAAACTGGCGCTGGTTGCATTGCTGCCGGTGCCGTTTCTGATTGTGATTATGTACTGGTTCGGCAAGCGTGTCCGGCCGGTGTATCGCCAGGTGCGCGATCAGTTCGGCAGCCTCCATGCCAAGCTGCAGGACAATCTCAGCGGCATCCGGGTGATCAAAGCGTTCAATACCGAGAAGATGGAATCGGAGAGTTTCCAGCAGGAAAACGAGGAGCTCCTGGAAATGCAGAAACGCGAAATCCGGATGTCCTCGAATACCTTTCCGCTGATCCGTTTTGTCGACGGTCTCGGGGCCATCCTGGTGACGGCCGCCGGCAGTTTCATGCTGCTGCAGCCGAACCCGTCCATCACGCTGGGCGACCTCTTTGCGTTCAATGCGTTTGTCATGCAGCTCTACCAGCCGATCGGCACGCTGTTCCACATGTACAACTCCGTACTGCGCGCCCTGGCGTCGGCTGACCGCATCGCCGATTTCCTCGAGGAGGAACCGGACATTGAAGACAAGGCGGACGCCCGCGAACTGGACTCGGTCGAGGGAGTCATCAAGTTCGAGAGTGTCGACTTCCACTACACCGAAGGCACGCCGGTGCTGGCGGACATCGAAGCCGAAGCCCGGCCGGGCGACGTCGTGGCTCTGGTCGGGCCGAGCGGCACCGGCAAGACCAGCCTGGTCAACCTGATCCCCCGTTTCTACGACCCGGTGCAGGGCCGCGTCACCATCGACGGCCATGATCTTCGCGAAGTCACGCAGGCGTCGCTGCGGCAGCAGGTCGCCGTTGTGCTGCAGGATCCCTTCCTGTTCAACGGCACAGTCATCGAGAATATCCGCTACGCCTGTCCCGCCGCCGCCGCCGCCCAGGTGCAGGCCGCCGCCGCCGCCGCCTACGCCGACGAGTTCATTCAGGAACTGCCCAAGGGCTACAACACGATCATCGGTGAACGCGGCGTCAAACTCTCCGGCGGCCAGAAACAACGACTGGCCATCGCCCGGGCCCTCCTTGCCGATCGTCAGGTCCTCATCCTCGATGAAGCCACGTCGATGGTTGACTCCCACGCCGAATACCTCATCCAGAAGGCCCTCCAGCGACTGATGCAGGGCAGGACCACCTTTGTTATCGCGCACCGGCTGTCAACCATCAAGCACGCGACGAAGATCCTGGTGATCGTCGAGGGCCGCATCGTCGAACGCGGGACGCACGACGAGTTGATCGCGAAGAACGGCCACTATGCCGGGATGTATCAGGACCAATACCGCCTCGATCGCGAAGAGGCGTTGAGTGTACCCCAGCTCCACCTGTGATCTTCAGCGTGTATCATGAGCATCCCTGCTCATGCCTTCCCGCCGCTTTGCTGCTCCACCTCCGGTCTTCAGAGTGTATCATGAGCATCCCTGCTCATGCCTTCCCGCCGCCTTGCGGCGCTTCCGCCACCGCCTCGCCGGCGGGGTTGCGGGCAGAGCCCCATCCCTTCTTCCCTGCCTCGCCCGCCGCGCCTTTTGAACGTGGCATGAGCATCTTCCGGTGCCACGCGGACTGCGGCTCACCGTTCGCGGATCGGCCGCACCACACTCGGATACATGCCGGTCTCCTTGACGAACTTCTTGTACGCCAACGGCGTCATCAGCAGGTGCTTCTTGAAGACGCGGTGGAAATAGCCGAGGTTGTTGAAGCCGGCGGCGCCGGCCACGTCCGTTACCGACAGGTCCTTCTTCATGAACAGATCCGTGGCGATGCGAATCTTGCTCTGCAGGATGTAGTCGACATACGTCGTGCCCGTGTAGTACTTGAACTTCTGGACGAAACTGCTTTTGCTCATGTAGACCGCGTTCGCCGCGGCGGGCAGCGAGGGCGCGGCGCCGGGGTCCTCGGCGATCCGTCGACAGAGCGCCTTGAGCTGTTCATTGTCCGTCGCCGGTTCGTGTTCCTTGACTTGACCGCGGTAGAAGTCGACCAGCAGCAGACACAGCAGGGCGTTGGCTTTGTCCACGGCGAAAGCGCCGCCGCGGTGCAGTTCCTGCACGGCCAGCCGGGATTGGTCCAATGCATCTGCCAGGCCGTCCCGGGTCGGCGGCGTATAGACGAACAGATCGCGGTCCACCAGGCCTTTGACCAACTGGTGCATGTCCGCCTGGCCGCGGTTGACAAAGTGCGTCTCCCCGAAACAGAGAAAGGTGAACCGGCAGTCCTCCCCCGGCTCGATGGTCAATCCGTGGAAACTCCCGGCCGGCAGCAGAAACACTCGACCTGTCCGGCACGGATACGGCACCCGGTTGATCCATTGCGTCCCTGCATCGCTGCGGCAGACCAGCAGTTCATGCATGGCATGGATGTGCGGTTTGCCGGAGCGCGCAAGTTTGCTGTCGGTTCCCCAGATCATCGGTCTGCCTCTGCTGCGTCCGGGCGGCGAACGATCAACTGCCGACCGGCGCCGCGAACGTTCCGGACGGCGCCTGAGGGCAACGGCTGATTGCTGGTCAATAGTGTATGTTTTCTGTCAGATAGTGCAAGATTGAGTTGGCAGATTGTATATGTTTCATGTCAGTAGTGTCGAATCAGGCCCAAATCATGAGGTGAAATCATGTCCGATGAAGGGATCGTCAAATACAAGCCGAACTGGAACGAGACCAGGGAACGCTTCGAGGCGTGGTGGAATCACTCGCACATCGGCCGGCCGATGTTCAATCTCAGTTGCCCGCGTGAGGAACCCCTCGGCGAGACCATTCCGCTCGCGAAAGATCAAGACCCCGAATACTACCACACGAACGTTGACCATCACGTCAACGCCATGCTGAACCGGCTGTACACGACAGACTACATCGCGGAAGCCTTCCCGAACTGCAACATCAATCTCGGCGCCGGCTCGCTGGCGATCTATCTCGGGTCCGAACCGATCTTCGCAGAGTCCACGATCTGGTTTAAGGAAGTCGTTGAGGACTGGAAGGAATGGGATCCGCTGACCTTTGATCCAGAGAACAAGTGGTTCAGGAAACACCTGGAGTGGACGAAGGAAATGGTGCAGCGTGCCGACGGCCGCTTCCTGGTGAACATCCCCGACATCATCGAGAACGCCGACATCCTGTCGGCGCTGCGCGGCCCGCAGACCTTCTGTTTCGACTTGATCGATGAGCCGGAGCTGATGCATCGTCTGCTGGACCAGTTGGATGTCGCGTACTTCGAAGCGTACGACCGGTTCTACGACATTGTCAAAGCCGCCGACGGCAGCAGCAGTTTCACCGCGTTCCAGGTGTGGGGCGAGGGCAAGACGGCCAAGGTCCAGTGCGATCACGCCGCGTTGATGTCCCCCGGCCAGTGGCGCGAATTCGTCCAGCCGTCACTGCGGCGACAGTGTGACAAGCTGAATCATTCGGTCTATCATCTCGACGGCAAGGACGCCATCTGCCATGTGGACGCGTTGATGGAGATCGACAGTCTCGACGCGCTGCAGTGGACGGCGGGCGCCGGCCAGCCGGACGGCGGCGAGGATTGCTGGTTCCCGATCTACGACAAGGTGCGCGACGCCGGCAAGTCCCTCCACATTTCCACCGGCGGCACTCCCGCGCAGATTGCCGCAAAGGTCGACGCCATCGTCAAGCGCTACGGGCCCGACGGCCTTTACTTCCTCATCGGCGGCATGGAACGGGCCGACGCCATTGCTTTTCTGGAGAAGGCGGAGCAGGACTGGAGTGCGAACCGCCGCCGACATTGCCCGGCGTGTCGGTAGGCATGCTTGTGTGACAACCGGATTCCGCGCCGGTTCAGTTGCTCACCGGGTGAGAAGCGCCTCGGGGGCTCATAACTGACTGAATCATCGCCCATGTCTGTTTGTCCGGCAAAAGTTGTGTCTAACGGACGGCATCACACCGCGGGGGGCGGGAAGGCTTGTCGCGGACCGCGCAGCTATTCGCTGCTCTGATCTCGGAGCTGTGCGAAGGTGACGTTCCGGAGCTGCTGCTCAAGGCTGTCCTGAATGTCCTGCAGGGCGTCATGGACAGCGCAGTGTCCCTGGCGGTCGCAGGTTTCATAGCCCAACTGGCAGCTGTTCAGTTTGGTGCAGCGATGGTCCACGGCGTCCAGCACGTCGAGGAGGGTGATGGCATCGCAGTCCCGGGCCAGCCGGACGCCGCCGGACTTGCCGCGGGAACACACCGTAATCCCGGCCTGCGTCAAGGTCCGCACGATCCGCCGCAGAAAGCGGTAGGGGATCTCTGCGGCGGCCGCCAGTCTGGCGGTGGATACGACTGCGTTCCCGGCCGGCTGCGACGCCAGGAAGAGCACGGCACGCACGGCATAATCGGCTTCGCGGGTCATCATAATGATACTATTCCTGTGGCAAAATACGCCGGGGCCGCGGGCGTGCAAGCGGGTTGGCCTGGAAAGACGCCCGGACCGGGCGCGGACCGGGTACTGCGTCAGTCACGGGGAGCGGCTCCCGCGCGCCGCTTTCCTGCCACCGGCATCTGCTGCACGCCGTCACTGACGCAGTACCGGACAAGACCATGAAGGATCCCCGCTGAACACGCGTATAGTAGAGTGAGGACCCTTGTGGAGATGAAGCTCGGATGATCGCGACGGAAACCGACACCGGGACGACGGACATGGGCGCCGGCTTTGGCCGCGGCCTGCTGGTGCTTTGCTTTCTGATTGCCGCGCTGCTCGGGCTTGGCTGGTGGAAGATCATGCCGCAGGGATTCCCGCCGGATCATCCTCGCTTCTGGATGAACACGGTGTTGCCATGGGCGGCGGTCGGCGCGTTCGGGCTGGGGTTTCTCTTCGCAGTGCGGAAGCGGGACGTTTGGCTGTGCGGCCTGGTACTGCTGTCCGGCGGTGCGCTGACGACGGCTGTGGCGGCGGGCCGGTACTGGTATCCGCAAAGCGTCGGCACGGTTCTGGCAGTTGTCCTGTCCGTGCTGGCATGTTTCGCGCTTCTGCCGTTGTTTATCGGTCTGTGTCTGCTGTGGAAGCGTTCCGGTCCGTTCTGGCTGAAACTGCTGTTTCTGTTTCTGGGTGCACTGACGGGCGCGTTTGTGCCGTGGTCCCAGCGGGCGCCGACGCCCAGCACGAAGCCGTCGAATCCGGACCGCGGGACGGCGCCGGCGACGCCAGCCGGCCCCAGTACCCGGGCGTGGGTCAACGGCGCGGCGCCGCAGCCGAGCCACGAGGTCGACGTCGATACCGAAACGGGCCGCGTCACTGTGGCGGCGAACGGGCTGACGCTGCAAATCAACCCGCTGCTGACGTTTCACAGTTGTTCTCCGGACCGTTTCTGGACGGTGCTGGCGCCTCCGGCGACGCGCAAAACACCCCAGGTGTTCGTCGGTTCTTTCGGTCCTGACAGCAACGTGCTGGAGTACAAAGACAACGGCCGTTCCCGACTGGCCGTAACCGCCGGAGAAGACGGCGACCCGGTCCAGATCGACAGCACAACGGAACTGGCCCGCCCGGTCTTTGCCCATCTCAACTCGTATTGCGAACTGGTTATCAGCGGCGGCGACAAACTGGGGGTCGCGTTCTCGCCGTGCCCGGATGTCATCGACCTGCGATACTCCAGTTATCCGGTCGGATCGCCGACCCGACTTGCCTGCCTCGACGCCGACGGCACGTTCCAGGTGGCCGAAGCCGCCAGCGCCGAGAAAGGCCCGTTTCGGCAGCTGGCGCACGGTCCGCTGGCTGCCGGTGAACCCCTGGTGATCACCATTTACAGCGCCGGCAAGCCGGTCTTTGCCGTCACCCTCGCCGATTGGACGGCACAAGCCAGTACGGCCCTGTCGCCGACCGCCGGGTGGGGACTGCCGCAAAACGCGATCCAGTTCTCGCTGATGAGTCGGGACGACACCGGCAGCGGCAGCATCTGCATCTCGCTGGCCGGCACGTCCATCGGCCGCGGCTGGGACAGCGTCGGCCATACTGCCGGCACCTACCGCAACCGTCTGACGGTCCTGCCGTTGGCGCCCGCCGATTGACATTCGCGCCGGGCGCCCCCGTCTCTCGGGGTAGAACCGTGAGATACACCATGAAGCCCGCGCCGACAACCACGATCCGCTGCCGCGCCGGCCGGCTTCTGTCCCTGCGACTGCGACTCGTCTCGCTGGTTGCCGCCGCAATCGTACTGACCGTACTCCTGACCATGATCTGGTTTGCCGTCACGACGACGTTGTTCGGCAGGGGCAGCATCTGCTTGCTGCTGGCCGGACCGGCCGTTGCCGCCAGTATCTTGACGTTCCCGAAAGCCGCCGGAGTCGTCGAACTCGGCCCCGACGGCGTCAAGGTGGTCCTTGACTCCACCGGCGCCACGCCGACGGCGGAGTTTGCCTGCAGCCGGCCGCCGGCAAGCGTCTCCTGGGAAGTCGTGGCTGTCCAGGAACTGCAGCACAACCGCGAGCATATGGAAATTGTGCTGTGCTTCCCGCAGTCCGTTCTCGGTATCCGTTACACGGACCGCGTCCACTGTGGTTTCGATCGCGACGACTTCGACCGGCTCTACTGGTACCTGGAGTTGTCAGACCTGCGTCAAGGCCGATCCGAAGCGGTTGTCTGACGAGAACCCCGGCCGGCCCTCAGACCGCCGTTGTCAACCAGGAAGAAACAGTTCGCTCAGCGGCAGTCGCCGGATCCGACCGCCTGACGCTGCAATCGCAGACAGTTGCGAGGACGCCGCAGGAAGTGATCAATCTGCCAGGTCAGAATGGCGTTTACTTAAAAGCGTTTGGGATGGTGCACATTCTCATGTCCGGCCTCCAAGAAGACAAGCTCCGCGGCGGCCGGCAACGCAGTTCTGGGGGTCCTTTCGCAACGGTCATTCCGGACTGCATGGTCTCGGCGGAAGTCTTTCCGCCACGGATTGCCCGGGGTTTGCGGCTCGGGGGGGCGTTGATGTCAAAACACGATGCTCGCATCGCTTATTCGGCATCGTCTGGCCGGACCGGCGCTTGGCCTCCGTCCCCGGCTGGAAAACGTACGCCGAGCCCATCTAGCCTGGTTGATTCTTACACTTTGTAACAGCTTGTCCGCCGTAGCCGACGGCGAAGGAGGAAGAGTCGTCAGTGTGCTTACGATCATGGACTTACGGCTGCAAGCCGGGCGCAAACGTATTGTCATACGCCGAGGTCGGCGTCAGCTGGAAGTTCTTGAGACTGAGTGCAATGACGGCTCGCAGCAGAAGGCTTGTGAATCAATCAGGCTAGGTCAGAATGGCGCTGAATTAAGATGATCTTGGGACAGGCAATGTCTTTTCCGTGTATG